>CAJXLE010000285.1 GCA_913055895.1 uncultured Bacteroidota bacterium | reverse complement strand
TAACATAAACACAAAAAGCATAAACAGTTGCATGAACCATGGCCGAAGACAATAACAACAACATGATCCTGCAGAAGCTGGAAGGGGTTAAGATGCGGTTCGACGAGGTCAGTGAACTGATCACCGACCCCGAGGTGATGGCTGATATGGACAGGTACGTCAAACTCAACAAGGAGTACAAGGACCTGCAGCCCATCATCGAGGCTTATGAGGAATACAAACAGCTGCTGGAAAATGTAGAGACCGACAAACAGATCCTGGAAACCGAACAGGATGATGAGCTGAGGGACCTGGCCAAGAAAGAGCTGGAGGAGATGCAGCAGAAAAAGGAGCCGCTGGAGGAAAAGATCAAGTTCCTGCTGGTGCCCAAAGACCCCGAAGACGACAAAAACGCCATCATGGAGATACGGGCCGGCACCGGCGGCGATGAAGCCAGCATCTTTGCCGGCGACCTTTACCGGATGTACGTCAAATACTGCGAGAACAAAAACTGGAAGGTGCAGGTCACCGATGCTTCAGAGGGCACTGTTGGCGGATTTAAGGAAGTGGTGATGAAAGTCAGCGGCGAAAAAGTTTATGGCACCCTCAAGTACGAGTCGGGTGTGCACCGGGTACAGCGGGTTCCGCAAACAGAAACCCAGGGAAGGGTGCATACATCTGCTGCCTCGGTAGCCGTATTCCCTGAGGCCGAAGAGTTTGATGTAGAGATCAGGGACGAAGACATACGCAAGGACATCTTCATGTCGTCGGGACCCGGCGGGCAGTCGGTCAACACCACCTATTCGGCGGTGCGACTGACCCACATACCCAGTGGCATTGTTGTGACCTGCCAGGACGAGAAATCACAGCTCAAAAACCTGAACAAAGCGAAAACAGAGCTCAGAAGTCGCCTGTACAACCTCGAATACCAGAAATACCTGAATGAAATAGCCTCCAAGAGAAAAACCATGGTCTCCACAGGCGACCGTTCGGCCAAGATACGTACCTACAATTTTCCCCAGGGAAGGGTTACCGACCACCGCATCAACCTGACCCTTTACAACCTCGACTCCGTGATGGACGGCGAACTGCAGAATATCATCGACAAGCTCCAGATGGCAGAAAACGCGGAAAGACTCAAAGAAACAGGATTAGAAGCATAACCATATGACCAAAGAAGACTTATTTAAGCTGATCCAGCAGCAAAAAAACTACCTGTGCATTGGTTTGGACAGTGAACTGGAAAAGATACCCGGCCATCTGAAGAGCAAGGTGGACCCTGCCTTCTATTTTAACAAGGCCATCGTGGACCTGACCAACGATTTGTGTGTGGCCTACAAGATCAACACCGCTTTTTATGAAGCCCAGGGCAACAAGGGGTGGCGTAGTCTTGAGAAGACCGCAGGCTATATCAAGGAAAAGCATCCCGGGCACCTGCTCATAGCCGATGCCAAGAGGGGCGACATAGGGCACACGGCAAGGATGTATGCCGACACCTTCTTCTCCAGGCTCAACTTTGATGCAGTGACCGTCTCTCCATATATGGGCAAAGATTCGGTTGAACCCTTCCTGGAATACAAGGACAAATGGACCATACTGCTGGGACTGACATCGAACGCAGGAGCCGGGGATTTTCAGCTTCTCCAAACAGGTAAGGGCAACCGTTACCTCTTTGAGGAGGTCATTGAAACGTCCGGTAAATGGGGCACCGATGAAAACACCATGTTCGTGGCAGGTGCCACCCAAACCGGTTACATCAAAAGAGTCAGGGAGCTCGTACCCGATCACTTCCTGCTTGTGCCCGGCATTGGTGCCCAGGGGGGCAACCTGGAAGAAGTAAGCCGCACGGCCCTGAACCAATACGGCGGACTGCTGGTAAACGCCTCCCGGTCGATCATCTTTAGCGACACATCCAAAAATTTTGATGTGGCAGCACGCGACCAGGCCACAAAGCTGAACAGGCAGATGGAACGGTTGCTGAAGGAAAAAAAGGTGATCTAGCCCCCATTTTTTTCAATCCATTG
>CAJXLE010000284.1 GCA_913055895.1 uncultured Bacteroidota bacterium | reverse complement strand
CTGCTCAAATCGCTCGAACATTTCTCTTTCGGGCCCGACGACATAGAATACCTGAGAAGCCAGGGCTTCAAAGAACCTTTCCTTGAATACCTGGCCGGTTTCCGTTTCAACGGAACCATCCACAGCGTCAGGGAAGGCGAAGTGGTTTTCCCGGTGGAGCCGGTATTGAGGGTGGAAGGCACCATCATGGAGTGCCAGCTGGTAGAGACCATCCTTTTGAACTACCTGAATTTTGAGTCGCTCATCGCCACCAAGGCTTCACGCATCAGGCGGGTGGCAGGCAAGAGACCGGTGAGCGACTTTGGGCTCAGAAGGGCCCAGGGTCTGGGCGGACTGCAGGCCAGCCGGGCAGCCATCATCGGCGGGGTGGACGCCACCTCCAATGTACTGGCCGGTTACGCCTACCAGGCAAAGATCACAGGCACCCTTGCCCACTCATGGGTGCAGAGCTTTGACGACGAGCTGACAGCTTTTCGCAAATATGCGGAGGTCTTCCCGGAAAACACCGTGCTGCTTGTCGACACTTACAACACCCTGAACCAGGGACTGCCCAACGCCATCCAGGTGGGCCATGAACTCAGGGAGAAAGGTTACAGCCTGAAGGCCATACGCCTGGACAGCGGCGACCTGGCCTTCCTGAGCAAAAAAGCCAGGAGGATGCTTGACGAGGCCGGACTGTACGACACCAAAATCCTGGCTTCCAACCAGCTCGATGAATATGTCATACGCAGCCTGCTGGATCAGGGCGCCCCCATCGACGGCTTTGGCGTCGGCACCGAACTGATCACCGGCAAAAAAACGGCAGCCCTGGACGGCGTCTACAAACTGTCGATGAACAACCACCAACCCAAACTCAAACTCTCGGACACCTATGAGAAAATCTCCCTGCCCGGCATCAAAAAGGTATACCGATATTTCGACGACGAGGGTTACTTCTACGCCGACGCCATCCTGCTGGAAGAGGAGGAAAACACCCACCTGATGCACCATCCCCACGAGATAGCAAAAAGATGCCGCCTCAACGGCATGCACAAAGAACCCCTATTCCATAAGGTATTTGAAGACGGGCAGCTGCTGAATGGTGAAGGCGACACCCATGCCATACAGGCGTATGCAAAAAAGAGGCTGTCGCAGCTCCCCGCCGAACACCAGCGGTTCGAGATGCCCCATATCTACAAGGTGGGCCTCTCCGACCGGCTCAATAATCTCCGCAACCACCTCGTTGAACAACTGAAAAGTAAAATACAAGACAGGAGGCCATCATGAGAGCTTTAATCATAGTAGATGTTCAGAACGATTTCTGCCCGGGAGGCGCACTGGAAGTGCCCCGGGGCGACCAGGTGATACCCGTGATCAACAACCTGATCGAACGCTTCGACAACATTGTACAAACACAGGACTGGCATCCCAAAGGCCACTGGTCTTTTGCTTCATCCTACCGGGGAAAGGAGCCTTTCGATACCACCACCCTGGAGTACGGGGAGCAAGTGCTGTGGCCCGACCATTGCGTGCAGGGAGAGAAAGGAAGCGAATTCCATCCCGACCTGAACACCACCCCTACCCAGCTGGTGATCAGGAAAGGCTTCCGCAAGTCCATCGACTCCTACTCGGCCTTCTACGAAAACGACTTCAAAACCAAAACGGGCTTAACCGGTTATCTGAGGGAGCGCAACATCGACACCCTTTACGTGAGCGGGCTGGCCACCGATTTTTGTGTCAAATGGTCGGTGCTCGACGGACTGAAAGAAGGCTTCCAGGTCAACGTGGTCGATGATGCCATCCGCGGCATCGACATCAACGGCTCGGTCGACCAGGCGGTTAAAGAGATGAAAGAAGCCGGGGCCGCATTTGTGCTCTCGGGGGAAGTGAAATGAATGGGTTGAACATTGAAAATTACAAGTTAAAGTTAAACGGTTGAACGTTGAAGTTAACCAGTAACATTTTAAACGAGTTTCGAGCGTTGAATAAAAATGTTCATCCTAAAGTAAGCATAACCTGAAAAGACCG
>CAJXLE010000283.1 GCA_913055895.1 uncultured Bacteroidota bacterium | reverse complement strand
GCGATGGTGGCCATGATGATCCGCAGAAAATCCTTTTCACCGAAAAGATCGACCACTGCCAGGGCCGTATCTTCAGGGGCCGGAAGGATCAGGTTGGAGCCGATCACGATGGCCCCCACCTTCCAAAGGGTCAGCAGGAAGATCACCGAGAGGGTGGTGAAAACCCTTCTATTTGAAAAAGAAATCTTCATCAGGCAGCTGGCCTCCAATGATATCGGGGTTCATTTGATGAAAAGTCTCCAGGTAGCCGAGGACCCGTCCGCGAATTCCATAGGCCCGCTCAAAGCGTATGTTGCATCTTGGGATGGTGTTGGCAGCCACAATCGAGTCCCTGACGATGCCATAATGCACGATGCGCCGGGCGCCCTTGCCGGGATGGTTGTTGATCCACCGGCATGATGAATGGTAGGCCGAGAGAAAATCGTCAACCGCCTTTTTATGGTCTTTTGCAAAATCCTTGTGAACCAGCAGGGCGGTTTGCGGGATCTCAGATTCGGTGTGTTTTTTCCAGTCGTCGTTCAGACTGAGTATGGGGGATACATGTTTGTTTTTTTGGATCACCATGCTCACCATGGGCTCGCTGATCACTGCCAGCCCGGCTTTACCCGAGGCTACCGCATTGGCCAGCTCTATGTGTGTGGGAAAGGAATAGTCAAGCGTCACATCGCTCCGGGGATCAATGCCGTTGGCTTTGAGCAGGTAACGGAACATCACATCAGGGGTCATCCCCTTGGCCATCAGGTAGATCTTTTTTCCCTTTAGATCTTGCCAGTCGTTTATATCTGCCTTGTCTCCAAAAAGGTACAACGTCCCCCAAACAGGTATGGCAGCAAGCTTGTAGTTTACTCCTTTGTTATATATTATGGAGGCCATGTTGGTGGGGACAACTGCAAACTCTACTTTTTCCTGGAAAAGAAGGGGCCTGACCTGTAGGGGTTCATTCTTGATCTGGAACTGCACTTTTTTTCCATCCAGGGTTTGGAGAGAATCCATCAGCTGAACCATGCTGATCCCGGCAGGTCCCCGCAGGGTAGCCACATCGACTGAATCCTGCTCGTTTTTCCGGCTCGTATTACAGGAGGTCACTGCAAGGAGCACCATGCCGGTGAGAAAAAGCTTAAGTCCTGGACCTGTCTTCATTTTTTTCAGTGCATTGGTGATGATTCAAAGATAATAGTTTTATGGGAAATCGCAGGCATTCATCATTAAGGGCAGCTGTTCGAAGGGGTCGAAGATTGGCTGAAAATAAAAATAAAGTATATTTGGTGTTGCGTGGGTCCCTGGTTTGACATAAATTCCAATTTCATGAACCACCCCTGATGCGGGATGGTTAAGGGTAGGTAACAGTCAATACAGTGGGATTAGAGAATACCGAAAAACAAGTAAAGAAAGAAAAACAGCAAACACAGAAAGAAATGGAAACAAAAGCAGGGGAAATAAAAGAAGGAGAAAGCCGAAAGAGGGGGAAGACAGAGACAGGTAGAAAAGAGACAGATAAAACAGAAAATAAGCAAACCAGGAAACAAATGTTGATACAACAAACAAACACGATTGAATCATGATAAGTTATACAGGAAGGCCACAATATTAAATTACAAAAGGATCACCTATGAAAAGATACATCATTGCAGCAATGCTGTTGTTATCGCTTACAGGCTTAAAGGCTCAGGATTATCATACCGGCGTGGGCATAAGGGGCAATATTGCAACCGGAGGTTTTACCATCAAACATTTCACAGACGAGCAGACGGCTGTTGAAGGCCTTCTTTTGTTTGGTGGCTGGGGCTTCACCGTTACCGGGTTGTATGAGCTACATGCCCGTGCTTTTGAAGTGGATAGACTCAACTGGTATTACGGTGGGGGAGCCCACATAGGCCAGTGGGGTAGTGCCCACCCTTTTCTTGACAAGCCAGGTCATTATGCCGTTGTTGGACTCGACGGCATAATAGGGTTGGAGTATACCATTGAGGAGATCCCTTTTACCCTGTCCCTGGACTGGAAACCTTCCCTCAACCTGATCGGTA
>CAJXLE010000282.1 GCA_913055895.1 uncultured Bacteroidota bacterium | reverse complement strand
GGAGCGCTGGCTGAACCTGCCAATGGGGCAGTCCTGATCTTTAAAGGCCAAGATACCAGTGCTGCTGAATCATTTGTCGAAAAAGACCCTTATGTGAAAAACGGGCTGATCAGCCACTGGGAAATCCGTCCATGGACGGTAGTGGTGGGCGGTGAGTAGGCCAGGATACCGGCAAAAAATTCTTCGCCACTGAAAAAACAATTGCCATGAAAGAAAAAGACGACCTGAAGATAGCTGTGCTGATCGATGCCGATAATGTGCCCCATTCAAACATAAAAGGCATGCTGGAGGAAATAGCCAAATTCGGTATACCCACCATCAAAAGGATATACGGAGACTGGACCAAATCCAGGGCATCGGGCTGGAAGAATGCGTTGCTCGAACACGCCATCACCCCCATTCAGCAGTATAGTTATACCACGGGAAAGAATGCCACCGACTCGGCCATGATCATTGATGCCATGGACATTCTGCACAGCGGCAAAGTGGATGGCTTTTGCCTGGTCTCCAGCGACAGCGATTTCACCAAGCTGGCCATGCGCCTGAGGGAATCGGGTATGCTGGTGATTGGGCTGGGTGAAAAAAAGACCCCGCCACCTTTTATCGTGGCCTGCGATAAATTCATCTACGTGGAGGTGATCAGCGGGAAAAAAACCAAGCAGGAAAAGAAACCCCGCAAATCATCGACTAAACAAGCTGCTGCCCCTGAACCCGAAAACGATGTGGATACCATCAATGATGAGATGATCCAACTGATAAAAAATTCTATTGAAGATGTGGCGGATGACAACGGCTGGGCTTTCCTGGCAGAGGTGGGTGCTTTGCTGATCAAAAAGAAACCCGACTTTGACCCCCGTAACTATGGCTTCTCCAAGCTGACGCCCCTGCTCAAATCCTTAAACAGGCACTTCACCATCTATGAAGAAGCTGTGAAGGATACACAGATCAAACACATCTATGTGAAAAACAAATAGTAATGGCCACATCATGAATGACAACCCGGAAGAGCCCTTCCCCCCTGGGCTGTTGATCCAATCTACCGGGAACTTCGGGTATAATCCTCATAGATCAGGTATTTGCTTCGCATCTGCATGAAATCTTTCATTTGCGGCTGCCAGCTTTGCCGGATTTGCTCCAGGGGAACACCACTGCGAAGTTGTTTCAACAGCTCCTGATTGCCGGACAAATTTTTAAAGAAAGGCAGGAAAATATCCCGCTCTGGCATCAGCTGCATCGCCTGTTGCAGCCATTTCAACCTGACACGGGGATGCCGGGTTAACGAATCCAGCGGATAATCGCGCAGGTTGATGCCCCGGCATACCTGTCCCTTATACTTGGGGTTGGTGCTGGCCCCTTCTATGGCCCGCGGGGTGTAGGTAAACCCCTCGCTTCTCATCTCAGGATGTCCAAAAACCTGGAAAGGGGTCTCGGTGCCACGGCCCACATTCATCACCGTTCCCTCTAAAAGTCCCAGTGAAGGGTACAGGTAAACACTCCTCATATTGGGCAGGTTCGGTGAAGGGGGTACCGGCAGCCGGTAAAGGGAATCGTGGGTGTAATTCTTGCAGGGCACCCAGTCGTAGTTGCAGCGAAGGCCTCCCTTTAGCCAACCCTGCTCGTTGATCATGCGGCCCAACTCTGCAATGGTCATCCCATGGACCAGGGGGATGGGGTGCATCCCAACAAACGACTGGTATTGTGTGTCCAGTACAGGCCCGTCGACATAAAAGCCATTGGGATTGGGACGGTCCAGCACCAGGAAACGTGTATTGGTCTGCGCACAGGCTTCCATCACATAATGCATGGTGGAGATATAGGTATAAAAGCGAACGCCCACATCCTGTATGTCGAAAACCACCAGTTCCACATCTTCCAAATCGCTCAAATCGGGCTTTTTGCTTCTGCCGTAAAGGGATACCACCGGCAGCCCCGTGAGAGAATCCGTGTAACTGGCAATGTGCTCACCCGCTTCACCGGTACCCCGGAAACCATGTTCCGGGCTGAATATCTTTGCTATTTCCACGCCCCTGGCAAGTAGGGTATCAACAAGATGCACCCCGTCCACCCGGGAGGTGTGGTTGGCCACCACCGCTATGCGTTGATCCTGAAGTCGGGGCAGATATTCTCCCATACGCCCGGCCGCCGGGACAATATCTTTTTCAGCAGAATGCTGGCTCTGGCAGGACATGAATCCCAGCAACAACAACAATGTTGCTCCAAGTAAGTGCCGCATATCAAGTGTTTTAAAACGGCCTAAATTAATAAATTCTTCACCATTTTCATTTTCAGTAAAACAGAAAAAGAGATTTTTGATACATTTGCGTGAAATGGCCGGCGGATTGAACACAGAACTTTACATAGCAAAGCGCTTATATTCAGAAGGCTCGGATGATAAAAAAATCTCCCGGCCCATCATATCCATCTCCATCATTGGCATTGCCCTTGGACTGGCTGTGATGATCCTGTCGGTGGCCATCGTCACCGGCTTTAAGTCGGAAATACGCAACAAAATCATT
>CAJXLE010000281.1 GCA_913055895.1 uncultured Bacteroidota bacterium | reverse complement strand
AGCAGGGTGGCGTGGAAGGCATGAACAGGATCAATTCAGAAAAAGCCAACATGCTTTATGAAGAGATTGAGCGCAACAAGCTCTTCATGCCCAATGTAGAGAAAGAAGAGGACCGCTCCATCATGAACGTTACCTTTGTGATGAAGGATGAGTATAAGGACCTGGAGAAGGAGTTCCTCGACTTTGCCACAGAAAAAGGTATGGTGGGCATTAAGGGACACCGATCGGTGGGTGGCTACCGCGCTTCACTTTACAACGCCCTGCCCAAAGAAAGTGTCAAAGCACTTATTGATGTGATGCAGGAATTTGAAAATAACAAAGCTTGAATCAGCCAAAACCAATAGTTATGAAAAAGATACTCGTAGCCACAGTTAAGCCTTTCCACCCCAATGCGGTGGATGGCATACAGGAAATATGCTCAAAGGCAGGTTATGAATTCAGCCTGCTGGAAAAATACAGCGACAAAAGCGAGCTGCTCGATGCAGTAGCCGATGCCAATGCACTGATTGTACGTAGCGATAAGGTAACCCGCGAGGTGATCGAGGCCGGTAAAAATCTCGAGATCATTGTCAGGGGTGGCGCAGGCTACGACAACGTCGACCTGGAAGCCGCATCCGAGAAAAACATCGTGGTGATGAACACCCCCGGCCAAAATGCCAATGCCGTGGCTGAACTGGCCCTGGGTATGATGGTTTATTTTGCCAGGAACCAGTTCAACGGCAAGGCTGGTACCGAGCTAAGGGGCAAGAATCTTGGCATCCACGCCATTGGTAATGTCGGGCAGCTGGTGGCAGAGATTGCCCGGGGATTCAACATGGACATTTATGCTTACGATCCCTTTGAAAAAGACGAAAGCATCAAAAAGAAGGGGGTTACGCCTGTACAGTCGGCCGAGGAGCTCTATAAAAAATGTCAGTATGTTTCCATTCATATTCCCGCCAACGACAAAACCAGGAATTCGATCAATTATGACTTGATGAAGCTGATGCCTGAGAATGCCACGCTGGTGAACACCGCACGCAAAGAGGTGATCGATGAAGAAGGCCTGCAAAAAATGATGGCCGAGCGGGATGATTTCAATTACATCTCCGACATTGCTCCCGATTGTAAGGATGTGTTTGAGGAGAAATATGAAGGAAGGTTTTTCTTCACACCCAAGAAGATGGGAGCCCAGACCTCCGAGGCCAACATCAATGCCGGCCTGGCGGCCATCAAACAGATAAAGAACTATTTTGAGAATGGCGACAAGACATTCCAGGTGAACTAATCCGGTCTAATAATCAAAAGTTGATAACCAATGGCAATTGTAAAACCTTTTAGAGGAATACGTCCCCCGAAAGAGCATGCAGAAGAAGTAGCCTGTCTGCCATATGATGTGATGAATACCGAAGAAGCCCGCGAAATGGCCAGGGGCATGGACAGGTCGCTGCTCCACATCACCCGGGCTGAAATAGATATGCCGGGCGAAACAGATGCACATGCCCCGGAGGTGTACGACAAGTCGAGGGAAAATTTTAATAAGTTCATGGAGAAAGGCTGGCTGCAACAGGAAGATAAGCCCAAGTTCTACATCTACGCCCAGACCATGGACAACAAAACACAGTATGGTATTGTTGGGGCTGCAGCTGTTGACGATTACCTGAACGGGGTGATAAAAAAACATGAGCTGACCCGCCCCGATAAGGAAGAGGACCGGATGAAGATCATCCGGGTCAACAATGCCGACCTGGAACCGGTGTTTTTTACCTATCCGGCAGTTGACGAGATCGATCAGCTGGTGGCCGGTGTGGTCAGCAGCAAGGACCCCGAATACGATTTCGTGGCCGACGATGGTTTTGGACACCACTTCTGGGTGGTCGACGACGATGCCACCAACGAGAAGATTGAGCGGCTTTTTGCCGAAAAAGTGCCTTACACTTACGTGGCCGACGGGCATCACCGCACAGCAGCAGCGGCACTGGTGGGGAAGGAAAAGCGTGAGAACAACCCCGACCACACGGGCGATGAAGCCTACAACTTTTTCATGGCCGTGCATTTCCCCGACAACCAGCTGCAAATACTTGACTACAACCGGGTGATCAAGGACCTCAACGGCCATTCCCCCGAGGGCTTTGTGTCTAAACTGAAGGATGGTTTTGTCATCGAGGAGAAAGGCAGTGAACCCTACCGCCCGGAAAAACTCCACAACTTTTCCATGTACCTGGAAGGCACATGGTATTCCCTCACAGCCAAGGAAGGGACCTATGACGACAACGATCCGATTGGTGTGCTCGATGTGACCATACTGACCAACCAGGTGTTGCAGCCCATCCTGGATATCCAGGATCTCAGGCGTTCCAAGCGCATTGAGTTTGTGGGAGGCATCCGCGGACTGAAAGAGCTTCAGCGCCGGGTAGACAGCGGTGAGAT
Organism: uncultured Bacteroidota bacterium; assembly: GCA_913055895.1. GTDB lineage: Bacteria > Bacteroidota > Bacteroidia > Bacteroidales > UBA12077 > JAGXLC01. The sequence continues at coordinate 162 of CAJXLE010000281.1, read as the reverse complement.
GAAAGTGGCTTTTGCCCTGCATCCTGTCTCCCTTCAACAGCTGATCGACATAGCCGACACGGGCAACATCATGCCTCCCAAAACAACCTGGTTTGAGCCTAAATTAAGAAGCGGACTGGTGATCTACAAATTCGAAGACTAAACTGTCAGAACCCGAGCCAT
>CAJXLE010000280.1 GCA_913055895.1 uncultured Bacteroidota bacterium | reverse complement strand
CAATGGCCAACAGGGGCATGATCTGCTTGGCAAAATCCCAGCTCGAAAGGGTCCATTGTTTGTTTTCCTCATCCCTTTTATCGGTAAGGGTGAGCACAGACACACCTGCAATCCCCACCACCATAGGCACAAGCGGACTGGTTGTGAGCAAGGCCGAAGCGGTCGTTGCGGCTGCAGCGGCGATCACGTATTGCCATTTCAGCTTAAGGACATATATAAGTGAGAACACCAGCAATACCGAAAAGAAGGCGGTGATGTCCCATTTGTGAGCCCATATCCAGTACCAGCCACCGCTGGTGACATCATCTGCCGGGGCTCCCCAGTTGGCAAAGACGAGGATGAGCACCAGGATGAAGAAGTGCGAGGCAGTCTGCCACATAGGGCGTTTTTCCTCTTCTCCCATCGAAAAGTTCATCTGTTCTTCGGCTTTCACCCTTTCTTCCTTTCGATAAATCAACGACATGATGCTTCCGATGACAATGGCAAAGACTACCGCCCCGATGATACGGGCAACACCCATCTCAAAGCCCAGGATACGGGCAGTTAAGATGATGGCCAAAATGTTGATGGCCGGGCCTGAATAAAGAAAGGCTATGGCGGGGCCCAGGCCGGCGCCCCTTTTGTGGATGCTCGAGAATAAAGGCAAAATGGTACAACTGCACACGGCCAGGATGGTTCCCGAAACCGAGGCGATGGAATAGGAGACCCATTTTTTGGCCTGGGCGCCGAAGTATTTCAAAACAGCCCCCTGGCTGATAAAGACAGCGATCACCCCTGCAATGAAAAAGGCCGGCAACAGGCACAGGATCACATGTTCGCGGGCGTACCACCTGGTCAGATCAAGCATCGCCATGATCGCTTCCCGGAAACGCTCACTGTATAAAGGCAAAAAGTAGGCAGCCAGAAAAACCGCCGCCATCCAAACGAGTATCTTGATTTCTTTTTTTATCTCCATAGAATTGCTTCTGTTTTTTAATTGTTTGCGTTTAGTTTTGGGAAGAAGTTGATTGGGTGCCCCGAAGCAGTGAAACGAAGGCGGGGAGTTAAGAAGTTGATTAAGTGAACTCAGTCACTCAATCAACTTCTTCACTCAATTATTCAATTCTTCTTCGTAGTTCGCAAAAATACGAAATATGTTTTGAAAAAAATTTACAAATAGATGGCAATTACATAGTAAAACCCGATGCCTATAAACAAGACGGCCACCACACGGCGGAACCATTTCTCAAAGACCTTGAGTCCGTTGTAGAGTTTTCCCACTCCGGCAATGGTATAGGCCAGCAGCCAGGCAAAGATGATAACCGGTATACCGGTAGCTATGGCAAACACCACAGGCAATGATAGACCGGAACCGCTGCTCAGGGTCATCGGGATAAGCATTCCAAAATACAGCACACCGCTATAGGGGCAAAAAGCCAGGGCGAAAAGAATGCCGATCAAAAGCACTTCCCCGTAGGAGCTCACTCCCTTTTCCTGGTACCGCTGCATATACCGGCTTATTCCGGGAAAATTGATTCTGAATAATCCCAGCATAAACAGGCCGATGACGATCAGCAACGGGCCAAGGATCTTTTCGCCGTACTGCTGAAACCATCCCGAAAGGGCCAGTTGGTCGGCTCCCAGGAAAATGACACCGGCCAGGCCGGTGTAGGAGACTGCCCGGCCCAGGGTATAGATCAGTCCGTTATAAAAAACCTTATTTTGGTTTTCAATGTCCTTTCCAATAAAGCCTATAGCTGAAATGTTGGTGGCCAAAGGACAGGGACTGATGGCGGTCATCAGTCCCAGTATGAAAGCCGACATTAAAGGAAGGGAGCTGTTTTCCAATAGGCTGGTCAGCGCTTCTTCCATTATTACAGTGAATTGATCTTCTGTTGAACAACCTCTTTCAGTTTTTCGGGTTTGCTGCGTGCATACATGAAACCCTCCCGGGTGATGTTCATTTTCTTGTCGCCGCCAACAATCAAAAGAGCCTGACCCTGAACGCCCACTTTTTTGGCCTGTTTTTCACCCTCGGGTTTTTCAATATTGTAAGCGGCAAAGCTCAGATTGTCCTTGCCCATTTCCTTCACGGCCTGTTTTGAAACAGCTTCCACTGCCTTGCAAGTGGCGCACCGCCTGGAGGTATGAAAATAATAGACCTGAACCTCTTCCGCCCTGACCTGGCTGTTCCCCGACTGCTTATTTTCCTGGCTGCCCCGGGCGTTAGAGGAAAGCGCTAGACCGGCCAGTACAACAAAGCATAAAACTTGTGTGATTTTCATGATGGTTGTCTATTATTGGTTTAACAATTTCTTGATTTCTTCATTCTTAGGAACTTTTCCGCTGGCAACCACCTTGCCGTTCACCACCAGGGCAGGGGTCACCATCACACCATGCTGGATGATCTCGTTGATGTCTTCCACTTTTGTCACCGAGGCATCCATCCCGGCTTCGTTGATTACCTCCTCAACGGCCTTAGTCAGGGCCTTACACTTGGGACATCCTGTTCCCAAAACTTTGATTTCCATATATTTCCTTTTTTTTGAACTAATAATTCGTGTTTCGTAAATGTACGAACAAATAAAACAAAAGTTTTGCGGATCCAAAAATATTTTTAGGGATTCTAACTCATATAATTCAAGAATTATTCCTCCTGACCGCAACTAAGGTGAAGCT
>CAJXLE010000279.1 GCA_913055895.1 uncultured Bacteroidota bacterium | reverse complement strand
CATAAGAAAAGCTTACGGGGGCGGATACATCGCCATGAACTCCCGCCACCTTAACGCCGACTTCGTCTTTGCATGGCCGGGCGCTGAAATTGCTGTGATGGGGCCCGAAGGTGCTGCCAACATCATTTTCCGCAAGGAGATTCAAAACGCCGACGATCCCGAGAAAGTCAGGAGACAAAAGATCAAGGAGTACAAGCAGAAATTTGCCAACCCCTACGTGGCCGCAGCCAAAGGTTATGTCGACTCTGTCATTGAGCCGCAGGAGACCCGAAAACTCCTTAGCCACGCCCTGGAAGTGTCCAAAAATAAAGTCGACAAACGTCCCAGTAAAAAACACGGAATTCCCCCGTTCTAAATTTTGTGTGCCATGTCCGACAACAGCAACAAACAAAATAAGAATCAAGACAACAATGCCCAAAGCAGCAATGACCAGGACAACAAGAATCAAAACGGGCAAAAAGCACGGTATCGCTCTTTTGTTGTAGATGGTACGCGTTACCGGACACAGCTGACTGAAAAATTTAAAAACCGGAAAAAGTGGGACAATCCCCACAAAGGAATGGTCTATTCAGAATTTCCGGGCACTGTGATTAAGGTGGATGTTGAAGAAGGCGACGACATATCCAAGGGCGACCGGCTCTACATCTACGAGGCCATGAAGATGAAAAACAGGGCCTATTCACCGGTTGGCGGGACTGTCAGGGAGGTGCGCATCCAGGAGGATGATGTCATACGCAAGGGCAATCTGCTGTTTGTGATTGAATAAAAAAATCGTGATTTTCCTACATGTTGCATAATGGTTTCGTGTTATATTTACGAGAGGAACACGTAAACCGCTTTTTCTGAACATTTAAATCCTTCAGCCCCTCAGGGACAGGCTAGCTACAGCCCCGCACCGGCACAAGCTGCATGTCACTTCACAGTGTATGAAAACGGTCTTGATCATCGACAGCGACAGCGAATTTCTGAACAATGCCACTGAATACCTTGATGATTCGGGATTTGAGGTTATTGCTGTTCGCGACGGTGCCACAGGTGTTCAGAGGACATTGCAGTATACCCCCGACATCATCGTATGTGATGCCGAACCCGAAGGCCTGAGCGGTTACGAGGTCTTCAACATGGTCCAACAGATCAATTCAACGGCCGTCATACCCTTCATCTTCCTCACCACCAAAAACACTTACAATGAACTGCGTTCGGCCATGAACCTGGGCATTGACGACTTCCTGGTGAAGCCTTTCGACATGAAGGAGTTGAAGAATCTTCTGGAGGTGCGACTGGAACGGCAGGAGCGCATCTTACAGATGGCCGATGAAAAATTCAACACACTGATCGACAACGCCTACACAGCCATCTACATATACCGTGATCAGCAGCTCACTTATGTCAACCAGAAGTTCTGCGACATCCTGGGCTATTCCAAACGCGAGCTGCTGGGGATGAACCTGGTCAACATCCTTTACAAGGACGACATACAGCCGGTGATGAACAAGATCAACCAGTGCTTCAAGGGCATCCAGAAAGAGATGGAGATGAATTTCCGGGTGATCAGGAGAAACCAGGAGATAGCCAACATCAACTGGGCCGGCAGCATTGTCAACATCAACGGGAGGAAAAGCCTGGTGGGAGCTGTAAGCCAGACGGGCAGCATAGAAAAGAGCAGCGGACCCCGCGAAAATCAGGACAACATCGTCCTGACTCCCCGGGAAAAGGAAGTGCTGGAATACATCTGCCGCGGCTTCTCCACATCAGAGATTGCCGGTTTTCTCAACCTGAGCAACCGGACCGTGGAGGGCCACCGCAACCGGTTGCTGCGTAAATCACGCTGCAAAAATTCGGTGTGCCTGGCCATCTACGCCATCAAAAACGGATTGTATGAGGTCTGAACCCTCCTACCGAACGAACACCCACTCTTTTTGTGAGGATTGTTGGGGGCTGAAGATATATCCCTCCTCTTCAAACGATTTGATCGCCTCGGGATCGTCGATGTGGTTCTCAAGTATGAAGCGGCTCATCAAACCACGCGCCTTTTTCGCATAAACAGCCACGGTGCGGTACCGGTCCCCTTTCTTTTCCTTGAAAACCGGGGTGATGATCTCCCCTTCTATCTTCCCGGGCTGAAGAGCCTTATAATACTCATTGGAAGCCAGGTTGAGCAATACTCTCGATGAATGCCCGGAGAGCGATTCATTGAGGGCTTCCGTTATCTTCTCTCCCCAAAAAGCATAGAGGTCCCTACCCCTGTTGTTGGTCAGCCTGGTCCCCATCTCCAGGCGGTAGGGCTGGATCAGGTCGAGCGGACGCAACAAACCATAGAGGCCGGAGAGTATGCGCAGATGATCCTGGGCAAACGCCAGGTCTTCATCCTGCAGGGTTTCAGCCTCCAGGCCCTGGTATACCTGACCGTTAAAAAGAAAAACAGCGGGATGGGCATTGTCCCGGGTAAAAGGTGTATGCCAGCGGGCAAAACGCTCATAGTTGAGTTCGGCCAGCTGGCGGCTGACATTCATCAGACGGCTCAGCTGATCGGGGGAATATTCCCGCAACTGCTCCACCAGTTCGCTGCTCTCATCCAGGAAGTGTGGTGTGGTATACGTTGCTGTCTTGCGATCGGTATTTTTGTCCAGCTTCTTGGCCGGGGAAAGGCTTTAAAATTATCGGACCTGTAACTATTAATTTACTTGATTGGTCCGGTAAACCGGGTTTCGATT
>CAJXLE010000278.1 GCA_913055895.1 uncultured Bacteroidota bacterium | reverse complement strand
TCTCCCATGTAGGGGCAAACCAGCTTCCCACCGGAGCCTCTCCCTTCACGGTGATGTCGAGTCGGTTTCTTCCAGCATACCTGTATTGAGAAGTGTATATTTTAAGCATGTTTTTATCTTCAATTTAGAAGCTAAAACAATCCGCAGTAAGCCAAAAGGGTTATTATCAGAACCACTACGAATAGAACACCATGAAAAGGCCACAGCGCCCCTGACCAAAAGGAGCTCCACCTGCTTTGCCTGCCATCCCGAAAACGCTTTGTATCCATGCTGAGATCAATCTCGTCCTGGTTTTTCGCTCTCACTTCATCATAAAGTGCCCTGAACAGTCTTTCCTGGTAGAGGAAAAAACCATCGAGTATCCAGAAAACAATAACCGGAAGAAAACCGATCAAAAAAAATTACCTGGTTTTCATTTTTTATAACACCGATAATTAAGAGAACAGAAACCATGAATACATTAATGCTCATTCGATTTATGGTGTGTTGTATGAATTCCAGGTGTTTTCTCTTATTTTCCATCGTTGATAGATTATTAATGTTTTATAATTAATTCATTATCGGTTATTCTTGAAACCTGAATGAATAGAGGTCTGCATCCTTAAGGACAAATCGCATTCGAACGGGCTTGCCGGCCAGTTTGCTGAGATCCGCATTGCTGTTCCATTCAACCGTTCGTTCAATGGCATCACCGTATATCTCCGGGCAATCGTCCAGTGTGAAGCCCGGTATGGGTTTGCCTTTCTCATCCTGCAGTTCGACTTTCAGGCTGCCTGCTGCCGAGGTAGAAAAGTTGATCTCCAGTTGATCTCCGCTGAAGATAACCGGTTTGGTTACCATCTCGCCACCTTTCATAGGGGCGCTCAGCGATACAAAACCGTCAATCCGCAGGGTGTATCTCCGTATGCGGCTGCTTTTGCCTTCGTAATATCCTTCATTGACATAAAGCGACAATTGATCCGCTCCACCAGGATAGGGTGACTCTGTTTCAACCAGTCCCCACCAGATGTAGTTGCTGCGGTTTTGCCATTTGCCGGGAAGCAGGCCGGGTCTTATGAAAGCTTCCGTCCGGCGCTTGAATGTACGTCTGTCCCGGCTTGACATAAACAAACCTTCGGTGAGGGCGCCCCGATCTTCGATATACCTGGTGGGAAAACCGATAAAAATATGAGGGGCACGGAAATAGGGCACGACCTGGTTGGTGTAGAGGTGTTCTTTTGGAGCGTTCGGATATTCCAGCCACTGCGGATCACTCCAATGCAAAAAGTCGTCTGAGGTAGCCGTGCGGATATCCCGTATGTCTTCCTTAAAATCACGGTGGTATTCGCGGTATTCCTGTCTCACCGGATCCCAGAACGCCAGGTTTTGTGAATCAAACGCTCCTTTGGTGATTACCAGTTCATCGCTCATTAACGACCAGTGAATGCCATCTGGTGACTGAAACGCGAAGAGACCGTGTCTGCCTTCCTCTTTTCCTCTTGCAAGCGACTTATACTTTGCTTCAGGTTTTGCATCGGGATTTTGATCCTTGAAGGGGGTGAAGTTGTGGGTGCCCAGGCTGTCCCAGATGATGTTGTTTGCTTTGGAGCCATTGAATTCATGAAGACCCAGATTAGGCTTCTTCCAGTGGATGCCATCTTTACTTTCGGCATAGCATGTAACCTCCCGGTGCTCTGGTTCTCCGGAATGCGATCCCCTATAGTACATGCGGTATAAACTGTCATCCTGAAATATGGTAAAATATCCACAGGTGTTTCCTTCCCACGGCTCGTCGGTTACCAGGCAAACCTCCCGGGGCGTCGGATGATGCAACTGGAGCTCTGTTCCATTCATCTTATCAATAAGGTAATCATCTACAAACAGTTCCCTCCGGTTGCCAATGTTTAACGGATTTTGCCCGGAATCCCCGAAACCGGCAAAAAGGAATAATGTAAGAAGAGCCAGAATGGCTGCCGGAAAAAATCCGCTGTAAGCGAAATGCTTATTGTCTGTTTTGGATTGTTTCGTGAAAGTATTCATATTAAACATGGTTTTAGATTGTATTTGAAGACGGCTATCCCAACCCAGATCAACTGAAATTCTAATTTCCCTGCCTTGCCGGTAGACAGGTAAATCTTAACGGCCCTTTCATTTCGCTGCCAACAAGACCATTCTGATAAATTGCCAACTGCCAATTGCTTTTTGCCAACTGATTGTCAAACCATTTTTTTAATCAATCACTTTCATTCATATTTTGTTGTAAAAGCCGTTCCATAACCCGGTCCAAAAATTCCTCCTTGTTGATGGACATGCCGATTTCCGCGTTGGGTGCTTTATTTTCATTGATGACCGTATAGCCTTCGTCGGTTACCTCGATATGGGCTTTTCGTGTATTGAACAGTTCGGGCCACAAATACATGCCAATGGCTACAGGATCATATAATGTAGGAGTCTCATGAGGCCAAAGGGTATACAGGCCGGAAAGGGCATCAGTTAAGGGAGATTGACGCATGAGCAGTTCCAGTCTCCGGTCTTCTTCCAGATTAACGAAAGTGGTAACATCCAGGCCGGCATACGTGATATCAGCTCTTGCCGAAGCCATTTTTTGAGAGGCATCCACATCCGCCCTTACATTCCATTCTGCGCTGGGAACGGGATGCCTCCCATAGCCCATGTAGAACGAGCCGAACATCGAATAGATATGTTTGGCCTTTTTCAGGGCATCGGGGTTTTTTTCAACA
>CAJXLE010000277.1 GCA_913055895.1 uncultured Bacteroidota bacterium | reverse complement strand
CCCCAACCCCATGGTGGGGTCGGTGGTGGTTCATGGCGGCACGATCATTGGAGAAGGCTACCACCAGCTCTACGGCCGGGCCCATGCCGAGGTCAATGCCGTGCAGAGTGTAAAGGACAAGTCGTTGCTGAAGGATTCAACCCTGTATGTGAACCTGGAGCCCTGTTCCCATCATGGCAACACGCCTCCCTGCTCGGAGATGATTGTAAGGGAGGGGATACCCAGGGTGGTGATTGGTACGGGTGATTCCTCTTCGCGTGTCTCGGGCAGGGGCATCGATATCCTGAGAAAGGGGGGATGCAGTGTGACAACCGGGGTGATGGAGGGGGCCAGTCGCGAGCTCAACCGCCGGTTCTTCACTTTTCATGAGCGCCAGAGACCTTATGTGATATTGAAATGGGCGCAGACCCAGGATGGTTTTGTGGATATGCAGAGAAAAGCCGACGACCCGATTGGTCCGAGATGGATCACCAACGATGTCTCCAGGCACCTGGTCCACAAGTGGCGCACAGAGGAACAGGCCATTCTGATCGGATCGTTTACGGCCCTGAAGGACAATCCGTTGTTGAACGTACGGGAATGGCATGGCAAGGACCCGCTGCGGTTGTTGATCGACCCCGAGTTGCAGGTTGATGAATCCTACCGCATGGTGAGTGATGGGTTGCCCCTTGTTGTCTTTACCGACCAGATGGCAGATCCTGCCAGGGCAGAAAGACTAGCCGGGCATCACGTTGAGGTCATCAGGCTGGATTTTGGGAAAAACGTCCTTCACCAGATCTTTGAGCATCTTTATGAACGTAAGATCCTGTCGGTGTTTGTTGAAGGAGGCAGTTACACCCACCGGCAGTTTCTACAGTCGGGCCAGTGGGATGAGGCCAGGATCTTTGTCGGCAACCGTTTTTTCCATTCAGGCGTGGAGGCCCCACCCTTCCCGGCGATGGACAGCTGGGAGTCGACGCAGCTGAAGGACACCCGCCTTTATGTTTTCCGCAATGATTAAGTTTTCTTTAACCTTTCCGGGCTGCAGGCCTCTTGTTTTGTATTTGATGACAAAGGTTATTATCTTTGGCTGCCAAACCTTAAAAAAGCGATGAAGTGAGCCGAACCAGGTTGCTGCCTTTACTGCTTCTTGCCTTGCTGATCCGTGCAGAAAGCCAGGCCCAGACGTTCTCGTCACATGCCGAGGTGAGCCTGATCACCTGTTCACCCGGGAGTGAGCTTTACTCGATCTTTGGGCACAGCGCCATCCGGGTCAGGGATACAGTCACCAACCGCGACTGGATCTTCAATTACGGGGTTTTCGATTTCGACACCCCCAATTTCTACTGGAAGTTCATCAGGGGCAAACTGCAGTACAGGCTGGCCATTCAAAGGATGGATGATTTTGTGCGCAGTTATGCGGCCGAAGGCCGGGCCATCAAGGAGGAAAGACTACGGCTCACCGGACGGGAAAAGCAGCGGTTGCTGCGTTTTTTGCGTATCAACCACCTGCCTGAGAACCGTTATTACCTGTACGATTTCTTCTACAACAACTGTTCAACCAAGATATGGGATGTTTCGGAGGCGCAGGTCAGCGACAGCCTGGTCTTCGACAGGTCGGTTTACACACCCCGCTCTTTCCGCGATTTGCTTTATCCATACCTGGAGAAGGTGCCCTGGTCAAAGCTGGGCATTGATCTGCTTTTGGGCGTGCCTGCCGATAAGACGGCCAGCTTTGAACAGCAGATGTATTTGCCCGATTACCTTTCCAGGAACATGAGCCATACCTACCGGCTAGCCTCTTCCGGCAGGGAGGCGCTGATGGAGAAGGAGAAGGTCATCCTTGAGCGGGATGAAAGCATCTCAGGTGTGGATAAGTCATGGCTTACCCCTGCTGTGGTCTTTGGATTGGTCCTGCTGGCATTGGCGGTGCTTACCTTCAGGGCCGGGAAGAGCACCCGGCGTAGGGTGGATGCTGCATTGCTGTTGCTCACCTCTGTATTTGGGGTGGTGTTGCTTTTTATGTGGTTTGGCACCAACCACCAGCAGATGGACTGGAACCTCAACATCCTGTGGGCCAACCCGCTGGGTTTGCTTTTTGTTTATTTTGCGCTCAGGAAAAAGATGAAAAGGGCCGGATGGGCAGCCGGTGTGCTGCTTGCCTTCCTTTTGGTCAACCTTGTTGGTTGGCCCTGGCTGCCCCAGCAGTTTAACCTTTCGCTTCTGCCGCTCATCCTGGCCCTGGTCATCAGGACACTGGACAATTTCCTGCCTGTATGCTGCCCGGCGCTTCACCGGCGCACAGGTCCCACACAACCGCCCCTGTTATAAAGGTTTATGGTTAGTACCCCAGGTTGCTTATCTGTTCCTTCAGAATTTCGGCACTTTGCCTGAGGGCCTCGCTCTCTTCGGAGCTCAATTTGAAAGGCAGCTGGGCCAGCACCCCTTTGCTGCTGACCAGGTGGGGCAGGGCAAGGGTTACATCTTTGACGCCGGATATCTCTTTGACAGGAGCGCAGACGGTGATGAAAGCACGGTGGTCGTGTTCGATGATATCGACGATGCGGGAGATGGCACCACCCACTCCGTAATAGGTGGATCCTTTGCCTTGTATGATGTGATAGGCTGCATAGCGCACCTGGTGATCGATGTCTTTCATCTCTTTTTCCCCCATGGACACGTTGCGCAGGCTGGCAAACTCCTGTAAGGGCAGTCCGCCAATGTCGATGATCGACCAGGTGAGCACCTCGGAGTCGCCATGTTCGCCAATGACATAAC
>CAJXLE010000276.1 GCA_913055895.1 uncultured Bacteroidota bacterium | reverse complement strand
GCTTCTACAAGGCTGCCGGGTAAAAACTAGTATTTTTTCAGGCTTTCTTCCAGTTCTTTCTTGCGTATGGGCTTCAGCAGATAAGCCACGCTGTTTAGTTGAAACGCTTTGATGGCATACTGATCGTATGCTGTGGTAAAGATAACGGGGGTGGAAACAGCAATATGATCAAATATGTTGAAGCTCAGTCCGTCCGATAGTTGGATATCCAGAAAGATGATGTCGGCCGTTTGGTGCATCAGCCATTGAACCGAGTCTTTGACCGAACCCAGTTTAGCAAGCACCTTTGCTGAGGGATCAATTTCGCGAATGATCTTTTCCAGGCGCTCGGCCGCCAGGGATTCATCTTCTATGATCAGTATGTTCATCGTTTTCAGGGGTTATTAAGGGCAGGGTGGCCTGGTAATGTGTGGTTCCCACTTTAAATTCCGGGATTTCACTGCTTATCAGTTTATACCGTTTGATCAGGTTTTCCTGGCCCAATCGTGTGGAGCGGGCTCCTGTTATTTTGGGCTGAAGGTTGTTGCGTACCACCAGGTGGTTGTTGTGATAAGATAGTTCAATACGCAAGGGTTTTTCTTCGCTCACCAGGTTGTGCTTTACCGCGTTTTCCATTACCAGCTGCAGCGACAGGGGAGGAAGGTATTGATGCATCATGGATGCAGGAAGATCCACCGAAAACTCCAACTGCCTGCCATACCGCATCTGTTGGAGGAATATATAGGAGCGAATAAAATCCAGTTCATCCTGAACCGTAACCACCGGCTTTTCTATGGTCTCTATCACATACCGGTAAATATGAGAGAACTCATCGATGAACTCCTGGGCTTTGTTGGTGTCCTTGTCAATCAGGCCGGACAATACATTTAGGCTGTTGAACAAAAAATGGGGGTTGATCTGGTTTTTTAAAACCTCAAACCGGATCTGGGACAACTCCTTTTCCAGGCTCTCCGTTTTTTTCTTCGATTCCGCATTTTCCATGAAAAAGATCCACGCCTCCAGGATGATCATAATGATGATGTTGCAAACGCTAAAGATCAGCCCGTTGGTAACCATTACCGAATGAAAGGCTTCCTTGTAGGGGTTGATGATATGAGAAAAAGAGGTAATCAGGGAAGAGCCGGTCAGGGCAATGAGAACGGTTAAGCTCAGTTGAAGGAGTATTCGTTTAAAAATTTTCCGGCTCCATGGGAACCTTCTGTTCATATACCGGATGATATAAAGGTCCGGATAGGCAATCAGAAAAGCCGCAACCAGGCTAAGAAGAGTACCCAGGAAAAGCCTGGAGATGAAATGCGTCGGTTCACTCACTGCATAGTATCCGCTCAGCTGATTGTAGGTGATGATCACAAGCTGTAAGATAAATACAAATCCCAGCAACAATTTGAACAGCTTATTAAAGGGGATCAGCTTATGTATGTTGGATTGGATCATTTTCACTCATTTGAACCTCTTGATTTTCAAGAGTAGGTTTGTAAAAATAACTGTTTTTTTATTACAGGGTTTTGTAGGATGGAAGATCCTTTATTTTTAAACAGGTAATCCCGGGGATGGTTTATTCCCCGGGACTTTGCCGGATTTTTCCGGAGATTAGAATGTTCTTAAGAAGCCAACCCTCAGGGAGAGATAGTTTTGGTCCAGCGAATAGGTGTGGCCATCCATCTCAATATCCCGTGATAAAGAATGGTATTTTACCCCGGGGGAGAAGGACCATTTGCCGGATATGGCCATTTCGATGCCTGCAGCAACCTGCCAGCCTGTTCCGTGGCCTGTGTCGCCAATGATGTCACCCTCTATATTTTCTACTTCAATGTGGTTATAAAGACCGCCTGCCCTTACGAAGTACGATATGGCAGTATTTTCTACGGGATGCTTGAATTGAAGACCGTAAACATATCCTGTTTCTTCAAAATCAATGTGGCTGCCTGCAAAAGAATGGTCGGATGAAAATTTATTCCAGCCCCATCCTGCATATATCCCTGTGTGGGGCAGAAAGCGATAGTGAAAGATTCCTTCGAAGCCCATACCGGTATTCATATTGGAACCGGCCAGTTTTTGGGTAGCAAAAGAGCCGCCCAGGTTGAATTCAAATCCCCAGCGCCGGGGGTTCGAATCATCAGCAGCATGGGATGCCTTGTTGTTTTGGGCGATTGTGCTGAAAGCCATTGAGATGACCAATAAGCCGGTGAGCATTCCTGTTTTTATCATTTGTGTCTTCATGGTTAAAAAAATTTAAGGTTGTTTGTTTTAAATCCTGACACAAATATGAATCGGAAAATAGCGTCATACAAATAAAACCAGACGACCGGGTATTCCAGTCGGATGACTTTGCATTTTTGGGGGATCAACCTGCAAGAGAGGAAAAATCTTTCGCCGGCTCACCGTTCCTGATCGTAATAGACCTTGTAGTACTTCCGGCCGTCGGGGTCGGTGCCGCGTTCGATCTTACTGCGGTCGCCGTGGATGTAGATGTGGAAGTTTTTGTCGAGCTTCAAAACGCTCTTGAAGCCTTTGGCTTCCTTTTTGACAGCCTGTGAGGAGATCTCAAACTGGTCGTTGATGGCCACCTCATTGTTGGTGCGGTACTGATCATCATACTTACGGAAGGACTGGGCTACCTCCTCATTGTCGAAGACCTCTTGCTCGAACTCCTGCTTGTCGAAGGATTCATGCGACTTGAAATATTCCACCGAGCGGTTCAGCATGTCGATCTGGTCGGCCTTGCCCACATCATACTCCTCGGGGACCTGCTTTTTGACAAAGTCTTTGGTCATGTTTAGAAACTCCCTGGTGGAATGGTAATTGTCGTTGC
>CAJXLE010000275.1 GCA_913055895.1 uncultured Bacteroidota bacterium | reverse complement strand
TCACCACCACATCGGTGATTTCCGTTTCTGCCTGTGACGGTCTGAACCACCTGCCATATCTGAGCCGGATATCATAGGTTCTCAGGTATCCGCCATCCACTGCTTTCATGTTGGCAAAATGGTCTTCATCTTCGCCATAGACCTGGTAGTTGGATACGTTGTTGCTGGTGCTCAGGGGCTCGCCCATAGCCAGTGAGACTTCGGATACACCGCTGATCTGTGTGAGCTGATTCCTGAAGGTCTCCTGTTTTTGTATGTTAGAGTGGGGCAGGGAGGTAACAATCAGGTTTTCTTTGTTGAAGCCCAGGTCCTTGTTCTTTAAGTAATCTACCTGCTGGTGAATGGTGATCACGAAGATGACCAGGAATTGAGCAATGAAAAACTGCAATACAACCAGGACCCGTTGCACGGGCAGGGTCTTTTTTCTTTTGACCAGTACCTTTTTCCGGATCGCTTCAATGGGACGGTAGGCGGATAGGAAGAGTGCCGGGAAGGCACCACCCAGCAGGCTGACCCCTGCCATCAGGATAAAGATAAAAAGGAAGATACCTGGCTTTTCGTAAAGAGAGAGGTGTATCCTGTTGCCGGTATAGGTGTTGACCAGGGGCAGGAGTACTTCGGTGAGGATAAAGGCCAGGATGACCGAAACACCTACTACAATGAAGGTTTCACTTAGGAACTGAAGCACCAGTTTTCTCCGGGTGGCCCCCATCACTTTTCTCAGGCCTACCTCCTTGCTTCTTCGAATGGCCTGAACGACGGACAGATTGATGAAATTGATCAGGGCTACGGCCATAATGATGAAGCCAATCGCAATGAAGATCCAGATCAGCTTTTTGCTGGTGACATAGCTGCCCGGATAATCGTCGAACCTGCCGTCGGTGTGAAGGTCTTTGACCGGTAGCAGAAAGAATTCATTTTTCTGGGTGATCCCTTCATCCCGGTGGCGATGGTATATCTCGTTGATCTCGTTTTCAATGTTTTTTTGTTTTTCTCCATGATTCAGGTGAACATAGGAGGCGATGCGGGAAATATTGGAACCCCACTTATCATAGTCGAACTGAATATGGCCATCGCTCAGCGACTCAGCAGATATCAGCATCCTGTAGGGCAGATGGGTCGTTTGTGGAGGGTTGGCAACAATTCCGGCCACGGTTACATTCAATTCCCTGTTGATCGTGATTTTTTTCCCCATCGGGTTGGAGTTGCCAAAATACTTTCGGACCAGCTCCCGGGTGAGCAACACATTGCCCGGCTCATCGAGTGCGGATGAACTGCCCTGCAGAAAGTTCACGTCGAACAGATCGCAAAACACCGAATCGGTATATACCAGTCCTTGCTCCATGAACAGCTGATCACCGATCTGAACCTGTTTGGAGTCGTAATAGGTGGATACCACCTGGCCGGGATCCAGCAACTCTTCCCTGATCGCCTCTGCCAGGGGATAAGGTACACTTTCATGGTAGCGGGTGCCCTGCGGGTTGGTTTCTTTGAGCACAATGCGATAGAGTTGATCGGCTTTTGAAAGATGCCGGTCGAAGCTTGTTTCATGATCTATGAATAAAAAGATGATGAAACAGCTGGCCAGGCCTACGGAGAAACCCACAATGTTGATGGCTGTAAAAAATTTATAGCGACGAAGGTTTCGGATTCCGGTTTTGAGATAATTTTTTATCATTTTTCATCTGGTTTTCAAGTAATAAATAGGTTTGATTTCTTCCATTCAGGCATTTCTTCAATCCCCAATCCCCCAATCATTCTTCTCTCAAGCAATATATCGGATTGCTCCTGGCCAACCTCGAAGCCAGCCAGGATATGGTAAGCATTGAGATCAACAGAGTAATGGCACTTCCTGCAAGGAAGAATCCAAGACTCAGATCAATCCGGTAGGCGAAATGCTCCAGCCATTGCCGCATCAGGTAGTAAGCCAACGGCCAGGCCACAACATTCGAAAATAACACCCACCGGGTATATTGTCTCAACATCAACCAGTTTACTGACAGGGCATTTGCTCCCAATGCCTTTCGGATGCCCATCTCCTTTGTCCTTCGGGTAGCTGAGATGGCTGTAAGTCCGAAAAGTCCCAGGCAAGCAAGAAATATGGCCAACAGGGTAAAGAACAGGACTTTTTCTGCAAACTGGCTTTCGTTCCGGTACATCCGGTTGTAAGCCCTGCTGATATTGGTGTATCCCAGGAAATGATCTCCTGTAACCTCCTCCCATTTCTCTTTGATAAAACTGGTGGCTTCATCCAGATGGCCCTGGGTGATTTCTGCCAGGATTACGCGTTTACGGGGTTTGAGTGTAAAAAGTACCGGTCCGATAGGTTTGTGAAGGCTTTCGTAGTGAAAATCACCGACTACCCCGATTACCCGGTAATCCACTCCATTGCGGGTGATGATTTTGTCCAGCGGTTTTTCCCAGTTCAGCTCTCGGGCAAGTGTTTGATTGATCAGGATGTGGTTGGAGTCGGGTGTGAGGTCATCAAAATTTTTGCCGTGAACAAGGTCCATGTCCAGGGTTTCCAGATAAAAGGGGTCCACATACAGGGCATGGATAGAGATCATCCTGTCCTGTCCTTCCGGCAGGTAGCCATTTTGAGTCATGCCATTTACCGGGTAGTCCGATGCCACCGAGACATGTTGGATGTGGGGATGTCGGCTAAGCTGCTCCCGGAGCAAACCGCTTTTTTTGACACAATTGCGGTTGTCAAGCCGCAGGGCGATCAGGTTGTTCTTGTCAAAACCCAGGTCCTTATCTCCAACAAAAGATAACTGCGAATAAATCACCAGGCTGCTGATGATCAAACCGGCAGAAATGATGAACTGAACCAGCACCAGGGCATTCTGCATGCTCAGATTCGGCATTTTGGAAGATATTTGGTCT
>CAJXLE010000274.1 GCA_913055895.1 uncultured Bacteroidota bacterium | reverse complement strand
CCCCTCCCACGAGACCCTCCCCGAGTTCCGCGAGTACGAACGGACCTCGACGACCGTCGTCGACGCATACCTCACCCCGGTCATCGACCGGTATCTCTCGCGGCTCGTCGAGGCCTGTGAGGCCCGGGGCCTCCCGCAACCACGAATCACTGCAGGACAGCATCCAAAGCAGCTCCAGTCACCTCCACTCGTTCATCCTGCAAACGCGCGGCCTCATCAAACGCTCATCAACCATACATATCGTTCTTTTTGGCCTCATCCTGGCACTGACCATATTGCTGCTCATCCTGTACCTGAGGGAAAGGCGAAAATCCATCGACCGGCTGATCAGAAAAACAGAAAGCATGGCACAACAGAACGACCAGATCCTGGAGAAGACCTCCGAATTGCGCGAGATCAGAAGTGACCTGGAAAAAAGCCTCAAACAGCAAAAAAAACTGAAAAAAAGGGTCAAGAAAATCAAAAAATAAAGGTTTTACTGCTTTCCTTAGCCAGCGATATGGCCCCGGCAATTACCCGCCATACCCCATTTACCCTCCATCGTTCAACGTGGTGTTTGTCACCCCAAGGCAAAGTGATAACTTTGCATGCCATGGGCAAACCACAAGAAAAAATTGAAACCGACAAGCTGAGAAAAAAGGTAGGCAGGGCCATTGAAGCTTACCAGCTTTTTGGGCAAGGCGACCGGCTGATGGTGGGACTCTCAGGCGGCATCGACTCACTTGTCATGCTCGAGATACTCTCCGACAGAGGCAAACACCTGCCCTTTTCCTTCCACCTGGAAGCCATTCACGTCTATATGGAGGATATGCCGGATTTGAGCGACCGCGGTTATCTGAAAGAGCTAGGCGAAAAACTGGACATCACCCTACACCTGGAGAGAAGAAGCACACATCGCCCGGGCAGGACCCACAAGTCGAGGTGTTTCAGTTGTTCGTGGAACCGACGCAAGGCCATCTTTCAAAAAGCAGCCGACCGGGGCTGCAACAAGGTTGTCTTTGCCCATCATATGGACGATGCCCTGACCACCCTGTTGATGAACATGACTTTTCACGGGGAGATGTCGTCCATACCCCCCAAACTGTCGATGTTCAATGGCCGGTTCGACCTGATCAGGCCCATGATACTGGCTTCCTCCGAGGATATCAACCATTACGCAGCCCTGAGCAACCTCCATTCCGCAGAACGGCAATGTCCCTGGGAGGAGAAAAACCACAGAGACACCTTTCAAAACCTGGTTCAGCAGATCTCGCAGCTGCACCCGCAGGCCCGCATCAACCTTTTTAATTCGATGGACAGGATCTTTTCCGAATACCTGCCGGAAAAACCTGTCTAATGCTGTTGAGTTTGTTGGGGCGAAAAAACGCTCAGCGGGGCCTTATCCACTGCAGCAGGAGCCATCCGATAAAAGCCCCGGCAACGTACCAGGGAAAATCGAGCCAGGAAAAGGTGGATCCCAGGATGGTGTGGCCCAGGAAAGAGTCTCTGACGGGCTCAAGAAATGCCGGGTGCCAGTTCTGAAGAAACTCCACCAGGGAGGTTCCCAGAAAAGCAGCCAAAACCAATACAAAAGATAAATGATCGGGAAATATCAGCTGGAGGATCAAAGCCAGTTCCACCACATAAAAAGCCCCCGCCAGGTGGTTGGAGATCCAGGATCCTTCCCCGCCCGGCAGGATCTTGGAAAGAACTCCCAGTGCGGCTACCAACACGATCAATACAATGGTTTTAACAAGCGAATTTCTGTCGCGCATAAATGGGTTGTCTTTGGGTACAAAATGTCATCAGAAGTTACCGGGACGAAAGTGGATGTTCATATATCCAGTTTCCCATGTATGATGGTTATGGCCGAGACACAGAAAAAAATAAGGTTCTCCACCCTGGCTTCATTGCTCATCCCGCTCTCTATAAGATGTTTAAAAGAGCGTATTTCATGGTGCATGAGTTGTTGTAAAACATCATGCTTCTGCTGGTCCAGTATTTCCGATTTCTCAGCCAGGCTGACCGCTTCATGGGAAAGTTCCATCAGTTCCTTTTCGGTGATGGCACCGGGTTCTGATTCGACCGCTTTGTCGCGTATCTCAATCAGACGCCTGATGTTGTCTTCCGTTTGATCCATACGGTGCTGTTCTGATTTGAAGGCCAAATATAGCAATATTTTTTCGTTTTTAAAATCCCGGCACCAGCAACTCAAATGATACAGGCGGGCCCTTACTGCGAATCCAGGTCGAAAGTGTTCTTGTCCACCTCTGCAATGAAACGGGAAGGATAGGTAAACACGGCGTCATACGAATAGAGCACCGATGGGAAGGTGATGTAGAGTCTTTCTTTGGCGCGGCTGCTGGCCACATAAAACAACCGTCGCTCCTCTTCCATCTCCTCCATGTCCCTGGCCCGTATGGATGGAAAGAGCCCATCCAGGGCATGGGGTATGATCACCGTGTTCCATTCCAGGCCTTTGGACGAATGCACAGTAGAGATGGTCATGGGACTCTCCTCACTCTCGTCGACCAGCGGCTTGGAGTCGCCCGAAAGACTTCGGGATGGCGGCTCCAGGGCGAAGTCGGAAAGGAATTTCTCGATGGAGTCATATTTTTTGGCCAGGTCGATCAACACATCGATGTCCAGGAGCCGCGACTGGTAATCCGACTCGATGGATTCCAGGATGGGCGCGTAGTAGTCCTTCAGAAGCGCCAATCGCTCGGAAACCATCATGTTGTCGCCACCTGCCCGGTTCAGCACATCGCGCAACTCCCGCAGCTGAATGAAGAATTTTTTGTTCATGAACGCTTCCAGGTTGATCTCCCCTGTCTTGCGCACCGCCTTGACGATGTTGCCGGCGGTCACCTTACCTATGCCGGGCAGTATTTTTAGTATTCGGTGCCATGCCACAGAGTCGCGTGGG
>CAJXLE010000273.1 GCA_913055895.1 uncultured Bacteroidota bacterium | reverse complement strand
AAGATACGGGTCCAGCCATGGAAAATCTCATAAAACACAGGCAAAAGATCTTTCGTTTTCCGGGTGATATGCAGCTTAAAAACCCTGCGGTCCCCTTCATCGCGCTGTCTGGTGATGAATCCGCCTTCTTCCAGTCTTTTGATCAAACCCGATGTGCTGCCCCTGTCCAGGCTAAAATGCTGGCTTACCTCATACTGGGTGGCCCCATCGTGGTGGATGATGTACATCAACACCGGCATTTGACCGTGTCCAAGCCCGTAAGCATTGAGCTTCTTATGAAAATATACCGATGCCTGCCGGTGCAGAATGGATATGAGCCTGCCCATGGATTGATCCTTTCGATGCTCCTGGTCTTTACTTTCCCGTTTTGTCATTTCATTGCTCTGTTTTTTTTCAGTATTGTCTTTCATATACCGGTGCTGTGCATGTCATGTCCCTGAAATCATGCCCGAGAAATTTCTATGGTTGTTCAATCATCCCCGCTTTACTTATCGCCCGGATGACCCCTTCCCGCCAGGTCGGGATGGATTCTTTGGGGAAGTGGAGGCACAAAACTACGCCTATTTAGTTGGAATCCCAACAAATTTGTTGCGGATCTTGTTCAAAGAAAAATTAAACACTGAAAAGCAAGGAGTGAACAGATAACAGACAGGACATAAGACTTAAGACATAAGACTTAAGAAAGAAAACTTAAGAGATAAGACCGAAGAAAAGAAAAGCAAGCAGGATAGTGGAAAATGGATAGGGTACTCAATAAAAAAGCCGGTCCGCAAGGAAGGATACGATCTGGATGGCAGGGTCAGCAGTTTGCCGGAAAATATTCTCCCCGCGGACCGGTTATCTTGGCTGTCAAAACACAATTACTCCGGAAGATATTTCTGAAGGGACAGGGGCGGCATATCTCCGCCGCCTTTGAGATAGGTGTCAAACCATCTCATCATCCGCAGGTTGTAGTCATACCGGTGGGTGGCACCACGATAACCGTGACCTTCACCGGGATACATCACAAGGCGCAGGGGAACTTCCGGCTTGCGCACTTTCATGTGCCGGTAAAGCTCCAGCGACTGGCCGGGATAAACACGGGTGTCGGCTTTGCCATGTGTGATGAGCAAGGGTGTCTGGGCCTTGTCCACATGATAAATGGGACTTCTTTTTAACAAATAAAAGGTTTGCTGGTTGAAAACAAACCGCAAAAATGCCCCGGGCAACTTATCCCCCGGAACCAGTAACTTTTCACACAAGCACTAAAAAAGGGATGCCTTTGCCGACATCCCTTTGCTCCCATCCGGTTCTGTAAAGTAATTCAAAGAATGGTGCCGGTTAGAGTGTGAAAGTCTTTTTAAACAGGTTCTCCTGCGACTTGATCTTGTCCTCGTTGCCGTAAACACACAGGGCGCTCTCGTCAATGATCTTCTCGACAAAATCGGCCATGCTCCTGATGTCTTCAGGGGTGGTGGAAAGGACGGCATCGCGGACGGCCTGCACCTCTCTCGGGGTTGTGTTGGTCAGGTAATAGGACAAGGCCGTTCTGCCTTCCTGGGAAGGCGACCGTGGACGGTCCATATTGGAGATGGTGCCGATGATGAAACGTCGCATCTCCTCATCGCTCGGATCAAAACCACGCAGGAAGTCGGCCGAACCCTCGATGTTGTCGATGGTGCCCTTCAGGTTGGGATCGCGGTAGGAGGCAAAATAGAAGTTGCCGGACTCTGAAAATCCGCAGAATCCGCCGTATGCTCCACCAATGACCCGTATCTGGTTGTTGAGCCATTCCCGCGAAAGGATCTGGTTCAGCACCCGCATCTTACCGTTGTAGTCGTAGCCCAGCTTCTTAAAATTATAGCCTTTGGTGACATACTGAACCTTCGAGGGGGTCAGCATGCCCTCATTGCGTTTTTCAAAAGCAAACTTCCACTCACGGGCTGGATGCTCTTGTTTGGGCATATTTTCAGCCATCATCTTCAGGCCATCATTGAATTGCTGGAGATCATCCCCGTCGCATGCCACATAAACCTTCATGTTGTCTTTGTTGAAAAGGGTACCGGCTACTTCCCGCAAATTTTCGACCATCTCATCGTATTTGGCATCGTAGTTCTCCATCAGGTCAGATACAAACTTATAGTAGGAATAGCCGCGGGTAAGCTCTTCAAACTGTCCTTCATTTGAGTAATAGGAAGACAGCCGCATCATGGCCATGCCCAGCCCGTTGCGCTGTGTCATGGCATAAAGCCTTGAGTGATGTTTTCTCAGAAGGGTTTCCAGGCGTTCCTTATCATCCAGTTTGGACCCGTAAAGAACCTCTTCGGTGAGGTCAAAAAGCTTGTCGACTTTATTGTTGAGCACTTTCGCCCGCACCACAAAATGGGCCTGCATCTTTTCGTCGTCATGCTCTTCCAGGTCGGTGCGGAGGCTTGTGCGGAAGCCCCCGAGGTGGGTGTTCAGCTCGTTGTTCAGCTCACCAAAGGTATGGTCTTCTGTGTCCAGATCACCCAACAGATTGGACAACAAACTCATATAAGGTATCTGATCCTTGTCCAACACCCGGGCATCAAACAAGAACTGGCTGTAAACGATGTTGTTGGTGAAGGTGTTGTAATGGAGCTCTTTGAGGCCATGGGCCTTTTTCTCCTCAACCTTAAAATAGTCGGCCTCTTTGTTGATCTCGTCCAGCTCCAGCAGGGGCACCCTGGCCAGGTCTTCCGGATCGTCCTTCCTTTTCTGGTAAGCAATAAGCCCTTCGGTCTCCTTGATCAGGCTGTCCCTCTCGGCCTGGGAAAGGGAAGCTTTGAATTGATCAAGCTCCTGCGCAATACGCTGGTTTCTTTCTGCCTGCAATCCGGGCTTGGGTACCAGGGCAATCAGCAGGGAATGGGTGTTGTTCAAAAGCTCGGTCCTGATCAGCTCTTCCAGCTGGCCGTTTTCAACAGCTTCCTTGGCGGCAGCCAGCGGCTTTTCCCATTTCAGGCTCATGA
>CAJXLE010000272.1 GCA_913055895.1 uncultured Bacteroidota bacterium | reverse complement strand
TGGGAGCATGAGTCTTAATGCAAGAACCCCGCTTCAAAAACCCCGCTAAGCGGCAAAAGCCGCTTAGCGGGGTTTTTGAAGCGGGGTTTTGATCTTCCACACAACGCTAAACGCAGGTTGGGAAGCTAAAAAAAAAGAAAAGGGACCTGTGGTCCCTTTCCCTAACCCTAATTCTAACCCTAAAATTTATGCCTATGAAATCATGGGCGAAAGTAATCCAAAGCTTAGTTAACTCGTTTAAAGTAATGTTAAAGTATGTTAAACTTTAACCGATTGCCAGAGAAGATGCCTAATTTTGCATTGGTATGAGTAAAAAGACCATATGGCTGGTTACTTTTGCCCTTTCAATCACTTTGATCGGGCTTTTTATTGTCCAGGGCTTCTGGATCAGGAATGCCCTGCGCATCAATGAGCAGCATTTCGACCAGCTGATCAACAAAACCCTCAGTGATGTGGTTAAGCAGCTGGAAAACAAAGAGATGGTTTACCAGATCATCAACGAGGTGGAACCCTACGAGGAGCAGGTTAACGGCAACAAAAGCCTGGTGACATACAGCCTCAACAAGACCCAGCAGAAAGAATACAGCCTGAATCAATACAACCTGGACAGGCAGGTGCTGGAAATCAGCAACCTGGATTCCGTCGACCTGTCGGCCCGTTTCGACATGCGGCAACGCAACCCCCTCTCTTTTGAGTCGGAGGAAAAGTACCGCATGTCGCAAAACCTGAAAGAGAAATTTAAGCAACGACTGGAAAATGAGTTGCAGACGGATCTCTCAGAGAAGAGGGTTTTCGTGGAAAACATTGTCAACAAGCTCATCCAGGTGGATGTGGGCATTGAAAACAGGCTTACCCCGTCGATGGTTGATTCACTGCTCTCCAGTGAGCTTGGTGAGAAGGGCATCCCCCTCGACTATGAATACGCTGTGGTGAACAAGCAGGACAGTATGGTGTTTTCTTCGGAGAATTATCAACCCGGGCCCGATCATGTGGTTTATAAGGACCGACTTTTCCCAAATGATGTGATTGTCAAGGACAATCATCTTAAGATCTACTTTAAAGACCGTCAGGGGTACATTTTCAAGTCGACCGGTTCGATGACCCTCATATCCATTGTACTTTCCTTCATTGTGATACTTGGTTTCGCCATCACCACCCACATCATGTTTAAACAAAAGCGCCTGTCGCGTGTTAAGAATGATTTTGTCAACAACATGACCCATGAACTGAAGACACCTATTTCCACCATATCCTTGGCAACGCAGATGCTGAAGGACAACTCCATCCCTGAATCATCCAAGAACCTGGGCAGCATATCCAAGATCATAGACGATGAAACGATACGCCTGAGCAGCCAGGTGGAAAAAGTTCTGAAAACGGCCGTCTTCAATAGCGGTAAGCTCAACATCAAGCCCAAGCTGCTTGATATACATGAGATTATTGAAAATGTTTTGAAGAGTTTCTATATTCAGGTCGAAAATCAGCAGGGCACCATTGAAAAGCAACTGGAGGCCACCCATCAGGAAGCAGAGGTGGATGAGGTGCATTTCACCAACATCATGTTCAATTTACTGGACAATGCCGTGAAGTACAGTGGGGAGCAACCTCATATTAGGGTGAAGACCCGCGACGTCAAAGAGGGGATCATGATTGCAGTTGAAGACAATGGTATAGGCATCCGGAAAAAGGACCAAAAGAAGATCTTCGATCAGTTTTACCGCGTGCCCACCGGCAACCTGCACGATGTGAAAGGTTTTGGCCTTGGGCTCAACTACGTCAAGAAGATGGTGGAACAGCACAACGGCCAGATTGACCTGGTCAGTGAATACAAAAAAGGCACACGTTTCGAGATCATCATTCCAAACCATAATACAAACAAGAATGGCAACAGAAAAGGTTAAAATTTTACTTGCAGAAGACGATGAAAACCTGGGCAGTTTGCTGAGAGAATATCTCAATGCCAAAGATTATGAAACACAGTTGTTACCTGATGGTGAGCAGGCACTGGAGACTTTTAAAAAGGAAGATTTTGACCTTTGCATCATCGACATCATGATGCCTAAGATGGACGGGTTCACCCTGGCCAGGGAGGTACGTAAGATAAACTCCAGCATTCCATTTATCTTTTTAACGGCCAAATCCATGCAGGACGATGTCCTGGAAGGCTTCAGCATCGGGGCAGATGATTACATAACCAAGCCTTTCAGTATGGAGGAGTTGTTATACAGGATCAAGGCGATACTCAGGAGGGCATCTCCGGACGAGGAAAGTGAGAAGAACCGCGATCAGTATGATATCGGCAGGTATAAATTTGATGCCAACAAGCAGATTCTTACCATTGATGGAAAATCCAGGAAGCTGACCACCAAGGAAGCTGAACTGCTAAAACTTTTGTGCAACAACAAGAACCAGATGCTCGATCGCAATTATGCTTTGCGCACCATCTGGGAGGATGACAGCTATTTCAATGCACGGAGCATGGATGTGTACATCACCAAACTCAGGAAATACCTCAAGGAAGATCCGTCCATTCAAATCCTCAATGTACACGGCAAGGGATACAAGCTGATTGCCTGACCGGTTTTTGGAGGATCCACCATTTATGGCAGATGCCACCATGGGCCGGGAGCGTTAACGGGTAGGGAGCCGGGATGGCTGTTGCGTGGCTGGTGAAGTCAATTAAGGTTGCTTTGGCCATATGTCCTGGTCTTGGCTGGACCCTGTTATATGCAGGTTTTGGTGGGCGTTCAAGCTTATTGATGCCGGTTGTTTTGCCAGAGGATTTCTGCCAGCGTTTTGACGGAAAATTCGATGTACCTCTCGCAATACCTGTCAAAAGCTTCTGTTTTATGAGCTTCTTCAAGCTCTTGGGGTGCGTTCAGATCATACCCCAGCAGGTTCCTGCAGTTGAGCCCACCGAACTCCCCGGTGAAACGTCGGGCAAAATTTTGTATGTCGTCGTCCAGTTTTTCTTTGGTCACGGCATTGCTTTTTTT
>CAJXLE010000271.1 GCA_913055895.1 uncultured Bacteroidota bacterium | reverse complement strand
GGCGGCCGTTACAACACGGTATCCGGTCACGGTGATTATGCCGAGGGCGGATCAGAACCCGACACCAAAACCGTCGACCGCATCAACATAGGTGGCGGATGGTTCATGACCAAAAACATCCTGGTCAAGATGGAATACGTCAGTCAGCAATACGGGGAAAATTTCCGGGGCACCTGGGGCAATCCCACTGCACCCAACGAACTGACCGAAGGCCAGTTCAGCGGAGTCATGCTCGAGGCAGTAATCTCCTACTAAGACTTGATTCAAACCCCCGTGCCCTTATCACGGCATGGGGGTTTTACACCCTGCCCGGGAAAGTCTCCGGTTAACAAAAACGGCCGTATGATGCAGCGCCTCACAACAACAGCCATTTTCTTCCTTCTTGCTCTCTCAACAGGGCATTTGGGGGGAGTTGTCTATTCCCAGAAACCCGACTCTTTTGCGCTCCAATCGGTCAGGATCAAAGGCCAGACCAACGTCAGCCGGTTCAGGCTCTCCTACAACGCCCAACAGGCCAAACAACTATCCATCCCTGGCAACAACATGACTTCAGGTGAAATATCCTTCCGCATACCGGTAAAAAGCTTCGAAAGCAGGAATCCCATGTTGACAAAAGATTTCATCCGGTTCATGCAGGCAGACGAGCACCCCTACATCCGGGTAAGAATCAGAAAGAACCAACTGCAGGAACTTCTCCGGGAAAAAAATGACCGGCAGTTGCCCCTTCGGGTCATCATGGCCGGGGAGACCCAACAAGCAAGGGGACGCTATTACATCCGGAAAAACCCCGGCAACGAGATGCTCATAGAAGGCTCGGTGCAGCTGAACCTCGAGGATTTTAACCTGGAGCCCCCGCAAAAAATGATGGGGCTCGTTCAAGTTAAAGACCGGATTTTCATTAATTTTGATGTCATCCTGTCCAATGATCAAATTGCTTATAAAGAGTGAAATTCAACACCAAAACACGTTACGGCATACGCACGATGATGGAGATTGCCCTTCAGGATTACTCCAAAGGAGTCTTCCAGAAAGATATTTCCACGAACCAGGATATTTCGTTTAAATACCTCGACCAGATCATCTCAGCCCTCAAGGCCGCCCACCTGATCACCAATGTAAAAGGTAAAAAGAGCGGGTACACCCTTACCCGCCATCCCTCAAAAATCACCATCTACGACATACACAAGGCTTTCGAGCCCGACCTGGCCATAGTCGACTGCCTGTCGGACATGATCGACTGCTCAAAGGAAAAATATTGTGCTCCACGCGATCTGTGGGAGGGCCTGAACGACACCATCGTCGAATACCTTCAGGACTATACCCTGGAAGACCTGGCCGAGCGGCAAAGGGCCTACAACCAAAGAATGCAGGAAAGATCCACCTGAATCTCCTTCCCCCGGTCACCCGCAAAGAATCAACAAGGCCTATTTGCCTTTATTTCACTGGCGCATATCTCCATCAGAAATGCTTGCCGGACCTGTTTTTCGTATCTTTGCAGGTAAACCACAAAGCTTATGAAGATATACGAACAACGATTCAGCCTGATGCTGGTGGCAGTAGTGTTGTTAACGACCCTGTCGGCCACCGCCGGGGAAAGGATCAAGCGGGTAGAACCCCTGTTCTGGTGGACGGGAATGGAAAATCCCGAGCTGCAGCTCCTGGTTTACGGCGAGGACCTTGCCCGTCTGAATCCGGAGATCGATTACCCGGGCGTGGAGATGAGAAGGGTGACACGGGTTCAAAATCCCAATTACCTGTTCATCGACCTTTTCATTGGCAGAGAAACCCAGCCGGGCACCTTCGAGATCACCTTCAGCCGGCAGGGAGAAGTTAAAGAACGATACACTTACCAACTCAAGTCACGCGACCAAAAAGCAACCGAGCACCGGGGTTTCGACTGCGGCGATGCCATATACCTGGTCACCCCCGACCGGTTTGCCAACGGCAACCCCCAAAACGATGAAGTGGCGGGCCTTAAAGAAGGCAAAGACAAAAATGACAAGGGAGGCCGGCATGGTGGCGACATCCAGGGCATCATCGACCACCTGGATTACATCGACCGCATGGGCTATACGGCCATCTGGCTCAACCCCGTGTTGGAGAACGACATGCCACACCATTCCTATCACGGGTACGCTACCACCGACTATTACCGGGTAGATGCACGGATGGGCTCCAACGAGCTTTACAAAAAGCTGAGCGAGAAAGCCGCCGAAAGGGGCATCAAACTGATCATGGACATGATACCCAACCATTGTGGCTCGGAACACTGGTGGATGGACGATCCACCGATGGACAACTGGGTCCACTACCAGGACAGTTTCCGGGTAACCAACCACCGGCGCACCACGGTGCGTGATCCCCATGCAGCAGAGGCCGACCACAAAAAATTCACCCATGGATGGTTCGTGAGCGCCATGCCCGACATGAACCAGGACAATCCCCTGGTAGCCCGATACCTTATACAGAACGCCGTCTGGTGGGTGGAATACGCCAACCTGTCGGGCATCAGGGTGGACACCTACCCATACTCGGGAAAGGAATTCATGAAGCAATGGACCTGCCGGCTGATGGAAGAGTATCCCAACCTGAATATGGTGGGCGAGGAGTGGAGCATGAACCCGGCCGTCATTGCTTACTGGCAAAAAGGCAAAGAAAACCCCGATGGCTATAGATCGTGCCTGCCAAGCCTGATGGATTTTCCCCTGAACAACGCTTTGATAGAAGCCCTCAATGAAAAAGAGGGCTGGGGCAGCGGATGGATCAAAGCCTATGAAGCCCTTTCCAACGACTTCCTCTATGCCGATCCGCACAACCTGGTCATTTTCCCGGACAACCACGATATGAGCAGGTTTTATACGCAGATCAATGAGAATTACCGGCATTACAGACTGGGAATAGCTTATATCCTGACCATGCGGGGCATACCCCAGATATTCTATGGCACCGAAATACTAATGGCCAACCCCGGCACCGACGACCATGGAATCATACGCAGCGACTTTCCGGGCGGAGGTCGCTGCGTGGGAACGGACACGGAAC
>CAJXLE010000270.1 GCA_913055895.1 uncultured Bacteroidota bacterium | reverse complement strand
ATGCTTGTTTTCATGATCTCTGACCTGGGTGAACCAGTAAAAATCGCCCGAGACAATATCTTTCGGACGGTATAGGATGAAAGTTTCAAAGATCTCCCTCAGTTGGGTTTTTACCGGGAGGATGGCCTCCTGTATATTCTCGGCGTAGGTCAGGCTGTCGTTGAGCTTGGTGTTTTGCAGCTGCAGTTTGTCTTTTTGTTGCTGTATCTGAAGATTCTGCTTCTGTATTTGTTGGTTTTGCTCTTCCAGCATGATGTTGGCTTTTTTCTTCTGCCGGTAAAAATGATAGAGCAAAACAGAAAATCCTGCAATTAGGATGAATCCGATGATGAAGGAGTTGCGGATGGTTTTTTCCAGTTTTAGTTGGGCCTGTATCCTTTTGTTTTCCAGCTCCTTCATGGTAAGCTGAATTTGCCTTTCCCGGCTGATGCTGTCTACGCGCTGCAGACTGTCCTGGGTCATTTTTCTTTGCTCAATCTCCCGGGCAAGTTCCTCTTCTGTTTGTTGTTTTTCCGTGCGTACCTGGGAGACCTGGTTTTCCGATTCCTTGCGTATCTCTGATATCTCCTCGTTCTTCAGGTGCTGGTCCACCGAGGAGAAGAGATCAAAATAACGGATGCTTTTGTCGTTGTTGCCCAGTTTCTTATGATTGTCTGAGAGCAGCCCGTAACAGGTGCGGATGCTTTTCAGGTCGTCTTGTTCTTTTGCCTGTTCCAGGGCCTGACGGGCATATTCATTGGACGAATGTAAACGGCCCATCAGCTGGAAGGTCTGAGAAATATTGAGCAAACCCGAAAGCTCGCTGTCTTTGTCTTTTAGTTGGCGGCTGATTTTCAGGCCATTTTTAAAAGACGTCAGGGCGCCTGAATAATTGCTGTTTTCTGAGCGGACCATACCCAGGTAGTAATGCGTTTTACGCACGCCATTGGGATTCTCCAGGCTTTGGTTCAGCCTGAGGCTTTTTTCAAACCAGGTTTCGGCCTGTGTGTGAAATTTGTTGTTCCAATAAAGAAAAGCCAGCTTGTTGGCGTATTCCAGGATCTTCCTTTGATTGCCCTCTCTCTGGTAACGCTCCATCTGCTGCTGGTATTTCTTCTCCTGCTGGCGTGCATCCTCAGGTAATGACTGGGCGGCGGCCGCAAAAGGGAATACTATCCATGCGGTTAAAAGGACCAAAACACTTATTTGAATTCTTTTTAGCAAAGCTTCTGATTTTAGGGTATTTTTATTCCCATCACCATCACATCGTCAATCTGTTCATAATCGCCTTTCCACTGAAGGAATGTTTTCTGCAGGATATCTTTTTGCTTTTTCATGGATATTCCATGGTTGCTCCTGAGCAATTCCTTGAAATATTTATAACGGAACTTTTGTCCCTTATCGCCTCCAAACTGGTCGGCATAACCATCGGTGAAGAGGTATAAGGTGTCGCCGCGATGAAGTTGTACTTCCTGGTTCTTAAAAGGTTTGTGATGCATTATGTTGATGCCCACAGGCATGCGGTCGCCCCTGACTTCTTTGAGCCCCTGGTTGTTGATGATGTAAATCGGGTTGTTCGCTCCGGAAAACAGCAGCTTCCTTTTTTCCAGGTTGATCATGCAAAGGGCCATGTCCATGCCACCCTGTGCCTCGAATGTGTTGCCCTTTTGATGGAGCGAGGTGATTACATATTCCCTGAGTTCTTCAAGAATTTCACTGGGATATTCATATTTGCGGCCCTTCACGATTTGGTTCAGAAAGATGAGCCCCATCATATGCATCAGGGCTCCTGAAACACCATGGCCGGTGCCGTCGGCAACAGTCAGGACGATGTGGTCGTCCTGTTTGTCGATCCAGTAAAAATCACCACCAACAACATTTTTGGGCAGATTCAAGATGAAGTACTGCGAGAGGGCCTGTTCTATCTCTTCCGGATTGGGAAGAAAGGCGTCCTGGATGCGCTTGGCATACTTCAGATCATCATATATGGCCTGGTTTTTCAGTGCAATGATGTTTTTTTGCTGCAACACTGCCTCGTGTTGGCGTTTGATTCTTTGGTTGCGTTTTTCCAGTTCAAGTTTGTGGCGTTCTACAGAGCGGTGGGCTTCCACCAGCTGAAGGGCCGATTTTACACGCAGTACCAGGTGTATCTTTTCGAAGGGTTTGCGAATAAAATCCACAGCACCTGCATCCAGTGCTTTATCAAATGATTCGTGCACGGTGAGTACGATGATGGGGATGTTACGGGTGATGGGATTTTTTTTTAGAAAATGGATGGCGTCGATGCCATTCATCCCGGGCATCTCCAGGTCGGCAATGACCAGATCGGGCCGGTGGTCGATGGCCATCTGGCACAATTCCATACCATCGTGTGCCAAAAGGATTTGATGTCCATCAAAATGGGAGGCGAGCACTTGCTCGGCGTAGGTCAAATCCGCTTCGGAATCATCTGCCACCAGTATGGTATAATTGCCATTGCTTGTCAAAACCCTAAAGAATGCTGTGTGAGTGATTGAGCCCCTAAATTAGTAATTCATGCCAAAAATATCAACAAATTGTTTAAAATGTTTGATTTGGTATATTTGTATATTGACAAATACAAAAAACAAGGAAGATAAGTGCCGTGGTTGAAAGCATGGACCTGAAGAACAGCTGTAAAAGGATTTGTGCAAATGAATGACCAAAGGATTGATTATTGGATAGAGAAACTGCAACTGACCAGGCATCCCGAGGGCGGTTACTACCGGGAGACTTACAGGAGCCACCTGGAGTATGAGGGGAGAAACCTGTCGACCAGCATATATTATTTGCTCCCGGGAGACAAACATTCACGTTTTCACCGTTTAAGATATGATGAAATCTGGTATTTTCATGCCGGGGATCCCCTGAAAATGTATTTCTTACAAGCCGGGGGCAACCTGGGGGAACATATCCTGGGCAACGACCCCGAGGAAGGCCAGCAGCTGGCTCTGAGGGTACCGGCAAGAACCATCTTTGGCGGTGAAGTGGGGGGCGCTGGGAACTATTCGCTGGTAAGTTGCCACATGTCACCAGGATTTCACTTTGAAGATTTCGAGATGTTTACCAGTGAAGAACTAACCGGAATGTTTCCGGAGCATCAATCCATCATAAAAAA
>CAJXLE010000269.1 GCA_913055895.1 uncultured Bacteroidota bacterium | reverse complement strand
TCCCTACACGACGCTCTTCCGATCTAATAAGGTAATAACACCCGTGAGAATCAATCATTCGTACACCTGTTCCGTCTGAAAGCGGAATTCGTTTCCCTTCCGGTATAGCCACCCAATTCCCTCCCGCCAACGCCCTTTGATTCTAATATTTTTCACATTCCCTATCATTTTATATTTTTACACAGTCAAACCTATGGAACCTTATTTTGTTGTGATTTAATATAAACGGAGAATTGTTTATGGCGGAAAAGCAGAACAGCAAAAAGGAACACACCTATCACAGCAAGGCCATTGAAATGGCCCGTGAATACCTAAAAAGGCAACAAAACAAAGCCATTAGAGAACGGGAAAAACTTTACGGTCTGCAGATCGTTCCCAAAGCCACCTATTACAATGATGCAAAGGGGCACGTACCCGGTGAAAAGAACTGGAAACGGTTCGGGTTCGATCTGCATCCGCAGGTATCCCTTATTGCAGGAGGTCTCATCATTCTTTTCATTGTATTGACCTTCATTTATAAAGAACAGTCAGCAACCTTCTTTCAGGGTGTTTTGGATGGCATTGGCAACAATTTTGGCTGGCTGTATATTCTGGCGGCCAACTTTTTTGTCATTGTCATGATCCTTTTCGCAGCCAGCAAATACGGCAACATCAAAATCGGCGGACCCGATGCGATGCCGGAATTCAGCACGTTTAGCTGGTATGCCATGCTGATCAGTGCGGGAATGGGCATTGGCCTGATGTTCTGGAGCGTGGCAGAACCCATCTTCCATTACTCCACACCCTCGCCCATGTTTGATGTGGCGGCAAATTCACCGTCCGCAGCCCAAGGTGCACTGGGCGTAACCTATTTCCACTGGGGATTGCATCCCTGGGGCATCTATGCCCTGGTGGGCCTTTCACTGGCATTTTTCGCCTATAACCGCGGACTGCCCCTTACCATCCGCTCCATTTTCTATCCCCTGCTTGGAGAAAAGATATATGGCTTCTGGGGCAACCTCATTGACATCCTCTCTGTGCTGGCCACCCTTTTTGGACTGGCCACCTCACTCGGACTCGGCGTCAAGCAAGTAGCTTCAGGCCTCAACTACCTGTTCGGCTTTCCCGATGAAACGATTTATGCCGTGCTGCTTATCGGGATCATCACCTTTTTTGCCACCCTATCGGTGGTGGCCGGCCTGGATAATGGTGTTCGAAGGCTCAGCAGTGGCAACCTCTACATGGCGGGAATATTCATGCTTTTCCTGATCGTTGTAGGCCCAACCGTTTATATATTAAAAGCCTTTACCCAGAACCTCGGTTTTTACCTCCAGAATCTTCCCCAGCTCAGCTTTTGGGTGGAAACCTATGAAGGTGCCAAAGGCAGCGACTGGCAGAACCTGTGGACCATCTTCTACTGGGGCTGGTGGATATCCTGGTCTCCTTTCGTAGGCATGTTCATTGCCCGTGTATCGAAAGGACGAACGGTGCGGGAATTCATCGTGGGGGTGATGATCCTGCCGACCCTACTTTCCTTCCTGTGGATGTCCACACTGGGCGGCTCGGCCCTGCATCTGGAAAGTATGGGCATTGCCGATATTGCCACCACCGTTGAAGAGAATGTTTCCACCGCACTTTTCGTGATGCTCGAAAATTTCCCGCTCACCCAGGTGACCTCATTTATAGGAGTCATTCTTGTGACCATCTTCTTTGTAACATCATCAGATTCAGGCTCACTGGTAGTTGACCACCTCACCTCCGGAGGCAAGCTCGATTCTCCGGTGCCCCAGCGGATATTCTGGGCCGTTATGGAAGGATTGGTTGCGGCAGCGCTGCTTCTGGGCGGCGGACTAACGGCACTGCAAAGCGCTTCCATCGCCACCGGTCTGCCCTTTACCTTTATTCTGATCATCATGGTGTACAGTCTGTATCGCGGGCTGCAACAGGAGTATTACCATGCCACCATCATCGAAAAGATCCGGCCCGACGTGCAGCAGTTTGAAGTACCGGTGGAACAGGAAGAAGAACAAAAGGAGGAATCATCCAGAAGCCGGTGGTATAAATACTTTAAACGGAACAAGGGAAAAGGCGGACGATGATTTTTCAGATGAGTGGCTAAGATATAAGAAACATTTGAAACGCTCAAAAATTCTTTAATTTAATTGAAATTTTGGCTGAAATGTTGTATCTTGTCCCACTAAATCATTTGATCACATTTAAAAAAATTACCATCATGGAAAAGAAAAGAGAAATTTACGAAAAACGGTCAGAAATTTTAACAAAAAAGTTGCTTTCCAAAATGTATGACATGGAAGCCAATTATTTGGAAGCGAAAATGAATGCCCGGAAAAACCTGGATGAAATCAATAAAGAACTAAGCAATTGGGAAGAACAAATCAAAAACCTTGATGAAGAAAAGGAGAAATTAAACAGCCTGTACCAAAACATGATTGACTCTTCTCAGGAAAAATGGAATGAAGCCGCAACTGCTTTTGAAGAATATGCCGAGAAGGTTAATGCGGAAAAACAAAATTTTTACGAGAGAACCCAAGGCTGGCTGAACGACCTGGGTGCATGGATAACCGATCTGGAAGACAGGGCAAAACAATCATCGGGTCAGCTTCGCGACCAGTTGTTTAATCAGGTGGATTATCTGAAAAAACAACAGGAAAATCTCAGGAACAAAGCTGGTGATCTACAAAAATCCACAGGGGAAAACTGGGACAAGATCAGCACAAACATCAGCAATGAGGTAAATACCATGAAATCGACGATCACTAAAGCTTACCAGCAATTTTTCCCCTCGGGAAAACGGGAAAAAGGTACTTCAGAATCCTAAACCTTACCCTTACCGCGCAAGTTTTGTCAAAAAAAGCAAGAATTTGACCGGTAAGGTAAAAATAGGAATAAAAGCGGACAGAAGGTTCCGAAACATTTCCTGCAAGAAGGAATGGTTTAAAAAACAGCAAGGGTGCATGCCCGATTTTTTCCAAGCACCCTCTTTTATTTCATCCGGCGACTGATGGATTGCTGTTTTATGTGAATCTAGGTACCCGGATTCACATCTGGGCCTACAAAGATGTCATCCGGCAGCTGCCAAATTTCAATAGGAGCAGCCAGGTAGATCAGTTTTTATTAAATACTTTTATAATTT
>CAJXLE010000268.1 GCA_913055895.1 uncultured Bacteroidota bacterium | reverse complement strand
CCAAGATGGCTCTCAAGAGATTGGTTAGAGACGCCCAAGCACCTCACAGGGAACCGGTTAAGTAGTTTTTATAGAAATTTATCATAAAATAATAAAACCCGGCGCTTTTAACAGCCGGGTTTTTTCGATGCGATATTCGGTGGCCGCCTCTATGTAATCAGCATACGATTCCTGCCACATCGACTGGGCTTCCAGCACATCTGCCGTGGTGGCCATGCCCTCATCAAAGTTGTCGCGTGTCAGATCCAGGTTCTCTTTGGCCTGTTCCAGCGACGATCGGGTCATCTCCACTTTTTTGACAGTTTCGTTGTAGTTGAAGATTGATTTTTTAACTTCCATGGAGACCAGCTCGCGGGTGTGTTCCAGCTTTTTGATGCTGGCCTGTTTCTTATGCTCTACGGCCTGGATGGTGTGCTTGCGTTCGCCCCAGTTGTATATGGGGATGTTGATGAACACGCCCAGGTTGACGTCACCGCCAAATTCGCTTTCCAGGCCGTTCCAGGGATTGGGGTTGCTCAGGGTGTAGTTGGCCATGAATCCAATATTGGGCAGATACCGGGATTTCATGAGTTCCTTGCCCGATTTGGCAATCTCCACTCCCTGTTCCAGCGCATCAAGCTCGGGTCGTTGTTCCATGGCCTGGTTGCTGTAGGCCCCCGGGTTGGTCAGTTGATCTGCCTGTCCCAGGCTGTCGGCCAGCTGTATGGTTGTGTCCATCGGCAGTCCCACGCTCTGGTTCAGGGCCATGCGTGCCAGCTTAAGCCCGTTGCGTGCCTTCATCAGCTGAAGTTCGATCTTGTTCTTCTTCACCTTCACCTTCATTACCTTGTTGTTTGTGATGAGTCCTTCGCTGTGCAGGTTCCTCAGGTCTTTGAGCAGGGTGTCGATGCGCCGCAGGTAGTCTTCTGCCAGTTTAACTTTTTCCTTGGTTGACACCACCTTCCAGTATCGCTTGTCGGTTTGCAGGATCACTTCGGCTTCGCTGATGCGGGTACGGGCCTGCATCATCTGCCTGCCGTGCTGGGCCATGTTGTAAGTGTGACGGATTTTGCCCCCCATGTATATGGGCTGTTTCACTCCCAGGTTGCCGAAGAAGATGTTCTTCAGGTCAAACATGGCTTCATCCTTAGGGAGGAGGGCATAACGTTCGAACAGGGGCTTTCCGGTTTTGGGATCCGTGCGTGGCAGAGGTACCCCGTTGACCTCTGTGGTTACGAATGTTTCCCTGACCAGGTCGGGGTTGGTCCTGGGATCGAGCGCAGAAAGTCCATCCTGGTAGGCTTCATTGGGAACGACCGGAAGATGCATGTTTTCGCTGAACAGGCTCAGCTTTTTGTTCATCCGGAAGTAACCTCCGTTGAAGCTGATGTTGGGATAGAACAGGGTTTTGGCCGATTTTTCCAGCGAACCCAGCATGTTTTCATTTTCCCGGGCAATGGCAATTTTCTTGTTGTTCTCCATAGCCATCTTCCGGCATTCCTGCAGGGTGAACTTATCCTGCGAAGTGGCTGCACCGCTGGTCAGTGTCAGCAGCAACAGCCAGGATATTGTTTTTATAGGATCAAGTTTGTTTGTTATCATTGTTGAAAGTATTTTATCTCTTTACCAAACCGTAAAAGATGATGCGAAGCATCTCGTCGAGTCTTTCCTTCAACTCATCCATGGAATATTCATTTTTGATGAAAAGGGCCAGCTCCAATCCTTTCATAGCCGTGACAAACGTCATGGCAGCAAAATCCAGGTCTTTCAGGTTGAACACATCCTGGTCGACCCCCTCCTGCAGTATTTTCCTGATCATGGTGTGTTCCTGCCGGTCGTATTTTTCTCTTATTTTTTCCACAAAGGCGAAGTTTTGCAGGTAGTCGTTTTTTAAGGCTTCATTGAAATTGACCAGTTCCTGCAGGTATTGCATCCTGATGAGCACATAGTTTCGCAGTTTGTCCGTGGGATGGTCGTTCGTGTCGATCACCATTTTTTGGATGTCGCCGGTGAGGATGTTCATCTCCCGGTTGATCACCTCCTTGTATATCTCCTCTTTGCTTTTGAAATAGTAATAGATGGAACTTTTCCCTTTTCCCAGCTTTTGGGCTATGTCGTCGATGGTGGTTTTTTTGAAGCCAAACTTGCTGAAGATGTGGGTGGCAATGCTTACTATATTGTCCCTGATGTGTTCACTGCCTTGTGAATGGGATTTCTGCATTATTAGAATATTTGACCATTTGATTCAAACAGTACAAAGGTACAAAAAATCACGAAGCAAACAAATTTTCGAACATTTTTTTCAAAAAGTCAGTTTTGAGTGATCTGTCCCTTATGCAGGGTGTCGTCTCACTTTGTAACTTTTTTGTCCCCTGTCTTATCCAAAATCTGAGTCGCTCTTGTGCCCCAGGCTGTTCGATATATTAAACAGCCGGGTACCCCGATTCATCCTTTTTCAGACGAGCATTGCCGGAAGGATGGTGGCAGAATCCTCCGATGTCTGTGGTCCTGTTGCTTTCTTATGCGGGCCTTGGCAAAATTCAGGTTTCAAATCCCGACATCTTCCACATATTTTTTAATTTTACCTGGATTTTCCATCTAAAAAAACCGACCGGGCATGCAACAATATCTTGAACTGTTGGACCACGTGCTGCAGAATGGCTCTCGTAAGGAGGACCGTACAGGTACAGGTACCATCAGCACTTTTGGTTACCAGATGCGTTTCAACCTGCAGGAGGGTTTTCCGTTGGTGACCACAAAGAAGATTCACCTGAAATCGGTCATATATGAATTGCTGTGGTTTCTCAGGGGAGACAGCAACATCGGCTACCTGAAGGATCACAAGGTGCGCATATGGGATGCATGGGCTGATGAGCAGGGTGATCTGGGTCATATATACGGTTACCAGTGGCGTTCGTGGCCTGCACCCGATGGCCGCCACATCGACCAGATGAGTCAGGTGCTGGATTCCATCCGCAACAAACCCCATTCACGCCGTCATATCGTGAGTGCCTGGAACGTTGGCGACCTGGACAATATGAACCTGCCGCCATGCCACATTCTTTTCCAGTTTTATGTGAACGACGGCAAGCTTTCCTGCCAGCTCTACCAGCGCAGCGGCGATCTTTTCCTGGGGGTGCCCTTCAACATCCCCTCCTA
>CAJXLE010000267.1 GCA_913055895.1 uncultured Bacteroidota bacterium | reverse complement strand
TTCCTGTTCGTTGATCTTGCGGACAAAATCCAGCACGCCCTGATCTCTCCTTATCTTGTCAGGGGCCCAGCCGCCGGGTATCATCACGCCATGATAGTTTTCCGGATCCAGGTCGGAAAAGCCGATGTCTGTTTCAACCGGAACCCCGTGCTTCCCGTAGTACTTTATGCCAGGCTTTTCACCGGCTATGTGCACGGTGATGCCCTCCTCACGAAGGCGCAGCACCGGGTACCACAGCTCCAGGTCTTCAAATTGGTGATGTGCGAGATTGACAACTTTAAGATGTTTGAGACTCATAGCCACCTCCTTTTTTAGGTTTTTAAACACATACCGTTCCGTTTTGGTTTAACAGGGAGGGATAATTTGTCAGCCAGGTGGTGCTGACATTTTTTCAGGCAACTGACAAAAGATGCTTTGGCACAAAATATGTAAACATCGATATATGTAAAAAGAATCATGATCTTCTCATGTATGATATCCACGCCAATCGGTTAGCCTCCATGACCTTCTGAGCTGACCGGTTTAAAGGCCTGTAGCTGAAAAGAGGCGTGGCGTAAAAAAAGCATGATGTTAAAACACGCAAAGACAAAAAGACCAGGGATAAACCGGGTTAATAAATCCATCAAGATATAAACACATGAAACCTGCATCCAGTAACCTACACAACAAGGACACGATTATTCATGCAGGTTCCATACGGCCAAATTGATAAATAAAAAATAATCGTATGAAAGTAAAACACATTGCTTCCCACCAGGCGCTTGAGCAGGAGCTCAAAGCCGACCGACGAAGTTTTTTGTTGTTGTATAAATCCGCAAGCGAGAACAGCGATTGTGCCCTGGAGCATTTCAGTCAGGCAGCCAATGAAATAGAAGATAAGGTTGTGGTGCTGGCTGCAGATGTCAACCGTGTCAGGGACATTCACGGGCGCTATGGCATCACCACCGCCCCCACATTGCTGGAGTTTGAAGGTGCGGACTTCACCAAATCCGTTAAGGGGTGCCAAACGAAAGATTACTACGTGTCATGGATTCACAATAAGCTCTATGTTTCTCAACATCAGGATGATCAGCCACAAAAGCGGGTTCTCGTTTACAGCACACCTTCCTGCCCCCACTGCAACAACCTGAAGAATTACCTGCGAAGGAACCAGGTGCACTTTAGAGATATTGATGTGTCAAAAGATCAAAAAATGGCACAGGAATTGGTGAAGAAAAGTGGGCAACAAGGGGTGCCCCAAACCGAAATCAACGGCCGAATCGTCGTTGGCTTCAACAAGCCAAAGATTGACGAGATGCTGGGCATTCAATAACAACATGTATAAGTCGAATTAATAAACAAATAAAAATGAAAGAATTACAGCCACTCAATGAAAATGTATTGTTAGACGTATCCGAGGAGGAAACAGAACAGAAAACCGCAAGTGGGATCATCATTCCCGACTCGGCCAAGGAGAAAAGAAAGATGGCCCAGGTAGTTGCCATCAGCGAAATCGAGAATTCATCCGTAAAGCCGGGTGACACCGTATTGTATAAGGAGTTTTCAGGAACAGAAACCGAGGTAGACGGGAAGAAATATTTGCTGATCCCCTATTCTGACATTTTGGCCAAAGTGGTGGAAACCGACTCTATTTAATTGCTTTTTACATCAGCAGATGAAAAAACGTTTGCCGGCTGAGCCGGCAAACGTTTTTTTATTCCTTTTTTGCGGGCTTGTCGAGCCAGGGGGTTGTCTTTTTAATCAGCCGTATGGTGATGAAAAGCAGCAGCCCAACCACCAGCAGGAGTTGCCAGTAGGGCTCCGGCCAGGGCCGGCCGGCTGTGGCATAGCTCTTCAGCAGGTTCAGGTAGGCAAAGGTGATGATCACGGCCACCAAACCACGGTATTCTCTCCTGATCACCTTACGCACAGAGAAATTGTGGTTGGGGGCTTTCCATTTTCTGAATGCCGGCAGGAAGGCAGGGGTTTGGCCGGCCCACTGTTCGAAATCTTCGCCGAATTTTTGTTTCAGGAAATCCTCCTCGGCAAACATGATGCGTTCATAGTAGATCCAGTAGAGCAAGGCGGTCACCATCCAGAACCATATGTGTCCCACATAGAGGATCAGGCCGAACCACATCAGGAAGTTGCCCAGGTACAGCGGATGGCGCACAACGGAGTAGATGCCGCGGGTG
Organism: uncultured Bacteroidota bacterium; assembly: GCA_913055895.1. Classification (GTDB taxonomy): domain Bacteria; phylum Bacteroidota; class Bacteroidia; order Bacteroidales; family UBA12077; genus JAGXLC01. Next base: position 973 of record CAJXLE010000267.1, on the reverse strand, counting down.
TTCAGGGTGCGGGCCAGCTGGCCTTTGGTGTTGCGACCTGATGTGCCGCCTGGAACAGTCCCCACCACCATGATTCTTACTGTTAATCCTGCCAGGGAAACAACCAGGCACAGCACCGACCACAGCCAGTCGGGCTGGTAAAGTATGGCCCCGGCATCTGTCAGTATGACCAGGGTTGCCAGAATGTATAGGGCAAGGGGTGTGAAGCTTCGTTTTCTGAAAAGGTAGTTGCCCGAGTTGATGTATTCCTTTAGCAATGCCATGAATTTTATTTTTCATGCGAATTAACAAAAACTTACCCGGTTTTGGATTTTTTTCTGTCAGAGAAATAAAAAAGCCGTCGGGTTCAAGCGACGGCTTTTTTTCACTGTGTTGATCAGATGCTATTCCGGATGGATGGCCTCTACGGGGCAAACATCGGCGCAGGCACCGCAGTCGGTGCAAAGATCGGGATCTATCTTGTAAATATCGCCTTCGATAATCGCCTCAACGGGGCATTCATCTATGCAGGAACCGCATGCTGTGCAATCTTCTGTAATTACGTAAGCCATTTTTCTATATTTTTTTATGGGTGAACAATTAAAATCGCTGCAAAAATAGATGCATTTTTTAAAAGCCAAAATGACAAAAGACACATGCCGGCTATTTGAAATGATTTTAAATAAGTAAGGAGCGTTGGATGGCGGGGCTTGTGGTTTTCATTGTTTCAGGAAGGAGATGGTCAGCCAGGCCATGTTGGCCATGCCGGTGATCATGGCCTTCTCATCGATGTTGAAAGTGGAGGAGTGAAGGGGACTATCGATGCCCCTTTCTTTGTTGGCCACACCAAGCCTGTAAAAAACTCCCGGAATTTCGCGGGTGTAATAAGCAAAGTCCTCTGCTGTCATCCTGATGTTCAGGGGGTGGACAGCTTCTCCGCCCCAGAGCTCTTTGCTGTAGGCTATGGCGCGGTGGGTGAATTCTTCATGATTTT
>CAJXLE010000266.1 GCA_913055895.1 uncultured Bacteroidota bacterium | reverse complement strand
GACGGGTTGGATTCGGCCACCGATGTGCTTACCTACTGCATCACCTATTATGTGTCCCGACTGATCAACCGCCCGCCGGACTACAAATATCCATACGGCTATCAACGGGCAGAAGCCGTAGCCACCAAGGTGTTGAGCTTCATCATCTTTTTTGTGGGAGCCCAGCTTTTTTACTCCTCGGTTGTGCGCATCATCCAGGATCACCCCCACCAGGTGCCTTCGATGCTGGCCATCTATATTACGGTGGTTTCGGTGGTGGTGAAAACGGGTCTTTATCTTTACACGACGGCAAAGGGCAGGCGTATAAAAAGCCAGATGCTCATAGCCAACGGCCGTAACATGCGCAACGACATCCTGATCTCGTTTTCGGTGCTGATCGGGTTGTTTTTTACCTGGTGGTTTGAGCTTCCCCTGGTTGATCTGATCACGGCTTTGGCCATCAGCATCTGGATCATGAAAGATGCTTTTTCAATTTTTATGAGAAGCAGCCTGGAACTGATGGACGGGGTGGAGGATTCCACTGTTTATTACCAGATTTTCCGGGCGGTTGAAGAAACCAACGGTGCTTACCATCCCCATCGCGTCAGGTTGCGCAAACATGCCAATCAATATGTTATAGCTTTGGACGTAGAGGTGGATCCCGATTTGAAGATCTCCAGCGCCCATCAGATTGCCAAGCGGGTTGAAGAAAACATCAAGCGGGAGGTGGGCAGCATTTACGATGTGATGGTCCATACAGAGCCACTGGGCAATGTTGAAGAGGAGCAGTTTGGGCTTTCACGCAGAAAAATGGAAGACAACCAGGGCAACCCATGACAACATACCAAAGACCTTCCGGATCGCTGATCAGCTATATGAGCAACCAGGTCAAAACGCGTGGTGGCATCAACCTGGCACAGGGCATTCCCGGTTTCCGGCCCCCTGCTGAGCTGCTCGAACACCTGAGCCATGTGGCGGCCGAACCTGTTCATCAGTATGCCCCGGGAACCGGCAACATCGAGTTGCTGGATCTTTTACTTGATAAATACAGCCATTTTCATTCTTTTGAGGCCTCCAACATTTTGATCACCAATGGTGCCACCGAAGCCGTGTCGTTGTTGTACACCTATCTCAGGCAATTTTTGGATACTCCCATGACAGCCCTGGCCTTTGAGCCGGCCTATGAGAGCTACCGCAAACTGCCTGAAATCTTTGGAGACACCTTTTATCCCTTTTCCTATGAAAAGGATGGTACAATTGATTTTGGGCGCCTTCAATCGGAATGTCGGCGGCAAAAAGTCCAGGTCATCTTCCTCAATACCCCGGGCAATCCCTACGGCCGCATATGGAGCCGGGAGGAGATAGAGGCCCTGGTCAACCTGGCACTTGATGAGGACATCTACCTGGTGCTGGATTCGGTTTACCAGGAGCTTTATTTTGACAGGGAGCCCTACCATCCGGTGGACAGTTTTAACGACCACATGTTTTATGTGAACAGCTTTTCGAAGATATTTTCCATTACCGGCTGGCGCATAGGCTATTTGTTTGCCCCGGCCGACCATATGGAGAACATCCGATCCGTGCATGATTACACGGGTTTGTGCACACCATCCGTGTTGCAGCAGGCCCTTGTGCGGTATATCAAAGAGAACAACTGGGGTGAGCAGTACATTGGTCAGTTGCGGAACAGGCTGGCGGAAAATTTTGGTTTGTTCCGACAGGGTTTGATGAACCTGGGTTTTGATGTTCCCGTGATCCGTGGGGGCTTTTTTGTCTGGGCCCGTTTGCCTGAAGGATATGACGACGGTTTTAGGTACGCCATTGATCTATTTGAGAAGCAAAGGGTAGCGGTCATTCCCGGCGAGCACTTTTCAGAGCGTCATCCCAGGCACGTACGCTTCAACATTGCCCGTGAGAAGGAAGAGGTGGAGGAGGGCCTGCGCCGCATCAAAAAATTCTCCGGCTGACCGACAAAAGATTCTTTTATAAGCCAGCAAAACCCAATTTTTATAATTACAATCCCTTCCATTAAGCTATAAAAAAAAATCCCGCCGGGAAAGGCGGGATTTTTTGATCGTTTGGGCGGTTGACGCTGTATTATTTAATAAAATTTGTGCCTTTTGTCTTTTATCTCGGCCTTTTCTTTCAGAGCGGTAAAGGCGTCATAGGCAGCGGTGCGCTGCAGCTTTTGCATTTCTCTTTGCTGCACCATCTGTGGTGTCAGTTGCCGGCCTTCTTCCACCCGCGTCACTTCAATCAGGTACACGCCATTCTCACCCTGGATGGGGTAGGAGACGGTGCCCTCGTCCATGGCTACAGCAGCTCCCACCACTTTGGGCTCGGATCCGGCGCCGGGGATGCTGTAGGTATCATAGCTTACCCCGTTGGCTTCCCTTACCTGGAGTCCCATCTGGTTGGCCACCGGTGCAAGGGAGCCATCATCACCCATTGCTTCACGGAAACGTTCCTTCAACAGTTTGGCTTTCTTGTTTTCCTTCACCTTAACCCTCACGTCGTTTTTCACTTCTTCGAGGGGTGCGATTCCTTCCTTGCTGATGTCGGCGACAAAACCAATGATGAATTGGTCGGAGATCTCAAAGATGGGGTCGTTGTTGGAGGTGATGATTTTATTTTCCTTGGTTTCAAAAGCTGCTCTGATCAGGCTCCTGGCGTTTTCCAGTCCGGGAATGCTCTTGGAGTTGATCTGCACGTTGCTGGCCATGCGTTTGGTCAGATCCTGGTTTCTTATGGCCTTCTGAAAGTCATCGTAAGTTCTGTTTTGACCCGCAAATTTGCTGGCCCTTGAATATACATTCTGATATGTCTCTGAGCTGGGCTCTATTCGCCGGGCCAGGGTAGCCACCTGTACTTTCTTGGTGGTTTGGCCACGCTCCAGCACCTCGAGCAGGTGGAAGCCGTACTGCGACTGGACCATTTTGATTTCACCGGGGGTGGCAAAGAAAGCCGAATCGGTGAGGGAGGGAACCATTTCTCCGCGTTTGATCCATCCCAGGTTGCCGCCTTCCGGGGAAGTCTGCCGGTCGTCGGAATGCTGACGCGCCAGTTCGGCAAAGTCGGCACCCTGCTCAAGCTCCTGTTTCAAGCTGTCGGCAAGATTCCTGGCGTTTTGTATGTTTCTTTGTCTTCTGCTGGGTTGGCTGGGAGTACCTCTGGCGAGGGTTCGTGATTTTCGGGACCGCCCACACGCTGGGGCTCTACGCCATTTAGATCGGAAGAGCACACGTCTGAACTCCAGTCACGTCCGCATCTCGT
>CAJXLE010000265.1 GCA_913055895.1 uncultured Bacteroidota bacterium | reverse complement strand
TTTTTTAATGATACGGCGACCACCGAGATCTACACTCTTTCCCTACACGACGCTCTTCCGATCTCAACATGTACAACCTGCTGGGCTATATCAAAGAGTTGTCGGAGCACAACCGGTTGAAGAAGACCTTTGACCTGGATGCTTTTGCCGCTGATTTAAAGCAGGGCTTGTACTTTGAAAGCTCCATACCGGAAGGGTACGGGGTGGGCAGTTCAGGTGCCCTGATAGCTGCTGTATACCACAGGTATGTAAGCAACCGGCCCAACCCCGGATCATTGGACAGCAAAAGTATGGCTGGCCTTAAGAATGAGCTGGCCCGACTTGAATCTTTCTATCATGGTACCAGTTCGGGCATCGACCCATTGAACGCCTATATCAAGAGTCCCCTTTTGTTCAGCGGCAACGGTGAAGTACAAAAGGCCAGCATCCATCTGCCGGTAAGAAACCCCGATTTTGCCGTTTTTCTTTTAAACAGCGGCTTGAAAAGGGAAACCGGACCCCTGGTGAACATCTTCCTGGAGAAAGTTAAGAACCATGGGGACGGCGGCATAGATGCCGACCATCTCATCGGTCTAACCAACCAGGCCATCCTCTCTATCATGGATGGGCGAAACCGCGATTTTTTCCATTCTCTGAAGGGCCTCTCCTATTACCAGCTTAACCACTTTGAACCAATGATCCCGCAAGGTTTCCATAGGTTATGGCAGGAGGGGCTGGAGGATAACCAATACTACCTGAAATTATGTGGATCAGGAGGGGGGGGTTTTTTGCTTGGGTTCACGGATGATTTTCCCGGTGCCAGAAAAAAACTGGAAAAAAAAGGCCTGGAAGTCATCCCGGTATACATGCATCAAATGACATAGAACAATAGCAGCCCCCATCTTTCAGGAAAGCAACACATCCAAGGAATAATTTAACCTGCCGAATCACAGCAATAAAAAAGAATGGGATACAACTATAATCAACAGGGGGTATAACCTTGCAAAAATTTGATGGAAATTTATTTGCCATCTACAACAGGCCGATAAATCATAGATTTGATTGTGAAACCTGCATCCAAGAACTTACACAACAAGGACATGATTATTCATGCAGGTTCCATACGGCCAAATTATTAAATAAAAGATAAGCGTATGAAAGTAAAAACAAAACACCGGCGGGTTTGTTAATCATAAAAAAGATAATTGTATAAGCAAAAGGTTTTCTTGCAGGATGGCTTTTTTAGCATTTCAAGAAATAATGAACCAAACAAAACAACCAAGCAACCTATTATGAGTAAAACAAACAAAATAAAGCTCTGGCTGGCTGAGATGAGGGCTCCTTTCCTTGTACTGGCTGTGCTTTTGGTAGCCATAGGACTGGCTTTTGGATGGAAATACCACCCGGAAGGGACAACCTTCAATCCCTGGCATGCCCTGCTTTTAATGGTGGGGGTTGTATCGTCGCACATCTCGGTGAATCTTTTCAATGAATATTCCGACAACAAAACCCAGATAGACCACCACACCCAAAGGACCCCATTTAGCGGAGGCAGCGGTGTGCTGAGCTCTGGCAAACTGAGCGCCAAAAGTGTTTTCCGCACGGCCGTTGTCAGCCTGCTGCTGGCCCTGACCATTGGGATGTATTTTGCCCTTACCGTCCACTGGATCATATTCCTGCTGGCCGGAATGGGCTCCTTCAGCATCCTATTCTACACCAATATACTGGCGCGCTTTCAACTGGGTGAACTCTTCTCGGGACTTACACTGGGCACTTTCGTTGTACTGGGCTCGTACGTGGTGATGACCGGGAGCCCCGGGATGACCATCACGGAATTATTCCCCCAGGATGTGTTGCTGATGTCCATACCTCCCGGGATACTCACTGCCCTGTTGTTGCTGATCAATGAATTTCCCGATCTAGAAGCCGACAAGTTGGGAGGCAGGAAGCACCTGGTGATATGGCTGGGAAGAAAAAAAGCGGCCTATGTATACACCCTGGGTATGGTGGCAACATTCGGTGTAATCATTGGTGCAGCATTGTTCAACGTGGTCAGTCCCTGGTTCATGCTTGCCCTGCTACCCATGCCCCTGGCTTACAGGGCCTCCATGGCAGCAATACACCACGGTCACGACACACCAAAGCTCGTTCCGGCCCTGGGGATGAATGTCTTAACGGTCCTGGGCACCGATCTTTTCATCGCAGTGGCCGTACTGATGGAGACACTTTAACCAAACCTTCATCACATACCCCTCGTCCTGACAAATATCAGGATGCAATAAGCCATTGCCGGTTTTCCATCCTGATAGATGAGAGACGTCTGCAGGTGAAGGACATATTAAAATAATACTGTTTCCCGGGTACAAGTGATTTGTATTAAAATTTTGAAAATACTTGTTTTATTACTCAATATATGCTTTTTTTGTCTATTTGAGTCATGCATGAATAAATCCCAATATCTATCCAAATGAAATCGAATCGTTATACGGTCATTACTGGGACAGGCCGTAGCATACCCGAAAAAATAGTCAGAAACTCGGACTTTCTCAAAAATGAGTTCTATGATGAGAAGGGCTTCAAGATGGACAAGCCCAATGAGGAAATCATCCAGAAATTCAAGGAAATCACCGGCATTGAGGAGCGCAGGTACCTGGAAGATCACCAGGTTAACTCCCACATGGCATATAATGCAGGGAAAAACGCCCTGGAAGATGCAGGTGTCAACGGCGAAGAGCTGGATTATATCATTGTAGCCCACAATTTTGGTGATGTAAAGAAAACCACCGGCAGTGTGGACATGTTGCCCAGTCTTGCTTCACGTGTCAAGCAGCAGCTGGGAATACACAACCCAGAGACCATTGCCTATGACCTCATCTTTGGGTGCCCGGGTTGGATACAAGGCCTTATACAGGCCAGCTACTACATCCAGTCGGGTGATGCATCCAAAGTGCTGGTGATAGGATCAGAGGCCCTTTCAAGGGTTTCCGACCAGCACGACCGCGACGGTATGATCTTTGCCGACGGAGCCGGTGCCTCCCTCCTGGAAGCCAGAGAAAGTGAAAAACCCACCGGTATCCTATCACATGCTTCTCGCTCCGATGCCCTGAACGAGGCTTACCTGATGTGGATGGAGCGATCCAACAATCCCAACTACGCCGGAGATGAGATATTCATCAAGATGAACGGGCGCAAGCAGTTTGAGTACGCGCTGAACACGGTCCCTCCCCTTTTAAAAAAGGCCGTCGACAAGTCGGGGGTGGACGTGAGCAACATCAAGAAAGTTTTGATCCACCAGGCCAATGAAAAGATGGACCAGGCCATGCTCAAGAATTTTTTCAAGCTTTATGGCATCCGCAATATTCCGGCCGACATCATGCCCATGACCATCTCCAAGCTGGGCAACAATTCTGTGGCCACCATTCCTGTTATGTTCGACATGATCATGCGTCATGAGATGGAAAACCAATTCATCGAACCC
>CAJXLE010000264.1 GCA_913055895.1 uncultured Bacteroidota bacterium | reverse complement strand
CATCTCCAGGGCTTCGTCCGCATTGCTTGCCACCACATAGCTGCCATCCGGCAGGTACCAGGCGGGTATGCGCTGGCCCCACCAGAGCTGGCGGGATATACACCAATCCTTGATGTTTTCCATCCAGTGCTTGTACATATTCTTGAACTTGGCCGGATGGAAGCGTATGTTGTCGTTCATCACATTTTCCAGGGCAGGCCGGGCCATCTCCTTCATGCGGCAGAACCACTGGGTGGAGAGTTTGGGCTCTATCACCGCATCGGTGCGCTCTGAGAAGCCAATGCTGTTGGTATAATCCTCCACTTTGATCAGGTAACCTTCACGCTCCAGGTCTTTGACGAAAGCCTCGCGGGCTTCAAAACGGTCGGTACCCACATGCACCTGGGCCTTCTCGTTCAGGGTACCATCGTCATTAAATATGTCGATGGTTTGAAGGTTGTGGCGCAGGCCGATCTCATGGTCGTTCTCATCGTGGGCCGGGGTGATCTTCAGGGCACCGGTACCGAACTCGCGGTCGACATATTCATCGGGTACCAGGGGCACTTTGCGGTTGATCACCGGAACGATCACCTGCTTGCCGTGCAGGTGGGTGTAACGCTCATCTTCGGGATGCACACACACGCCGCTGTCGCCCAGGATGGTCTCGGGCCGGGTGGTGGCTATCTTCACGTATTCATCTTCTCCGTCAATGGGATAACGCACATAATAAAGTTTCGACTGGACCTCCTTGTAGTTGACCTCTTCATCGGACACAGCCGTCTTGGCCTGCGGATCCCAGTTGACCATCCGGGCACCCCGATAGATATAGCCTTTGTTGTAGAGCTCGACAAAAACCTGGATGACACTCTCATACATGTCGTCGTCCATGGTAAATTTGGTGCGGCTCCAGTCGCACGATGCCCCCAGCTTCTTCAGCTGCTCCAGGATGATACCCCCGTGCTTCTCCTTCCATTCCCAGGCATGCTTCAGGAACTCTTCGCGGGTGAGGGAATACTTGTCGATGCCCTCCTTTTTGAGTTTGTCGACCACTTTGGCTTCGGTGGCAATGGAGGCATGGTCGGTACCCGGCACCCAGCAGGCGTTTTTACCTTGCATCCGGGCCCGGCGGATCAGTATGTCCTGTATGGTGTTGTTCAGGATATGTCCCATATGCAGCACACCGGTCACATTGGGTGGGGGAATGACAATGGTGTAGGGTTCGCGGTTGTCCGGTTCGGAGTGAAAATAGCCTTTTTCCTGCCAATGGGCATACCATTTGCTCTCAACACTTGAAGGATCATACTTCTTTGCTATATCCATAGTTACTGGTGCGTTTGTATCAAGGGGTTCGTAAAATTCAAAAATCCCGTAAAAATATAAATTTCTAAAGGAAACAATAGGCCCTACGATTGTAAAGTTCTAATTTTTGCTTTTAATATTGTAAAACATATTATAATTTCGTTCGTAAGGTTAAATTTGTTCGTTAACTAAAAAAACATATGCTCATGAGACGTTTAGGAATACTGTTGATTGTCTTGCTAGCTGGCTCACTCACTGCCATGGGGCAAAACGGAGACTCTGGCTCCGAAAAGGAGAAAAACGCAAAGATCACCTTCACAAAAACAACCCACGACTTTGGAAAGATCCCCTATAAGGGAGACGGCTCGTATAAATTTGAATTTGAGAGTGCCGGCAAAAAGCCACTGATTCTGACCGATGTAAGATCATCCTGCAGCTGCACGGTACCCGACTGGCCACAGAAGCCTTTCAAGCCCGGTGACAAAGGAGAGATCGAGGTCAAATACGACACCCGGCGCAGGGGAACCTTCACCAAATGGATCTATGTACAGTCCAACGCCAAAAACAGCACGGTAAGGCTGAAGATCACCGGTGAAGTGGTGAAAAACAGCGACAACTGATCTTAACCCTTTTCTAAAATACCCATACCATGCCTTCTATTTCCAATAAAGCACAATCCATGCCGGCTTCCCCTATCCGGAAGCTGGTGCCCTATGCCGAAGAAGCCAAAAAGAAGGGCCGCAAGGTGTATCACCTGAACATTGGTCAGCCCGATATACCCACTCCCGAGGTGGCTTTGGACGCGGTTAAAAACACCGACATCAGGGTGGTGGAATATACCCACTCGGCCGGCAACGAGAGTTACCGCAAAAAGCTGGCACAATATTATCAAGGGGTGGGCATCGACATCGACCACACCCAGATGCTGATCACCACCGGCGGATCGGAAGCTGTGCTCTTTGCTTTCAACACCTGCCTGAACCCCGGCGACGAGGTCATCGTACCCGAGCCTTTCTACGCCAACTACAATGGTTTTGCCACCCTGGCAGGGGTGAAGGTCAAGCCGGTGACCTCCTCCATCGACCACGACTTTGCCCTGCCCTCGATCGACCAGTTTGAACAAATGATCACCGGGAAAACCAGGGGCATCGTAATCTGCAACCCCAACAACCCCACGGGTTACCTGTATTCGGATGAAGAGATGCAGAAGCTCAAGACGCTGGTCCAGCGCCACGACCTGTTCCTTTTCTCCGACGAGGTCTACCGCGAGTTTGTCTACGACGGCCGCTCGCATACCTCGGCCATGCACCTGGAAGGCATTGAAAACAATGTGGTGCTGATGGATTCGGTATCCAAGCGCTACAGCATGTGCGGGGTGCGCATCGGGGCTTTGATCTCCCGCAACCAGGACATCATCAACAATGCCATGAAGTTTGCCCAGGCCAGGCTTTGTCCCCCGGCTTTGGGCCAGATAGCCAGTGAGGCTGCTCTGGATACCCCGCAGGATTATTTTGACGAGGTCTACAACGAATACATCGAGCGCAGGAACTACATGGTGGATGCCTTGAACAGCATGGAAGGGGTCTACTCGCCCATGCCGAAGGGTGCTTTCTACACCGTCGTGAAGCTTCCGGTGGACGATGCCGAGAAGTTCGCCCAGTGGATGCTCAGCGATTTCGAATATGAGAACCAGACCGTGATGATCGCCCCGGCCGCGGGTTTCTATTCCACGCCCGGACTGGGCACAAACGAGGCGCGCATCGCCTATGTGCTGAAGATCGACGATTTGAAAAAGGCCATGAAGACCCTCGAGGAGGCCCTCAAAGCCTATCCTGGCCGCACCGTCGAGCAGGAAGCTTCTGAGGCAGGAAAGAAATAATCTTCTTTCCAGGTTTTTGCCTTGAGAGGAAGAAGGATCATCTTACAAAAAGCGAACTCCATATTTATACATCGTAAAGAGGCTGCCAACAGGCAGGTCGCTTGTGGTTCTTTTTTTTCTGCTTCTGTTTTTGTGGTATTCAGTAATCTTTTTTGAAATACCCCCTTTAACCACCGAAGGCCGTGCAAGATTGATCAGCCAATATGGTTTATTGGAGTTGCTGTTGCTGGGCATCCTGCTTTTGACCAACCTGGTTCTCATCGTTGGAAGGATCATCAAGCGGATCCGCTGATCTTTTCA
>CAJXLE010000263.1 GCA_913055895.1 uncultured Bacteroidota bacterium | reverse complement strand
AATTACAGGCACAAGATTTCATGCAAAAGCTTCTCAACTGGCGAAAAACCACCCCGGTGGTCCACCACGGAAAGCTCAGGCATTTCGCCCCCCAAAACGGGGTGTATGTTTATTTCCGTTACAACAAAAACGACAAGGTCATGGTGGTGCTGAACAAAAACAAGAACGACCAGAAGCTGAACCTGCAAAGATTTTCTGAAATCCTTGATCCGGGGTCAAAAGCAAAAGATGTGGTCAGCGGTGAATCATATACCCTCCACCGCCACCTCTCAGTCCCGGCCAAGACACCCCTGATCCTGGAAATAGAGTGATAAAAAGCCAATCATTCTGAAGAGCCCGAAAAAGACAACAGCCCATTCTAATACACAGCCACGGTCACTGCCAGTGCCAAAAAAAGTAACTGACCGTTGGGTAAAAACAAAAACCCTCCAGCCCCCAAAAGCCATTTTTGGGGGCTTTTAACATCCCGTTTAAAAAATTTTATGCGCACGGTTGCCAACCCAAAGACGAAATTGGTCGTCTTCCCGGTAGATTTTTTCAACCACTGCCAGTAACCGTGCCCCAAACACTTATGTATTTAACGAGTGCAAAAAATAAAACCAACGTATGATGAAAAAAATCCTAATCTTCAACAATCAGGGAAGAACCATTTCTTTGCTCTTTCTATTGGCTTTCATAATAACGGGCTCCACGCTCAACGCCCAAAATGAGGATACAGAGTCAGAAACTTCTGCTTCCCCCATCCAGTTAGGAGCAAAGTTCGGCACAACCCTTAGTCAGTTCACCGATCAACAGCCCTATACCAACAATGCACAGGGTTTGACTGCCGGTGCTTTTCTCCGGTATAGCTTCAGTGATCTTTTTGCCCTTCAGCTGGAAGCCAGCTACTCCCAGCAAGGCGGAAGACTCACAAATTACGATGTTCCTGACTATTATGGCCTTACCGACACCTGGTACGACATGAAAGCGGAAAACCGGTACCTCAAAATGCACAACATTGAAATACCGCTGCTGGCACAATTTTCATTCAAGATGAACGATACAAGGCTAAAGCTGAACCTGGGTCCCGCATTCTCATACAACCTTCACAGCGGTATCCTTGCCGAAGGAACGGTATTCAGTGACAACGAATTTCATACTTACACAGGAGAAGAGAACATATCCTCCGTCATCAACTCCTATGAATATTCTGCCATTGGAGGAATTGGTTTTGAATTCGATGTCTCAGACAACCTGTTCCTCACTGTCGATGCCCGTTATAAATACGGCATCAACCCGGTTTACGAAGGATACAGCTACATAAGAATACCACAGATCCAGGGTGACCTGAAAAACCATTCGATGTCCTTCACCCTGGGCTTTGGATTTTAGCACCAACTAAAAATCCACAAAATAAAAAACCATACATGTCAAATTTAAAGCTTATGATGATGAGAAACATTTACAAATTTATGATGCTTATTGCCCTCGGAGCCATGACGCTGGCTTCATGCGAGGAGGATAAGTTTACAGAAAAAGATGCCATGGATGCCCTTCAGCATATCGATGTTGCATTGACCGTACAGGACGGCTCTTCGTATGGTGATGCGGTTGACGGGGCCACCGTCCAACTGGTGAAAGATTCCGTTACCGTCGAGAAAACCACCGATGGATCCGGCAATGTGGTCTTCAGCGACATGAAGGTTGGCGGAGACATCAGTGTTTATGTGAACAAGGACAACTACACCAAAGCCATGTTCCAGATCTCAACTTCGACGGATTCTTACAGGACAAAACAAATTTCCAAAACCCTGAAGATCTATCCCCTCTCCGGCGACAACCTGGCCACCGTGAAAGGTAAGCTGAGCATAGAAACGGACCTGACCAATCGTGAGCGGGAAAAACTTGCCGGCCGGGAAGTAAGGGTCGTCAACCCCAACCTGGGGTCCAACGTGGAGAGTTCTTTTGTAGGCGTGACCGATTCGGAAGGCCAGTATTCCGTAAAAGTGCCTGTTAACCCCGACGGCAGCGACAACCTGCAGATCACCTTTCCAACGGTCGACACCACCCAGACCCTTGCCATGCAAAGCGGTGGATCATACCAGGTTGTTTCAAAACCGGCCGTATACTACCCGGAGAATTATGATGCCTCGGACATCCCGGGCATCCCAAGTGCCACCGTAACCGTTGACGCACCCAATGATGTAGGGTCCGGTTTCGACCTGGGAGCAAAGGTTGAGGAAAGTCGGTTGAGTCAACATTCAGCCGTAGAACTTATCCAGGAAGGTTCGGGTTATGAGCAGGACACCATTCCCTTTTCCGAGGGTGTCAACAATGTCTCGGCCGAACTGGTCGTCCATGTCAACAACAGCCCCGGTCCCATACAATGGTTGGAGATTCTGGATAACGGTGCTTACTATACATCCGAACCTACAATCGATCTGTCCGGTCTCAGCGGATCCGGAGCCATCGTTGACGTTCGTTTTGAAACCACTTACCTGGTCTATATAGCCAGCCAGGGCTCGGGTTACCAAAACATCCCCACATTAGCAGCAACATACCAGGAATACAGCAATGGTAAAATTGTAGAGGAAATAGACGAGGACCTCAACAACAACAACGAGCTCAAACCTGGTTGGGGCAATGATTTCAATCAATACGTGAAACTGTATGATGGTGCCATTTATCCGGATAATGCACTGCAGGCAGATACTCTCTTCAGAACAAAGGGACTGGCAGGCAACCCCGAGCTGAGCATCTCGACCACCACCGGTCAGCAGGCCATCATGAAAATCCATGACTCTGACATCAGCTCCAGCGACAGCACCATTTTTGACTGGTATTTTGAACAAAGCGGAAGGGGTTATGATCCGGGCAATCCCCCAACCATCACAGTCAGCTCCATTGGCGGCTATGGTTCGGGCGCCCGTTTTGCAGTTGAGGTTGACAACGACGGCACCTTTGAAAGTGGCGATGTGGTCATGAAAGACAACGGAACCGGATACGTAAGAAACGTAAACGATTTCGAGGGTTCTGGATGGACCGGCGCACATGGCGGTGACGATTATTCACTGCCCGGGGGAAAAACCATCCCGGATGTGAGTCCCGGCGATGTAAAAATCAAAAACCTTTATTACGGTACAGGCGCACGCCAGCAATAAACAACCGGCAATCATGGGATTGTCACGGACATTTCCAATAAAAAACGCCCGGCGAAAATTGCCGGGCGTTTTTTTATGTCTGTTTATCTATAATAAATCACATCGGGGGATGGACCGGATGCCATCCGCAGGGCTTCTGCTTACAGGTCGCGCGGATGCTTTCCTGCCAGGAAGTGTTCCTCGATCTTCTCCAGCGAATGGCCTTTGGTCTCCGGGATGTATGAGTAAACAAAGATCAATGCCAAAATGCCGATGGCTGCGTAAATAAAGAAAGCACCACCGGGGTTCACCAGCATGCCTTCACCGGCAGGGTTGGCCATCTGTCC
>CAJXLE010000262.1 GCA_913055895.1 uncultured Bacteroidota bacterium | reverse complement strand
AGTTGTCGCGGTGAATAAATTTGAGCTCGCCGTTGAAATGGCTGTATGGAACGGTCAGTGCCATGCTGTTTTTGATGACCGAATATTCTCCGAAAAGCATGATCTTGGCGTAATATATGTTCTCTGAATGTGTTTGCATGACCATTGCTTTTAAATGCATTTTTTTACGCTCACTCATTGTCTTGGCCAACTGTGATGTCTATAAATTTGTTTTGATTAATTGCCTTGGCCTTATGTAACTTTATGTGAACGAATAATCATCTCCTTTTTTGATATTTATGATTGGTTGATCATGGGCGTTTCGTTTGATTGTTTTTATTGCGTTCGGTGATATTCTGTAGTTTATGTCGATGTAGCAGAACGTTTCATTTGTCGAGTCTTTGTGGACCATTGCCCGTAAAATCGTGTATCATTTTTTCGCCTTCACACAATGGTTTAAGCTGTTGGTTCATCCACACGCGTATCTTTTCTTTCTCCCTGGTGGGATAAAGAAGGTGAAGGTTGGGACCGGCATCCAGGGTAAAGGCAACTGAAGTACCGGTCGAATACCTGTACGATCTGATGCGGTCTATGATTTCTGTGGTGGCTTCCTTCAGGAGACTGTATCCGGGACGGGAAGAGAGCATCATGGCATGGAGGCTTAAGGCTTCCTCTTCTGTCGTTGCGGCAAAACTTTTAAAATCACCTTCTTTAAGGGCCCGGCTGATCCTACCCATGTTTTCCTCCGCCTGGGCCGCTCTGGCCTCGCGATAGGGATGGTTGTCCATCAGGGCATGTCCCGATGAGCTGTTGATTTTCTTGGGTTGTGATGAGACCACCAGTACCGAATCGTTGAGTACGGGAAAAGGTTCGGCTATGGGGCCAGGGAAGGGCCTGGCGTATTCATCGGAGCCACCTTCATGTTGTCCCCACTCCACATAACCCCCGTAAACCGACCGTGCAGCACTGCCAGAGCCCAGCCGGGCCATGAAGGAAGCTTTCTGAAAAAAATCCGACGGTTCGCCGGGCTCTTCAAGCAAATCCTTTTCAAGTGAACACAGGGACAATGCCAGGGAGCTCATGGCTGAAGCGGATGAAGCCATGCCTGCTGAGTGAGGAAAACTGTTGCGGGTGTCGATGTGAAGATCGAGATGGCTGATAAAAGGAAAAAAGGGCTTGACGTGGTTCAGGTATCTCTGTATGCGGTCTTTGAAAGGGTGGTCTTCTATGCCATTAAACCTTAGCCAAATGCGGCCTTCATCTTTTTTTGCCCTGCTGTAATGGATCCGGGTCTGGGTGTGCATGTTGCTCAGGGTCATGCTGACAGAGGGATTCACCGGCTGCTGGATGGCCTTTTTGCCCCAGTATTTGACCAGGGCTATGTTGGAAGGAGCTTCCCATCCCACTGTAGCAGGGATGGAAGGCAGTTGTTGTTTGTCGAATGTGAGTGCTTCTCTGCGGTATTGTTCATCAAGCATATTGTCTGTTTTTTATCAGTTCATCCCAGGTAAATATGGGCCCCATCCCCTGGGATGTAAAATAATCATCCAGTTCTGAAACCGGGCCGGGCCAGGCAGCAAGGATAAAATCGCCTCCCCAGGCTCCCAGCGATTTGATGGTGCCTGTAAAATCGCTGAATAGTCGCTCCTGTAGGGGGGGAACCTCCAGCACCCGGGAAACAATGCGCTCATGTTCTGCCAGGGCTTCCTGGAATTCACCAATATGCCTGCTGTTTATAATTTGTTTGTTGATATTCCTTATGCTCTTGAAAAGATGATCGTGCGTGTGGTTTTTCGAGAGAAATTTTTTCACTTCCTGGCGCGAGCGTTGTTTTTTGCCTGTATAAATAAAATACAGGTGGTCCTTATATGGCGGGGCAAAATCAACCCGGCTGTAGTGCGGGCCATCCCCGGATATTTGATAGACCAGGGGCTGGTTGCTGAGGGCGCAGGCTATGTCGTATCCCGATCCATTGGTGATCTCCCTGTTCAGGGCGAAGGGGTCGATCTGCAGCCATTGTGCCAGGTTGGAGATGAGGGTCGAGCTGCTGCCCAGTCCCCATTCCAGAGGAAAGGCCATGGTTGTTTCGATCAGGTAACCGTTTTGCAGAAGGAGCGAGGGGACACGCGCGACAACCCTCTGCATGAGATGCCGGAGATAGCCGGCCATCTCCCCGTCGGTCGACTCAACGACCTGCATGCTATCGCCCGAGAAAACAGCATCAAAAAAGGTCCTGCCCTGGTAGTGGCTCTTCCATTCCAGGCGGCCGGGCTCTCTTAAAGGGGTGGCCCGGAGACTTTGACCCAACTGAAGGGGCAGGGCCAGTGCCTCTGCCCCTTTCAGCACAAGGTATTCTCCTGTCAGTAAAAGTTTGCCGTTGGAATGGTACTGTTGGATCATAATTTTCCTTCAATATAGGCTTTTACCTGTGCATACGACACCGGCTGATCCATGAAGTGTTCCTTGATCTTCTCCTTCATCTCCTCGTCGACATCCAGCGACATGAGGATGTTTTCCAGGTGCAGCTTCATGTGACCCTTTTGTATTCCCGTTGTGGTCAATGACACCAGCGCACTGAAGTTGCTGGCCAGGCCCACCGCACCTGCAATTTTCATCAGCTCTTTGGCGGAAGGGTTCCCCAGTATCTCCAGCGCCCTGGAGGCAAGGGGGTGAAGCCTTGTCAGACCGCCTACCGTACCCAGGGCAAGGGGGATTTTTATGCGAAAGGTGAAGGTGCCATCGTTCATCTCACAACTGGTAAGTGAGGTGGTCCTGCCCCGGTCCACGGCATAAGCGTGAACACCTGCTTCGACGGCCCTGAAATCATTGCCGGTGGCAATGACCAGAGCATCCACACCGTTCATGATGCCTTTGTTGTGGGTCACCGCCCTGGAGACGCTGTGATTGGCTATGTCGACGGCCATTTTGAACTTGCCGGCCACTTCCTCTCCGTCCATGGAAGCACTGAGCTCGCCCAGGGCATCGACAGGACATTCCACTTTCATCTGTACAAAAGAGCCCGGGGCGTAGTTCGAAAGGATGGCCATGACCAGCTCGAGTTTTCCAGGGTGGTGCTTCTCGCTCATATGCTTGAGCTCTTGGGCTGTCTTTTCCAGCACCGAGTTGATGAAATTGGCACCCATGGAATCGATGGTCTCGAAGGAGAGCCCGATCTGGTAATATCCTTGCAGCTCATCATTCTGGTCGGACAACCACACTTCGCTCACGCCACCGCCCCTTTCTTCCATGCTTCTGGTGAGATCTGCAAGCTTATCGGGAAGCTCCTTTTCAAAGGTTTTGTACAAGGCTTCCAGCTCTTCATAGGTGCCATACCACATGAAATGGACATGTCCCCTTTTGATGGTTGAGATTTTTTCTGTCTGAAAACCTCCATGCTTGTACCAGAATTTGGCGGCTTTGGATGCTGCAGCCACCACGGAACTTTCCTCGGTAACCATTGGGATGTGGTAGATTTGCCCGTCGACCAGGTAATTGGG
>CAJXLE010000261.1 GCA_913055895.1 uncultured Bacteroidota bacterium | reverse complement strand
ACATAAAAACCAGTAGATATGTCCACAGGAAAAAAAATCAAAAGGGTGACCACCCATGTGCTGCACGAGATGAAGCTTCGCAAGGAGAAGATCACCATGCTGACTGCATATGATTATTCCATGGCGCGCATACTTGATCGTGCAGAAATTGATGTGATCCTGGTAGGCGATTCGGCATCCAACGTGATGGCGGGCAATGAAACCACCCTGCCCATCACCATGGATGAGATGATCTACCATGCCAAATCGGTGGTAAGGGCAGTAGACAGGGCTTTTGTGGTTGTCGACCTGCCTTTTGGTTCCTACCAGGGTAACTCCAAAGAAGCTTTGATGTCGGCCATCAGGATGATGAAGGAGACAGGAGGCCATGCGGTAAAGATAGAAGGAGGCTCCGAAATTGAGGATTCTGTGCGGCGCATTCTTTCAGCAGGAATACCCGTTATGGGGCACCTGGGTTTGACACCCCAGTCTATTCATAAGTTCGGCACTTATGTGGTCCGGGCTACCGAAGACGATGAGGCGCAAAAACTCATCGAGGATGCACATACCCTGGAGGAGGCCGGGTGCTTCTCACTGGTGCTGGAGAAAGTCCCGGCCAAACTGGCCGCTCGTGTAGCCAGGGAACTTACCATTCCTGTTATAGGTATAGGGGCGGGAAGTGAGGTCGATGGCCAGGTGCTGGTATTGCACGACATGCTGGGCATCAACCAGGATTTCAGTCCCCGTTTCCTTCGCCGCTACCACAACCTTTTTGCCGAGATACTCGGCTCGGTGCAGTCATACATCCAGGATGTCAAGAATGTAGATTTCCCCAACGAGGACGAACAGTATTAACCCAGTATTTATGCAGGTGCTCTATGAGGACAACCATCTCATTGCCGTAAACAAGACCAACAGCGACCTGGTGCAGGGCGACAGTACGGGAGATGAGGCCCTGGATGAGAGCATCAGGCGTTACCTGAAGGAGAAATACAACAAACCGGGCAATGTATACCTGGGCGTCATCCACCGGCTCGACAGGCCTGTAAGCGGGGTGGTGCTTTTTGCCAGGACCGGCAAGGCACTGACCCGGATGAACCGGTTGTTCAAAGAAAAAGAGGTGACAAAAACCTACTGGGCCATCGTGAAGAACCTGCCCGATCCCTCGCGGGGAAGCTTGCGGCATTACCTGGTCAGGAACCCCCGAAAGAACAAATCTTTTGCCTACGATGCCCCCCGCAAAGATGCCAAAGAAGCGCTGTTGGACTATACCACCCTTGCATCATCCGACCGCTATCACCTGTTGGAGATTCACCTGCACACCGGTCGCCACCACCAGATAAGAAGCCAACTTGCACGCATCGGCTCACCCATCAAGGGCGACCTGAAATATGGCTTCGACCGCAGCAACAAGAACGGGGGCATCAGCCTGCATGCCCGCAGCATTCATTTTACCCACCCTGTGCGCCAGACACCGGTCACCATCACCGCCGACCCCCCAAAAGACAACCTTTGGGATTACTTCCTGGAGGTGGTTTCCTAGACACCTCGCAGCGCTCACCTCCCAGCGCTAAACGCTAAAAAAGAACGCTTAGCGCGACCCTAAGCGCTGGACGGTGCTGGGAGGAGGGCGCTGAAGCAGAGCCGGATGAATCCCCCTGAAAAGCCCTAAAAATAAAGATTTTGGCGCGATGTATGCCTGCGACACCCGCCATTCAATGCATTCACGTAAAATAGGTGTTTTCCTCCATATCTTCTCTCGCTTTTTCAACAAAAATTGGGGGTCTTGTTGAAAAAAAATTATTAAATATCGATGTAATCAGTATTGCGTTTAAGTGATTGATTTACAGAATTATACAAAGGTAAAAATCGTTTAAAACGCTAACAATGAGAATTTTTTTTAAGGATTTCCTTTGAATTTTACCGAAAAAATTTGCATTTTTACTTTATAAATTCATAAATTCGTGAACAGATCGAACTTTTTGAAGATAAGCACAAGGAAAACCAAGTACGATGCTTAATTTGAAATAAGTTTTATTACTAACCCCAAAAACAGTTAATTATGAACAAAGCAGAATTAATTGACTCCATTGCAAAAGATGCCAATTTAACCAAGGCTGATGCTAAGAAAGCTCTGGACGCTTTTGTAAAGGCAACAACCAAGTCCCTGAAAAAAGGTGAAAGAGTAGCACTGGTAGGATTCGGTTCCTTCTCAGTAGCAAGAAGAAGCCAGAGAACTGGCAGAAACCCGCAAACTGGTAAGCCCATTACCATTAAAGCGAAGAATGTTGTTAAATTTAAGCCTGGATCAGATCTTTCCGATTCAGTACAGTAAAAAATACTCTATTTCAGAAAAAGGGGAGTACTGCGGTGCTCCCCTTTTTTATGGCACCTATGGATAAAAAGAGACTGGTCGAATACCTGAGTGGTTTTATCACCAATCAGCGAAGGGAAGCATTTGAGCGTGTGCTGCAGCAGCGCACACGTTATATCACGGTGGTGCTGGAGGACATTTATCAGCCCC
This sequence comes from uncultured Bacteroidota bacterium, assembly GCA_913055895.1. Classification (GTDB taxonomy): domain Bacteria; phylum Bacteroidota; class Bacteroidia; order Bacteroidales; family UBA12077; genus JAGXLC01. Next base: position 981 of record CAJXLE010000261.1, on the reverse strand, counting down.
ACAATGCCAGTGCCGTCCTGCGTTCGATGGATTGTTTTGGCATACAGGATGCCCACATCATAGAGAACTCCAACGAGTACCGGATCAATCCCGATGTGGCCCTGGGCGCATCCAAGTGGCTTAGCCTGATGCGTTACAACGAGCCTGGCAACAACACCACCCCTGCATTGGAGCATCTTAAAGACAGGGGATACCGGCTCGTGGCCACCACCCCCCATCAGCAGGATGTGGAGTTACCTGATTTCAGCCTGGAGCATGGCAAGACAGCCCTGCTTTTTGGAACCGAGATGGAGGGACTCAGTCAGCAGGCCCTGTCAATGGCCGATGAATACCTGAGGGTCCCCATGTATGGTTTCACAGAAAGCTTCAATATCAGCGTTTCAGCAGCCATCATCCTCTATGAGCTCAAGAAAAAACTGGTTCATTCATCGGTGAAATGGAGGCTTGGTGAAGAAGAAAAGACCGAGCTGATGCTGGAATGGCTGAAAAAAACCATCAAACGTTCAGATCTGTTAATCAAGCAATTTTTATCCAAATAAAGGAACCTTTTATCAGCCATGTTCGTATTTTGGTAAAAATATACTATCTTTAAGATTTCGTAAAGGTGATTGACGGTTTAAACCACTGTCCATAGAGCATGTACAAGAGAAGCCCCCGCGGAAATTCTTTACCGGCCTGATTGCAACAGCTAGAATGCGCCACCGGGGGTAAAGTAAAAGAACGAAAAACATCAGCCCCATGAATTGCATTATTATCGACGATGATCCTTTGTCATTAAGAGTTGTAGAGGAGTTTGTTAACAGAACCGAGTTCCTGGAATTGAAGTATACTTTTAACGATGCGGTGGAAGCCATCAACACCATTAATGTGAGTGAGGAAAACATCGACCTGATATTTTTGGATATTGAGATGCCCGAAATGTCTGGAATTGAGTTCTTAAATACCGTAAAAGACCTGCCCCAGGTGATTATCATCTCTTCT
>CAJXLE010000260.1 GCA_913055895.1 uncultured Bacteroidota bacterium | reverse complement strand
GGGATCCCGAGTTCCTCCTCGGCCTTCTCGCGGTCGAACCGGCCCTTGCGGTCGTCCTCGACGAGGGCGTACCCGACTGCGGTCGTCCGGTGGTCGACACCGATGGCACGGACCTCGTAGCCCTCGCGGGAGAGGGCGACGTCGCCGGGTTCGACCTGGTGGATCCGGACCGGGTAGGAGGGGCGCTCGCCCGTCACGGCGACGAGACGCTCGATTCGCTCCCGGGTCCCGGCGGGCGCGTGGACGGCCAGCGGCGCCTCGCGGTCGTTGAAGTCCCACGTCTGGACCAGGCCCGGCAGGCCTATGGCACGGGCAGCCTACATGAGTCAAGATTTGCCCTTCAGCAGGCCCTGGCCGATGTCGACCAGGAGCTGGGAAGAGAAATACTCACCATGCTCCCGGCCACATTGGGAGAGCTGCCTGCGGTGGCAGGGGAAGACAACGTCACCGGCAACACGGCCGGCATTACGGGAATGTACGTGAGCCGTGCCTACCGGGATGATGAGCGTTCCATTGAACTTGAGCTGATCGATGATTCCCCTTTCCTGGCAACCGTCAACCGTTTGCTGTCGTTGCCCTCGTTCATGGGGATGGGCGATCCCAACCAGAAAAGGATTAAGATCCAGGGATACAAAGCCCTTCTGGAACGCAATGCTGATGATTCCACCGGTGTGGTATCCTATGACATCAGGGTACCCTTCAACCGCTCGCTCTTCACTTTCACCTCAAGGGGATTCGATGAAGAGAAACAGGTGGTCGGTCTGGCCGAATCGCTCCCGCTGGAGGGGATGGTCAGGCTGACGAAGTAGGACAATGAAGAAATGATAAAATGATAAAATAATTTACGCATTTACGCATTTACGCATTTCTTCAAGGCTTCAAGGCTTGTACTTCGATCTGTTCAGCATCCTCTGGTAATCATGGTCCTCCAACAGGGCTTTTAGGGTGATGGAAGATTCTTCCTCCATATAGTCTTCTATGATCTTCCACCCCAGCCAGTTGACGGCCTGTCCGGGCGATGCCTTGGGAAAACCCGAAGTGAAGGGAGCCGGGTTGACCATCTTGTTGATCGTCATATAATCACTGGAATAGAGCAGTTTGTGGTCTATCAGGTAGTTCCATATCTGCTCTTCATTCTCCCGGCACCATTTCAACTCGCTGGCGGTAAAGCCGGTCACCAGGGTATCGTGTTCCGCAGGCAGCATCGACTTGGTGAAATACATGATCTTCCCACGGTACAGCATGTTCGACAGGAGGTTGTCGGTTGAGTCGTTGAAAGGCCATTCGCTTTGTCCCCATGCCCGTATGCAATCGGTGGGGATCTTCTCCTTGTGCATGTTTTTCTGCCGGTAATCCGACCATCCCAGCTTGTCATAGAACTCGCAGTCGCGCCCCAGGTATTTGTCCAGCCCTATGGCCAGCACGCTGTCGGCCACGACAATCGACTGGTTGAAACCACCCATATAGGTGTATACGGCCGGCACCTTTTTATCGGGGAAATAGTGCTTGTAGTGCCGGAATCCATCCCGAATCCTGTCTTCGGTATCCTCAAGATCAGGAAATGTCTCCTGTATCTTGTCATACACCTGGTTCATGTTGTAATCGGTTAGAAAGCCCTTCAGGTTCCTCGGGTAGGCCCGGTTGCCGGATGAGCCTATGTTGATCACATTCGTGTTGTAGAGCTCGAAAAAATTGCCGTACTTTTCGCTGAAAGTGGGGATGATGTTGTGCACACTGTCGGGATCGGTTGAAAACAGGTCCTTTTCCAGCCTTTTGATCTCCACGTTCACACCCTCCACATCGATGTCCTTCTCGTATGGATTCTTCGGACCGCAACTCCAGAGAAAGAGTACAGGGAGCAAGACAGTAACAAGCCGTTTGATCATATTTTTCTTCTTTTTAAGTTGAAAAGATCAGAAATTATTAATTTTATTACCGCGAATAACGGTATAAATGTTGCACGATGGATGACCGATGCAAAATGAAGGCTTGAAATTACGAAATGTAGAAAAAACTGGCAAGAAGCTTTTGAAGATCATCCAGGTAAATCAGAGAATATTTTAAATCAATTACAATAAAGACCCGGAATATGAGAAGAAGATATATGCTTTTGCTTCCGCTGCTATTCATTGCAGTCCAAAGCTTTTCCCAGCACAGCAGCTCACCGCAGCGATACAGCTTTACGGTTTATGCCGAGCCGCAACTCAGCTGGTTCACACCCGATAGCCGGGAGCTTAACTCCGGTGGGTCCGGCCTGGCTTTCAACGGCGGTTTGAACTTCGACAACTTTTTTGCCCAAAACTACGCCTTTTCCACCGGCATATCCATCAACGGAATGAAGGGAAAGTTGGAGTTCAGCGAAGGAGGGACTTTCAAGGGCATCGATTCGACCCATACCCTGCAACCAGGAGATGTGGGCGAGTACCGCCTTCAGTACATCAACGTTCCCGTTGGTTTGAAATTCAAAACCATCGAGGTGGGCTATACCAGGTTTTATGTGCACCTGGGTATCGACACTTACGTGAACATCAAAAGGGAAGTGGACCTTCCCGGTGAGAAAGAGCTCGATGGCAGTGAAGCCATTGAATGGTACAACCTGGGGTATTACATCGGTGGCGGCATTGAGTACTCCATTGGCGGTACCACGGCCATTGTGGCGGGACTGTCATACAACAACGGTTTTCTCGATATTACCAGTGCCACCGATAAGAAGGTCACCACCGGCACGGTGGCATTGCGGCTGGGAATCATGTTTTAAAAAATATCATCTTATGAAGATAGCTCTCGCGCAGATCAATTACCACATAGGAAATTTCGGGTACAACCAGGATGCCATCATCAACACCATTGTAAGGGCCAGGCAGGATAAGGCCGACCTGGTGGTTTTTTCGGAGATGTCGGTTTGCGGCTATCCACCCCAGGACCTGCTCGACTACCAGGAGTTTATTGAACAGTGCGAACAGGCCGTAAGGAATATTGCCGACCAATGCCGGGGCATTGCTGCCATCATTGGTGGTCCGCGACTCAATCCTGCCCAAAAAGGCAAGCGGCTTCTCAATGCAGCCTTTTTCCTGAGTGAAGGAGAGGTGCAGTTCATACAGGACAAGACCCTGCTGCCCACTTACGACATATTTGACGAATACCGGTATTTTGAACCCAACGACAGGTTTGAGGTGCTGGAATACCAGGGACGCAAGATAGCGCTCACCGTCTGTGAGGACCTTTGGGATGAGCAACCCACCGAGAATGCCTATTCCAGGAGCCAGCTCTACAACGTCTCGCCCATGGAGAAGTTGTCTGAGCATGATCCTGAGCTGATCATCAACATCTCGGCTTCTCCCTTTTCCTACAGCAAGGTGTGGGGCAAGAAGAACATCTTCATCCAGAAGGCCAAACGCTATGATGTGCCTGTGGTCTATGTCAACCAGGTAGGCGCCCAGACCGAGCTCATCTTTGAGGGCGGTTCCATGGCGGTGCATCCCAACGGGGTGATCCACCACGAGCTGAAATGGTT
>CAJXLE010000259.1 GCA_913055895.1 uncultured Bacteroidota bacterium | reverse complement strand
TACGCTTCCAGTCTCGGGAAACCTTCGTCCTTTTCTCGGAACCGGGTGCTCAGCACGATTTGCGGGCGATCACCGGCCAGATACGCGGCAATCAAAATAAAGCCGAAGGAAAGGGAGAGCCCGGCCCCTCCATGCGCCCCTGAGCTGTCTGCCTGCAGGACCACGCCCGCCATGAACACGGATATCAATAAAAGGGCCGCAATCCGTCTCACGGGCCCCCCGCTTTTCTTCCCCATAGCAAAGGCCTGGCCATTGCCGGACTGATCAACTCGTTTAGAATAAAGGCTGAAATGAGCATGGCAACGAGGATTTCCCCCAAAAGGCAGCCCGACAAATAAAGGTCCATGGTCATGGCGACAGCCACACCGCTTTGCGAGATCAGCCCGCGGCCGATGCCGGCAGGGACCTCGAGCGGCCAGGCCGCATACCGGGCGGCCAGCCATCCGCCCAGGAGCTTGCCCGTCGTTCTCGCCGTTACATAAACCAGGGCCAGGATAAACAGTGCATAGGTAAGAATGGTCAGCACAGTGGATGTTTGAAGCACATCCGGCCGCAGACCCAGAAACTTGTATATGTGTTTGGACAGATATAGCTCACTGTTGCCCCAAAAACGCTCAATAAAACCTACCAGGTCCTCCTTGCCTTCCGAGGGATCGTAGGGATTCACCAATAAGAGTCGGTCAAGCTGATTGGAAAACTGCTGTCCCGAAATACCGAAAAAAACTGCTTTGATGCCTTTGAAGACAAAGTAAAAGACACCAAAACTGCCCAGTGTATAGGCCATGTTTTTCCAATTCCTGTTAACAGCCATAAACAGCACCACCGCCACTACAGCACCGTACCCTATGCTGCGGGTTTTTGCCAGAAGCAACATGATTGCACCCAAAACAAGAAATCGGACCAGTCGTTGCCATTCATTTTTGAATGAGGCCTCCCAGATGTAACGGAACAAATAAAAAAACAGGAAGGCCTGGATAAACAGGAACAGCGCTTCCGAAAACGTCAGGCTGGAATAGCTCAATAAATATGCGTTGGTGGCCAGGATGACAATGGTAAAAACAAAAAGCAGCGAAGGAACCCTGTTTTGAAAAGCCCTGTAAAAAAAGTACAGGTGCCCAAGGATGAAAATCCCCGAAAGGGCTTTCAAAAAGGTAATGTTCAACCCGAATATCCAGATGAAAAAACTCAATACAAAGGGATAAACGGGACCCTGAAAACCCGGGAAATCGCCATGATGGAGCAAACGATAGGCCCTTTTTATATAGGCCCCGTCATCTCCCATCAAACTAACATTGAAATTGAAAAGCAGGAAGGAAAACAAAACCGTCAGGATCACCGACACAAGCAAAATCCGTCCCCTGTAAAGGTAAAGCACCGCGTTGAGCTTGTCCAAAGGGTTTTGCTGCGTCTGTTTTTTCTGCTTTTTTTGTTTTTGTTGTGCTTTGGCCATGTATCAGGGATGAAAATTACATCTTACGAATATAAATAAATTATGAAACTTACAAAAACGAGTAAAAAACCAGGAAAAACCAGTGCTTAGCATAGAGCTAAGGGCTAAAATATCAGCGCTAAAATATTCTAACGTCAACCCCTCCCGTCCAGGACTTTTACCTTAAAGGTCTTGTGCATACATGGTGCACAAAAAAATCCGGCTGTCCCCAGCCGGATAACGCGCAAAAGAAATGTTTGTGTATGGGTGGAAGATGGGACTCGAACCCACGACCTCTGGAACCACAATCCAGCGCTCTAACCAACTGAGCTACGTCCACCGTTTGAGGAGGGGCAAAAATAAGACTTTCTTTTTAAGTAAACCAAAATTTGATGAAAAAATTTTGTCGCAAACCCGCTATTCATAAAACTTGATTGTTAACAAAAATTTACTATTTTTGAAACTTCTGCTTTTAAATATATGGAAAACAACCCATTAATCATATTCATTCATGTGTAATAAAACGCAATAAGCTATTATGAAAACTTATCAAACCGATCAAATCAGGAATGTTGTTTTACTGGGCAATGCCGGAAGCGGTAAGACTACCCTGAGCGAAGACATGCTTTACCGGGGCGGGGTGATAGAGCGCAAAGGAAGTGTAGAAAGCAAAAATACAGTTTCCGACTACAACGACGTGGAGCACGAAAACCTGAACTCCGTTTATTCTTCCCTCCTTTATACAGAATTCAAAGATCACAAGATCAACATCATAGATGCCCCCGGAGCCGACGAGTTCATCGGCCAGGTAGTTGCTGGTTTCAATGCCGGCGATTCGGCTCTTATGATGATCAATGCCCAAAACGGCGTGGAAGTTGGCACGGAAATTCATAGCCGCTATTGCGAACACCATCAAATGCCTTTTATGATTGTGATCAACCACCTGGATCATGAAAAGGCCAACTTCGAAAAATCCCTGGAAAACATCCGGCAAAATTTCGGTTCACATGCTGTCGTTGCCCAGTACCCCATCAATGCCGGCACCGAATTTGATTCCATCGTGGATGTGATCAAGATGAAGATGTACAAGTACAACAAGGAGAAGGACACGATGGAGGAGCAGGAGATACCTGAAGATCAAAAATCGCAGGCCGAAGAATACCACAATGCCCTGATAGAAGCTGCTGCAGAAAATGATGAAAGCCTGATGGAGCAATTCTTTGAAAAAGAGACCCTGAGTGAGGAGGAGATGTTGAAAGGCATCAAGGAAGGTCTTGCTGCCAGGGGCATGTTCCCCATATTCTGCATAGCTGCTGAAAAGGGTATTGGTGTTACCCGCCTGATGGAGTTCATCATTGGCTCTGCACCCTCACCGAACGAACGTCCCACACCCACCACCACCGACGGACAGGAAGTATCGTTTAATGCCGACGGTGCCACCTCGCTGTTCTTCTTCAAGACCTTCAACGAACCACACATCGGCGACATCAACTATTTCAAGGTGATGTCGGGTAAGGTGCATGAAGGCCAGGACCTGGTCAACGCCCACACCCAGGGTAAGGAAAGGCTCTCTCAAATCTATGCTGCTGCCGGTAAGAAGCGGACCAAAATACAGGAGATGGCTGCAGGTGACCTGGGAGCAGCCGTGAAGCTGAAAGAAACCAAGATCAACCACACACTAAACGAAGGCAAGACGGCCTATGAGTTTCCCTCCATCGAGTTTCCCGAGCCCAAATACCGCACGGCCATACGCGTTCTCAATGAGTCGGACGAAGAGAAGCTGGGCGAAGAGCTGAGCCGTATGCAACAGATCGATCCCACCATCCAGGTTGAGTACTCCAAAGAGCTCAAGCAAATTCTTCTGCATGGCCAGGGCGAACATCAGCTGAACATTTTAAAATGGCACCTGGACAACATCGCGAAGATTGAAACCGAGTTTGTAGCGCCCAAGATACCCTACCGCGAAACCATCACCAAGGTTGCCCAGGCAAGCCACCGCCATAAGAAGCAGTCGGGTGGTGCCGGACAATTTGGTGAAGTATACATAGTGATCGAGCCGCACAATGAAGATGCTCCGGATCCCACCAGCTACAGATCGGAAGAGCGTCGTGT
>CAJXLE010000258.1 GCA_913055895.1 uncultured Bacteroidota bacterium | reverse complement strand
CTCCACCTTGATCTCTTTGTCCTGGTCTTCCAGCTTTTGGAACTTGCGTATGATCTGCAGCAACATCTTGGAAGATGAGGTGTTGAAATATTCCAGGTCAAAACTGATGATGGTGGTATCATGAGGGTTGTTGAAATAATCCTCAATCCATGTCAGGATTGGTCTGTAAAAGGTACGCGCATCGTCGGGCAGGGAGCGCCCTATAAACTTGATTTTTCCAACTTCACCGGACTTATCCAGAATGATTTCCGGTGTGCGCTCCGTGCGTGGAATATCTACATATTCCTGACCCGGAATATTGCGGATCTGTTCATAGAGCTTCTTCAAACCGATATGGCTCATTTGAGTCATAGTCATAATATCTCCTTATTCGTGTTCGTAAAAATTAAATGTAATACCCGACAATTCGGAATACGACTTGCCTGTTTCGTATATGTCTTCGTCCTCAAACATATAGTGCCACTCCACTGTCAAATGATAGCCCTTATCCACCAGGGCCTTTAGTTTGAAAAGAATGGCCAGTATAAGCTGCGATGAAGACGAATTGATGTAATCCAGGCTAAAAACCACCCTGGTCTGTTTGGCCGGCTTCTCAAGATAATGATCCAGCCGCTCAAGGACAGGTGCATAAAACTGGTTGACATTCGCGGGCATCGAACATCCCTTAATGGAAATCAGGCCCTCACCAAAATCAACAACCACCTCCGGCGTCCGATTGGTCGCAGCAATCTTCAGATTGGATGTCTGATCGTTGGTATTGGTCTTGTCGGATTGCGACGTTGGTTTATCTGCCATAAATTTTTAATCGTAAAATGCCCTTATAAACAAATATATTAAATTGTCAATTACTTATACAAATACAATTATTTATCGTTGAGTTTTTTTGATGATCGTATCAAATGGATATATGAATGCAGGAAAAGTGTCCAACAACGTCCCCACATGGAGTGGCAATCAGCCTATCTTGTTAAGGCTCCGGTTTTTATACGACCAGCTCATCAGGGTGATGGCTCCCACCAATGAAAAAATGGCGATGGCAAAAGTACCCGAGAAGTTCAGCAACTCATAGAACATCACCCCTACCAACGGGGCAAAGATGGCCCGGATCCCGGTAAGGGTGAGATGTACCGACTGATAGTCGCCCGCCTCCTCCCTGCTGCAGAAATATGATGATCCTATGCTCCATGAAAGCGACATGGTGGAGACGAAGATGCCCTTAAAGATGATGGCCAGAAGGAGGAAATAGTAAAGCTGAATTTCCCATATATCGGTGTAATAGGGAAAATATTCGGTGAAGCCGATAAAAAAGATATACAGGGCCAGCGAAGTATAGGTGAGGATGACAAATCGGCGCGGGTCGGTCTTCCCCAGCAATTTTCCAAACACCGGCAACAGCACGATGGCCAGGATGTTGAAACCATTCTGATAAAACGCCACACTGGAATAGTTCAGGTCAAGCTCTTCCTTGTAAAAGAGGGTTATCACGGCTTTGGTGCTCATAAAGGCAAAGCCGTAGAACATGAAACCTATTTCATAGTCGCGGTAGGAAGCGTTGAAACGGAGTATCCTGACAAGGTTCTTCAGCGACCCCTTCACCGAATCCATGAAGGACCGGCTCAGGGTGCCTGTTTTTTCCTCTACATAAGAGATCCTGGATAGCAGGAATATGGAGAAGATGCCCAGCAATCCCAGGGTAGGAAAAACATAGGCAAAGGCATAAGGATCATGGTCGAGCAGCAGCCCGTAAAAAAAGGTGGTCAGCAGCATCATGGCCTTATTTACAGAGGTGGCAATGCTGTAGAGCGATCCGAAGATCTCCAGTCGGTAGTTGTTTTTTAATAAAAGGTTGATGGTCGGGAACACCAGGGGACGGGAAAGATGGTATATCAGGAAGATGATCAGGAAGGCATAGTGGTAAAGCGATTGTTCAGGAAGGCTCATGTGATCCTTTGGGAAAAGGATCAGCAACAGCAGGGGAAGATGGGTCAGGAAGGCCGCCTTGCGCAAGAGCCTTTTCTTATTCCTGGAACGCCGCAACAGCTCGTTGAAAAATATCGAGAAAATCAGCACGATGACAGTAAACTGGAAGAGCACCCCCAACTGATAACTGGTGCCCTGCAGGCTCTTGATAAAGACAAATTCATTCATGATCAGCGCCCCCCGCATCATCCCGTCGATCACGGAATAACCCAGGTGGAGCCGGAACGCTGCACTTTCTCTTTCACCGATATTTCCCGTCAGCCTCTTAAGCATCTTCAACTTTCATCTATCGCCGTATTTTTATACTTGTTATTCAAAAATTTACACATCACCTTTCTTGTACTCACACATTCATTCTTTCTCTTATCTTCGCATCTACGCATTCACGCATTTCCTCCCCGCACCACTCTCCCAGCGTAAAAGCTATGGAGAAGATCCACCATCACCAAAACGAGCGCAAAGATAAACAAAGCCGCAAATAGAAAAAATTTATTTAGTTTTGAGGCTTCATTCCAACATCCAACGCCCAACCATTGTTGAACGGAAACAAAAACCAACAACCATGGATCCAAAAAAGAAAAAAAGCCGTTACGAACGCATATACAAGCAACTGGAAGAATTGCTGCCCACAAGCAACGACGAGCTGGCACGTATGTCCACCATCATCGCTGTACTCCACCACAAGATGGATTACTATTTCTGGACCGGATATTATTTCCTTAAAGAAGGGCGCCTGGTCGTTGGTCCTTACCAGGGACCGGTAGCCTGCCAGGAGCTTGAGAACGACAAGGGGGTGTGCTGGGCCGGTGTCAACCGACAGGAACCGGTTGTCGTGCCCGATGTGGAACAGTTCCCCGGCCACATTGCCTGCGACTCCCGGTCGCAGTCGGAAATTGTACTGCCCATTCGCAACCGGCAGAGAGAAATCATCGGTGTCCTCGACATAGACAGCGATCAGCGCAATGCCTTCGATGAAGTGGATCGGCAGCAGCTGTCCAACATACTGCAACTGATTTATAAATAGACAAATCCCCACTACCCGTTTGAAATCATACAGGCGGATCATTACACCGGCCATCTTACTGATGCTCTTCCTCATACCACTAAAAGGACAGAGCCAGCTGAACACCGATTATTACTTGCAGAAGGGCAGACAACTCCTGCAATATTATAAGTATTCAAGAGCAGTGCAGACTTTCAACACCGTCATTGAATACCGCCCGGCCCATGCAGAAGCCTATTTCCTCAGGGGTATAGCCAAGTACAACCTCGGCGACTATTACGGGGCTGAAAGGGATTATTCAAAAGCCATCGAGTACCGCTCCAATGCTGCAAAAGCTTATTACTACAGGGGCATGACCCGGATACAGCTCTACAATTTCCGTGGGGCCATTGAAGATTTCGACCAAACCCTGTATTTCATTACCGGAGAACCTGAACTTTTCATTCAAAGGGGGTTCGCCAAAATGCGCCTGGAAAAATACCAGCAGGCCATAACCGATTACAACCGGGCCCTGGAAAAAGATTCGGGGCTCAGAAGGCCCTATTATTACCGGGCTGTCAGCAAGCTAAGCCTCAGCGATACCACCGCA
>CAJXLE010000257.1 GCA_913055895.1 uncultured Bacteroidota bacterium | reverse complement strand
CTTCATCGCCCAGGTGTAGAACGCAGACAGGGATTCGATGTACCGCCGCTGGCCTTCGGCGTACAGCGTGTCGAAGGCCAACGACGACTTACCCGATCCCGAAACACCGGTAACCACCACAAAGCGGTCCCTGGGAATGTCAAGGCTGATGTTTTTCAAATTGTGCACCCGGGCCCCTTTTATAGCTATCCGGGAATGATGTTGATCAAAGCTATCTGGCATGATTGTTGATGTTTACTCAAACAGGCAAAATTAGAAATGTTTTGGCAAAATTTTGAAATCTGGGGATTTTTTATTTATTTGCATAGATTTGAACCCATAGAAAGGCAGGTTTGTTGTATTAGGGAAGACTACCCAACCCATTGAAAAAGGAGGAGACTGTGACCAAAAAAGAAAATTCCGATCAAAAACTTATCAGAGAATATCTGGAGGGCAACCAAACGGCTATAGAGCGGCTGATCAGCCGTTACAAGGACAAGGTGTATACCTATATTCTCCTGATGGTAAAAAACGAACACCTGGCTGAAGATATTTTCCAGGAGACTTTTATCAAAGTGATCAAATCCCTGCACCAGGGAAAGTATCAGGAGAGTGGTAAATTTGTTTCCTGGGTCATCCGTATTGCTCATAATCTGATCATCGACTATTTCCGCAAAGGCAAACAGTCAAGGGTCTACTCCAATGACGATTATGAGATGGACATATTCAATTCACAGAAATTTTCGGAAAAAACAGTGGAAGACAAGATGGTTCGTGACCAGATCATCGATGATGTCCGCAAACTGATTGACTACCTTCCCGAAGAGCAGAAAGAAGTGGTATTGCTTCGTCATTATGGGGGATTAAGCTTTAAAGAAATAGCAGACCAAACCAATGTTTCCATCAACACAGCCCTGGGGCGCATGCGCTATGCCCTTATAAATCTCAGAAAGCTGATAAAAGATAAGAACCTCAATCTCAACACCATATAACCAACTCCCCCACACGCTTCCCTTTTGTTAAAAAATGTTAATGTTTCTTACAATATTTAAAATTAGGCCATCGTTTTGAGAAAAGATTTTGAATCGATAATTCCATCGCCTATGAAGCATCATTCTACATCAGCCTCCCAGGAGGAATCCAGTCAACTGGTTTACAGCCCGGAAAGAGATGAATTTCTCGGGATAGAAAACTTTTCCGACATTTTCGAACTGTTGGATAAGAGCCTTTTTCGGGTGGATGACAAAATAGCTGGACAGGTCATTCACTTCGCCCAAAAGTATCCCGCCTCCGGGCAATAATTTTTTACAACAGGTTCGTCTCTGCGTTTTGTCAATCAAGGAGGCGAACTTGTTTTTTCCCTACCCCAGTCTTCTCAATAACCATTCAGCATGTTGATGGTGTGGCAGGAAACCACAGCGGCTGTTTCCGTACGCAACCTGCTCATACCCAGGGTGACGGGGTGAAATCCTTTTTCTTTGGCATATGCCATTTCCCCGGCACTGAAATCACCTTCAGGCCCGATTACCACCAATGCCCCTTCTCCCGGACTGTAAAGATCTTTTAAAGGTTGCGCCTCCCCTTCCTCCAGGCAGGCAATAAATTGCTGCAGGTGGCCCGAATGGCCTATCAAGTTATCGAATGGTGTCATCCCATTGATTTTGGGCAGGTATGTTTTGAGCGACTGCTTCATGGCTGCAACCAGTATGCGCTCCATTCGCTCTGTTTTCATTTGCTTGCGCTCAGAGTGAAAACAATGTAGGGGAGTTATCTCATCAACACCTATCTCGGTGGCTTTTTCCAGGAACCATTCAAAGCGCTTGATGTTTTTCGTTGGAGCAACGGCTATATGCAGGTAAAATGGCCTTTTCCCATACTCTCTTTGATGTTCTTCCACCTCCACCCTGCAATGACGTATGTGGTCGTCGACAAGACGTGCCCGGTAGAGCCCTCCCTTGCCATCAGTAAGGTGCAGGTAATCGCCCTTTTGAAGACGCAAAACCTTGACGATATGCCTGGATTCCTCCTCGCTCAGCCGATGGATGTTGTTTTTCATCTCCGGGGCATAAAATAAATGCATAATATGATTATTTTTGTGCCAAATGTAAGGAATTTATAGAGCATGAACCAGGGCCAAAGATGAAGAAAATTGGAGCTCTCTCCGACACACACGGATATATTGACAAAAGGACGCTGGACTTCCTGGCAGAGACAGATGAGATCTGGCATGCAGGCGACATAGGCAACACCGCCATCACCGAAAAACTCGGGGAGCTGGCACCGGTGAGAGCCGTATACGGCAACATCGACGGGCAGGATGTCCGTTCAAGATGGCCCGCCTTCCAGTCATTTGAACTGGAAGACCTCGGTGTACTGATCACCCACATAGGTGGTAAACCGGGTAAATACAACCGCCAGGCAGCGGCACTGATCAGAAGGGAATCCCCCGCTCTTTTCCTCTGCGGGCATTCGCACATGCTAAAAATCCAATACGACCGGCAATACAACATGCTTTTTGTCAACCCCGGGGCAGCCGGCAAGACAGGATTTCACCGGTTAAAGACCGCCTTGCGTTTTCAGCTTGAGAATGGTGAAATCACCAACATGGAAGTACACGAGATCGATCCCCGTGCCAACCAGCCCAACAAATCGTCCAACCACTGCAACAATAAAGATTCATAAAATGAAGCGAAACCTGAAATACCTTCTTATTCTCCTGGGCGTCACTTTATTTTTCCTGGGTTATCAATATTTTAAGCATGCGGGCCTGAAAGCCTATCAGTATGTAGGAAAATCAGAAGTGGCCAGAGACAGCTTGCCCGATGGTCAGTACAGCGGGGCATTCAGTCCTTTCAACCTGCTGCCCCTGGCCAAAGTTCACTTTCAGGTTGAAAACGGTAAGGTGAAGGATTTTGCCATTCCCCGGCTGATGGTTTCGCCCTGGAACCGGATCAGGCCATCTGTCACCGACAGCATAAGAAAAAACCAGTCGGTGCATTTCGATGCCATCACCGGTGCCACCCGTTCATCATACTTCATAAAGGCTGCCGTGAAGAAAGCCTGTGAACAGCAGCCAACAGGCAGAAAAGAAGCCCGGCCCTGAACAATATATTCTTCTCGAATGTAATAGAAGGAAAATACCTGTTGTGAGAATTCTCCTGACCGGTGCCAACGGCTATATTGGCAAACGGCTCCTTCCTGCCCTGGTGGACCAGGGCCATCAAGTGATCTGCTGTGTTAGAGACAGCAACCGTTTTCATTTGAACAAGCTCTATCCTGGTATCCGGGTGTGGGAACACGACTTTTTATATCCCGTGGGGGAAGGCTTTCCCAAAGACATCGATGCAGCTTATTACCTGATACACTCCATGTCAACATCCATCTCCGGATTCTATGAGACCGAAGAAAAGAGTGCCCGCCATTTCTCAGAATACATTGAAAAAACCACCGCCCGCCAGATCATATACCTGAGCGGCATCACCAATGTGAGCCGGCTCTCGCGGCACCTCTCATCCCGCAAGAACGTGGAAGACATCCTGGACAGCTGCCCGGTACCCCTTACCACCTTAAAAGCAGGAATCATCATAGGTTCGGGGAGCTCCTCGTTTGAGATCATGCGCGACCTGGTGGAAAAATTACCCG
>CAJXLE010000256.1 GCA_913055895.1 uncultured Bacteroidota bacterium | reverse complement strand
GTCGACAGCAAGATGTTGATCAAAAACTGGGTTTACATCGACAAGAAGAGCGGCACTCCCGATAAGCTAAGGCTTAGACGACTCCATGATTCTGTCTTCCCGGCAGTCATTGGGCGTTTGGACGGGCTGGCTGATAAGTGGGATGCCCAGCAACGCGAATCATTCAAGAAGATCAAGCATGCCGTCAACGACACCCTCATACCCCGTCAACAGGAAGTGATGGGTAAGCTCAACAACTTTGAGAGTTACAACGATGTCAACGTGATCTTTGAGGTCGAGCCCATGGTGGAGGAAGATGGTCCCATCATGAAGGTCACTGAGCGGATCCTGCAGAACCTGGACCAGCTTGCTGCTGTCCAGACCACGAAGGTGGAAAAGGCCAATGCACAGATGAATACCTCTTTTGCCCGCTTTCCACGCATAGTGGTTGTCATATCCCTGGTTGTGGTGTTGGTGATGCTTTTGGCAGGCTATTTTACCAACCGATCTATCACACGGCCGGTAAAGAAAGGTGTCGATTTTGCCCGTTCCATTGAAGCGGGCGACCTTACCGCCCGGGTGAACATCCGTCAGAATGATGAGATAGGCGACCTGGCAGAAAGCCTGGAAAACATGGCCGGCAAGCTCAACGAGATGGTAGCCGGCATCACTGAAAGTGCCGACAACCTGGAAAAGGCCAGCAAGGAGATCAACAACAAGAGCAACGACCTGTCAAACGGTGCCAACAACCAGGCCGAATCGTCGCAGGAGGTTGCCTCGTCGATGGAGGAGATGGCATCCAACATCCAACAAAACTCAGACAACTCAAAGGCCACGGAAAAAATATCACAGGAGACGGCACAGAAGAGTGAGGAGATTGGAAAGGCAGCCAACGAGAGCCTCTCGTCGATCCACAATATTGCCGACAAAATCACGGTCATCAGCGACATTGCCTTCCAAACCAACATCCTGGCACTGAATGCAGCGGTTGAAGCATCCCGCGCAGGAGAATATGGCAAAGGTTTCTCCGTGGTGGCATCTGAGGTGAAAAAGCTTGCAGAAAGAAGCAAGTCAGCAGCCGACGAGATCCATGAATATACGCAAGCCGGGGTTTCTACAACAGAGAAAGCCCAGCAGATGATCACCAAAGTGGTGCCCGACATCGAAAAAACCTCCCGGCTTGTGCAGGAAATTTCAGCCGCCAGCCATGAGCAGAATGAAGGAGCCAACCAGGTCAACCAGGCCCTTCAATCGCTCAACCAAATAACCCAGGAGAACCTTGGCTTGTTTGAGGATTTGCGCAACAATGCTTCCAATCTCTCGCAGCAGGCCGGTATGCTGAAAAATATTACCAGCTACTTTACAACCAGGAGTCAATAAAAAGCCATAACTACATTCCTTTTTATTGCTTCTTTGAACAGTAATGCTTTTCGGGGGCAGTTCCTCCTTCGGGGCCTCCCATTTGTTTCGGAGGGCCCCGGCATCATCATACTGGCCAAAAAAACCTGTCTAAAAGGGGAAGCTATGTTCCTTTTTATGCCGGATAAAAGAGTCAGCCGATTTTTATGATTCTGTCTTCGCCTTTCTTTTTAGAGAAAGGTGTCTGAAAATAAAATAAAGGGGTATGCCGAGCAGTACCGTGCCAATGGCTATGGACGATTCTACGGGTCGCTCGGCAAAACCCAGCACCAGGATCGCCAGGTTGGACACCATGAAGAAAAGCGGGAAAAAAGGATGGGCCGGTGCGCGGTAGGATGTTGCCTTATCCCTGTGCAGTTTAAAGATACCATAAACGGCCATTATGGGAAAGATACTCAAGGCAAAGCCCATATAGGTAAGTATTTCGTTAAAGGCACCTGCAAAAACTATGATCATGGCCACTCCACCCTGGATCAACACCGACAGGTAGGGAATACCCGTTTTGGGATGGATGCGGGCAGCAAAACGGAAGAAATGACCCTGCCTGGCCATGGCATAGTATATACGGGGGCCAAGGATGATCAGAGCACTCACTGAGGAAAAAAGGCCGACGGCGATCAGCAGTGAAAAGATCCTGCCGTAGGTCTCGCCGAAGAGGTTTTTGATGGCCAGCCCGCCTACAGAGATGACACCTTCCATATCACCCGGTGGTATGGCATAGACAAAAAACACGTTCAGCATCATGTAAAGCAGAATGACCAGGCTGGTGCCCAGGATAAGTGCTACCGGGAGGTTTTTTCGGGGGTTCTTCACTTCCGAGCCTATGTAAGCTGCAGCGTTCCACCCGGTATAAGCAAAGAGTATCCACATCACCGACAAACCCATGTTCTTGAAGCCACCAAAGCTGTAATCGGCGGGGGTGGTTTGCTCAAAATGCTCAAAACTGCCGGCTCCGGAAGAAAAACCCAGCACAATCATTCCCAGTATCAAAAGCAGCTTGATGACGGTCAGCACATTGTGTACACGAGCCCCTACTTTCAGGCCCTGTATGTGCAAGAGGGTAAAGATCAATATGATGCCCATTGCCAGGGCTTTCCGTGCAAAGACACCACCTGTCATACCCAGCATCCCCTGATCGGGGGCCCAGTGCGGGAAGGCCTGCAACAGGTATTCGCTCATACCGATGGAGGCTGCTGCAACAGGGGCTGAGAAACCCACTATAAAGGAGATCCATCCACTCAAAAAACCCGGCAGGGGATGAAAAAGACGGGAAAGAAAATAATACTCACCTCCGGCATAGGGCATGGCCGCACTCAACTCGGCATAACAGAAAGCCCCGCTCAGGGCTATCAGTCCGCCAATGCCCCACAAAACCACCATTATCCCGGGACTTCTGAGGTTTTCCATTAGGAGTCCACTGGGGGTGAAGATGCCTGTACCCACCATGTCGGCCACGATGATGGCTATTACAGAGAAAAGGCCCAAACGGCGTACCAGGCCATTGCGCGAGGTATCAGTCATCGGCCCTCCCCCTTCTCATGTTTGCGAGCTACAAGTATACCCTGCCTGCTGGAGCGATGTGTTTGGGGATCATATTCCGGGCGGCTGCGCAAAGCCTCCAGGAAATCGCGCATGGCATATTCCATGGTGAGCACATTGTGAGCTGTGATAGCCCCACCCGGGCTGACCAGCGGATCAAGGTGCTGAAAATAGTCCATATATTGTGACTTGTCGGCATCCAGGAAAACCATGTCAAGCGGACCTTCAAGACCGGGCAAGACGTCCATGGCATCGGCCAGGCGAACCTCAACAACGGATGACAAACCTGCCTTTTCAATATTTTGCCGCGCCTCACGGGCCCTTTCACGGTTGATCTCAATGGTGATCAGGCTGCCACCGGTCTGCTGAAGGGCAAAACCCATCCAGAGGGCTGAATAGCCATTGGAAGTGCCCACCTCCACCACCCTTTGATAGCCGTGGTCCATGATCAGGTCATAGAGAAAACGGCCGTCATCTGCCGGTACATTCCAGCGGTTGGCCTTATTGGGAAATTCCTTCAGCGTTTGTATCATATGCTTGTTCTTCAAACCATTAAAAGGATCAGGTCGCTCCTGACATCCGGCCAGTACAGGCCAAGTCAGAATAAACAAAACTTGCAAAAACCATACCTTGAATAGACTCGAATGGCGCATCATGCTCAACTCATTTCTTCAAATAATTGAAACCCTAAA
>CAJXLE010000255.1 GCA_913055895.1 uncultured Bacteroidota bacterium | reverse complement strand
TATCTATACCATGGATAAAAACAGCAGCGACATACGCAAGGTCACAAACATCCCGGTCGATGGATACCACAATTACGGCAATGCTTTCGACTGGGACGAGCAAAGGGGTAAGATCCTTTTCAGCCATTACCAGTACCTCTATGAGATAGAAGCCGATGGCAGCAACATGAGGCCCATTGCCACCGCCCCCCCGGACAGGCATTTTCGCGAGGTGGCACTTTCTCCCGACGGTTCCCAGATACTGGCAGTTACCATGGGTGAAAAAGTCTACGACTCCGAGATATACCTGATGAACCGCAACGGCAGCAACCAACAGGAGGTTGTCGGCAACATGGCAGGCATCATTCAATCGCCTTCATGGGCCATAGACGGCAATTCTTTTCTCTTTACCAGGGATGTATCGGGCAATGAATCCATCGACGGCAGGATGCTGAACAGCCGGATCTTTAGTTATAACCTGGCCAACGATCAAACAACCAACCTCTCACAAAACAAGGCCCAGGGCACCAACGACACCCATCCCCGTTACTCCCCCACCGGCGACCAGGTCATCTTCACCAATGCTCCCAACAACGCCTCTGCCCCGCCCGATATTTGGGTAATGGATACAGATGGGAGCAACAGGGAAAAACTGATCACCAACGGCGAACTGCCTTTCTGGGAATAAACAATCACCAATCAAGACAATGGTTGTTGACAACCTTCTAATTCTTTGATCAAATTTTGAAGAAGAAAGTTATAAGGACTTTAGTGAGAGGGCGGAGCATCGCGGTAACTGCGGTATTTTTTCAGGGCATTGTAAAGAAGTTCACGGGCTGAAGCATCGCTCAGACCGATCATTTGGCTTATCTCCAGCTCATTCAACCCCTGGGAGAATTTCAGGTACATGGCCTCTTTCTCACGAAAGCTCAAAGAAGCAACTGAGGTAGAGTCATTGTCCGAAAAACCGGTGGTCACATCTGTATAATCAAAACCATTGCCCTCGATGTTGCCAAGTCGCCGCTTCAAATCATTTCCCATCTTTGCGTCATCCAGCATATTTTGCCTCAGCGACTTAAGGAGATAGTAACGGATGTTGCCGGTATTGCCAAGGGATGGAAGGCGGTTGATGATATCCCTGAAAACCTGCTGGATACAATCCTTTACAAAATCCCTTTCCGCCACCAGGCGCATCCCGTAATCAAGCATGCCGGCAAAATGCTCCCTGTATATCCTCTGCA
This sequence comes from uncultured Bacteroidota bacterium, assembly GCA_913055895.1. GTDB lineage: Bacteria > Bacteroidota > Bacteroidia > Bacteroidales > UBA12077 > JAGXLC01. The sequence continues at coordinate 2,419 of CAJXLE010000255.1, read as the reverse complement.
GGGCTGTTTTGTCCCCCCTCTTTAATTTCTCCCAAAGGAAGAAATCATAATTCTTAATGTTGTCCGGCTTGTTTCGCATTGCAGTCGTACTTTTCAGACCAATCAACCTTAGTCTTTTATTCTCTGACATCCTGCCCGATCGTCTCATCGAAACAGAAAGTTACTCCATTCTTGTCTAATAAAATTACGGCAAATGAGGGGGTATTGATCACCTTTTTCCATCAATCGCATCTGAATGTTGACAAAAGAAAAAAGAAAGCATGCGTATAGAAAAAAAAAGGTCAGGATCCGACAGGATCATAACCCTTTGAAAAACACATTTCTAAACTTGCCTGGTTGTTCTATTGATTCGGGTTCTCCTGTTCACAATTTTCTATAGTCACCAGGGTTTCGCATCAAGTATACGGCCTTACTCGTACCTGAGCGAGTGGGCCGGGTTTTTTCGAGCCGCCCGTATGGTCTGGTAACTGATGGTGATGAAAGCCACCACAACAATGATCACCAGGGTGCCGATAAAATCGAGCGGTTGAAGAGAAACCCGGTAAGGATAATTGTTCAGCCAGTTGATCAGGAAATAATAAGCCAGTGGCCATGAGATGACCAACGCAAGCAAGATGAGCCGGAGGGTCTCCTTTCCTATCATTTGCACGATGCCCCCCACAGTAGATCCCATGGCCTTGCGTATGCCGATCTCCCGGGTACGCTGCTCAGCGGTATAAGAAGTCAAACCAAACAGTCCCAGTGAGGCAATGAAAATCGTAAGGACGGCAAAGGCAACGGCCAGCCGGGAGCTGCGCTGTTCCTCCTTATAAAGGCTGGCGTATTCATTGTCCATAAAGAAGTACAACATCGGATCGTTGTCGGCAAACTCCTTCCATTTCTGCTCGATACGCTCTACGGTCTGTGACATGCCCTCAGGAGAAAGCTTGACACTCAGGTAACCCCATTGCCTGTCTTCCGACTGGGGAAGAATCAGATAGGGTCCGATGGGTTGGTGCAACGATTTGATGTGAAAATCCTTCAACACACCAACAATCTTATAGGGTTCCATCTCCATGCCCTCTTCTTCACTGCCTCCGGGACGCAGTATTCTTTCGCTGTAGGGATCATCGATGGGATAATCCTTCAGGCTTTTCTGGTTCACAATGCAGGAGGTGGCATCTGAATCCAGATCGTCCCGGAAATACCGACCACCATTCAACTCAATACCATATACCTGGAGAAAATCCTCATCCGCCCAGTTGGTGTCAAAAACATAGGTCTCATCCCGGGGCTGGCTTTCAATCTGGTAAGCATTGTTGTTATTGGGATGTCCAGGTACCATGGTGGAATGAGTGGCACCCACCACCCCGGCAAGTTTGTTCACCTCAGCCTTAAAGGTGGCTATCTGATCGTCCAGCACTCCAATGCGCCTTATCACCAGCAGGTTATCCCTGTCAAACCCCAGGTCCTTGTTGAGCATGTAACTGGTTTGCCGGGATATGACGATGGTTCCCAGGATCAGCGCTGCAGAAATCACAAACTGGGATACCACCAGGGTACTGCGTATACGCTTGTTTTTGGCTCCCGATTTAACATCCCCGCTGAGCACGCTGGTAGGTTGAAAAGCCGACAGGTAAAAAGCCGGATAGCTGCCGGCCAGCAGGCCAATCATAAGTGCCAGGGCCACCAAAACAGGAATGTAATACCAGCTTTCCAGGTAATTCAAGGTGAGGCTGGTCTGGATCAGGTTGTTGAAATAGGGCAGCAAAAAGTGTACAATGGCAACTGCCAGTATCAAAGCCATAAAGGACATAATGACTGATTCAACCAGGAACTGGCGGACCAGCATCCTTTTGGTCGATCCCGCCACCTTGCGCAGCCCCACCTCCTTGGCACGGTTGGAAGCCCTGGCGGTAGAAAGGTTCATATAATTGATAGCGGCTATCACAATCAGCATCAGGGCTACAATGGAAAATATGTAGATGTACTTTTTGTCGTGGGGTGTTTTCATGCCCCCTTCGATATCCGGGTTGAGGTGGATCTCTGTCAGGGGCTGCAGATGGTAGGCATAACGGTTGCCTTTCTCCAGGAACTCGTCAAAAGACAGGCCAAGAAACTCTTCCAGTATCGGACCGGCATTTTCACGGAGCAGATCGGGAAATTTCTCCTCCACGGCGGCGGGATTGGCTTTTTCATCCAGCAAAAAATAGGTATTCAGGTTGTTGGAGAGCCAGTTGTCATTGTTTGAACGGTCGCTGGTGACAAACGATCCCACCATGTTGCATTTCAGGTGTGATGTCTCGGGCATGTCCTTCATGATGCCGGTGACCTCATGGTAAGTCTCGTGGCTTCCCACTTTAATGGTCTTGCCCATGGCGGGTTCATCACCAAAGATCTTGCTGGCCGTGGATTCCGAAATGACCACTGTATGGGGCTT
>CAJXLE010000254.1 GCA_913055895.1 uncultured Bacteroidota bacterium | reverse complement strand
GTATGGGTGAGGCTGGCAAAAAGTATGATGGTCCAAAAGGTGGCTAAGTATTTCATTTTTCCCCCAGTTCTTTTTTGATGTTTTCTATGTCGATGTTTCCCGCAGCGGTCATGATGGCTCCTTCATCGGCAAAATTGACCCCGTTGAAGACGATCACGGACGACTGGCCGAAGGGTACGCTCAGGGTGTAGCCTTCCGCATCGTCATACTCGAGAATCCCGCGGTAACCCTTATAGTCGACCTCTTTGTATTGCTGTTCATCGGACGACTGCTCATAATAACCCGATGTCATGTACATGTTCACGGCCGAGAGCAATGCGGCATCATTGGCCACGGTCACTTTCAGCTCCTGATCATCCGAGCGGTAGACCCTCTCAATGGTCAGGCCGACAAATCCAATACCCGAACTGGCAACCCGGTCCATTTCCATGTTGGCAGGTATCGTCCCCACCTTATCCGGCAGCCCTTCCAGGATGTTTTGACCGATCTGCATCTCGATGCCCAGTATGGCCTGGCGGATGGCATGGCGGGTTTGGCTGTACTCCTTTTCCTCGATGGCTTTCTCAGCCTGCGTGATGTTGGACTCCACATCTGGCGGTGTGGTGACCAGTCCCCCTCCCCGTGTGTTTTTCATCGAAGGCCGGGCCGCCTCTTCACCGGGGGAAGTCTTTTTCTCTTCCTCTTCACCAAAGGCTTTCTTGACCAGCTTTTCTTCGGCTTTCTTCTTTATCTTTTTGATAAAGCTCTGGGAATAGGAATCGGTGCCTGTAACCAGGATCATCGCCCCGGCCAGGCTCAGCAGCAGCAACATTTTCTTCATTTTTTCACTGATTTTTAAGAAATGATGACACAACCCCGTTCAGGGGATAAGTATCACAAAATCAACATAATAAAAAAATTTGTGGAACGTGCATGATCAGATAATCCTCATATTCTTAAAGTGGAATGATTATTTGATCTTGAAAGATCCACCTGGCAAAAATTCAATTAAAATATAATCTTGTGACACCCAAGTTACAAAAAGAAACCTTACGGGGCAATATTTATTGCTTGAAGACACCCCGCTTAGTGAAGACACCTCGCTTAGCGCTTAAAAAAGCGCTTAGCGGGGTGTCTTCAGCGGGGTGTTTCCAGGCTATTCATACCTCAACGAATCGGCAGGGTTGGCCCTGGCTGCCTGGTAAGTCTGAAAACCAACGGTCAGCAGGGTGATCACCACCGCCAGCATAAGGGCTCCGGGGAAGATCGCCCATGAGAGGTCGACCTGGTAGGCAAAGTTCTGAAGCCACAGGTTAAGCAACCACCAGGAAACAGGGAAGGACACCGCGGCAGCCCACGCAATCAGCTTCAAATAATTGCCGGAGAGCAATCCCATCAGGTGACCTACACGGGCGCCATTGACCTTCCTTATGGCTATTTCCCTGGTACGTTTGCGGGCCTGGAAGATGGTCAGTCCCAGCAACCCCATCGAAGAGATGCCAATGGCGATGCCTGAGAGCAACATCAGCCAGATACCCATTCTTCGTTCTTTTTTGTAGAGCTCATCAAATCGTTCCGAAAGGAACTGATAATCAAAGACGGATGTGTTCAACACCGATTGGTGCACCTCCCCTATCTCCGACAAAACCGCTTTATCCGGTTCACCTTTCACCCTGACCATCATGGTGCGGGCCATAGGTGTCTTCTTGATGAGCATCATCGGGGATATCTTTTTGCGGAAAGAGTTGTGATGAAAATCCTTTATGACTCCGGTAATCTCATTACCACCCAGCTTCTTTCCAACGGGATCCTCCAGTTGCAACCTGTCGCAGGCTGTTTCATTGATCAGCACCACATCGTCATTTTCATCGCTGAATGCAGAGAATGGCTTGCCTTCCAACATTTCAATCCCCATCACCCGGGTAAAATCGCGATCCACATATAAGGCATCTATGCTCACCGACTGTTCAGGATCGCCGGGCATGGGAAGGTCATAACTCATGGTGTTGGTAGTGGGAAGTGCCCACATTGCAGCACCTACCGATTCAATACGTGGGTTCTTCAGCAGCTCCTGCTTCAGGGCTTGGAGGTCATCTTCCGTATCAGAGCGCAGACCCAGGGAAAAAGTGACCACCCCCTCCGGTTCAAAGCCCAGGTCATGGTTGCTGGCATATTGCAGCTGTTGATAGATGCCCAGGCTGCAGCTGACCAGGATCAGAAAAACAGTGAACTGGACAGCCATAAGCACCTTGTGCATCCGCATCTTATGCCCGGCAGGAGCATTTTGTTCCATGATCACCGAAGCTGCATTGATTTGCGAGTAATAACGAACGATGAAAAGCCCCGGGATGTAGCTCAACAGGAACAGCACCAGCAGGAAACCCGAAATCACTTCCCAGCCCAGGGAGCTGTAATGGATAAAATCTTTCTCCAGGAAACGGATCAATACAGGACGCGCCTGTTCAATCAGGATCAGGGACAGGGGAAAGGCAAGAAGGGTGATCAGCAGGGATTCCACCAAAACCTGTCTGAACAATATCTTTCTCGTGGCACCGGTGATCTTGCGGATGCCAATCTCACGCACCCGGCTCAGGGCTTGTGCCGAACCAAGCAACAGGTAGTTGATGCTGGCTACCAACAGGATCAAAAAAGCCACCAGTGAAAAGATGTACACCTGCTTCAGATCGCCCTTTACCGTATATTCCGATAAGAGATGGCCGGAATGAAAATAGAAGTCTTCCATGGCTTGCAGGTGGTATCCCTTCTTTTCAGGGTCGAGCATCTCTTCCTCCAGCCGGGCCAGTTGCCCGTCAAATTTCTCTTCATCAAAACCTTCATCCACCAGCAGGTAGGTCATAAAAACATCAAGATCCCATGATCCACGGAAATCATCCGGTGTCAGTGTTCCTGTGCCGCCACTGAAGGCTATCTTGCCAATCTGGCTCAAAAACAACTCCGTGGAGCCAATAAAATCGGCTTTCAGCGTGGAAGTCACCGGCAGGTCTTTTATGACCCCCGACACTTTGAGCACGAGGCGCTCACCGGCGCTTTTAATTTCAAGGGTTTCGCCCAGGATATCGAGCGATCCGAAATATTTTCCAGCCATAGATTTGGTCAAAACAACGTCGTTCGGCTCATCCAGGAGGTCATCGCGGTTGCCTCGCAGCACATTCATTGTAAACAGCCGGGGAAAGTCGGGATCGGCGCATAAAAAGCGGTTTTCAGGAAGAAACTCCTGTCCCTTGCGCACGCGGGTGTCAAACAACAGTCCCACCCTGGAGGCCATCTCTATGGCAGGGTACTCGGACTCCAGCTTGTCGGCCAGCGGATGGGGTGTGCTGGCATTCTCCCATCCATGGATCTTCTGCTCGGTGACAACCCTGTATATGCGGTCTTTTTCTGCCTGGAAATCATCGTAGCTGAGCTCGTGAAAAACATAGATCAGGATCACAAAGGTTACGGCCATCCCCAGGGTCAGTCCCAGGATGTTGATGGCCGAGACTGTGTGGTTGCGTGCCAGTCGTCTTAAGGCGGTTTTTAAATGGTTGCGGAACATATTGATGGTTTTTTGGTTTGGTTTGGACCACCCCGCTGGGGGACCACCCCGCTAGGGAACACCCCGCTTAGCGCTTGAAAAAGCGCTTAGCGGGGTGGTCCCAGGTTATTCATACCTCAACGAGTTCAC
>CAJXLE010000253.1 GCA_913055895.1 uncultured Bacteroidota bacterium | reverse complement strand
CTCAAAGGGAAACTGTTGCTGGTGCATGGCGACATTGACAACAATGTCCATCCCGGCAATACCATCCGGATGGCCAATGCCTTGATCAAAGCGAAGAAAAGATTCGACGTGTTCTTCATGCCAGGGCAAAGGCATGGTTTCGGCAACTATACCGAATACTTTTTCTGGCTGAAGGCCGACTATTTCTGCAAACATCTGATCGGCGATGCTTCCATCAGTACCGATATCTTCCAGATGCGAAGAGAAACCAAGATGGATCCCGGTAAACGGTAGCAGACATCCTGTTGCCCAATCCAACCTGTCTGTCAAATTAAGTCATAGCTTCTTCATATTACAAGCCAAAACCCGGTCGTTTTTAAACGGCCGGGTTTTGTTATGGCTTGTGCGTCCAATTTTCAGCCTGGAACCGGGGGATTCTTTGGAAGCCTTATAGGGAAATCCTTTGATGGGCTTGATGAAAAGAGAAAACCTGCCGCAGAAGATCGAACGCGCTATTTCCAAAAAATATTCTCCGGCTTCCACTTGTCTTTGGGCACATCTTCACCGGTGGGATAACCAACGGGAATCACGTTTAACGGAATGTGGTTCTCCGGCAAATTAAGGGCATTGATGACCGCCTGCGTTCTATCATCGTATGGATAGGAAGCTGTCCATACAGCTCCCAGGCCCATACTCTCAGCGGCAAGAAGAATATTTTCCGAAGCGGCTGAGCAGTCCTGCACCCAATAATCTTCATCTTTCAGGTTACCGGCCTTTTCCATATCGCCACACACCACAATGGCGGTTTCTACCTGGGTAAGCATCTTGGCATAAGGCAATTGTTCGGCCAAAGCATCCAACGTCGCACGCTGTGTAATAACATAAAACACCCAGGGCTGTCTGTTGGCTGCTGTCGGGGCTGCCATACCGGCCCTCAGCAAGGTCTCTATCTGCTCTTTTGAAACGGGCCTGTCGGTAAAGTGGCGCACACTCTTGCGGTTATGAATTACCTCCAGGGTCTCATTCGCATATTGATCGCTATAATCAGGAACAAAGGGCTTCCCATCTATTTTATTCATGGAATACGCACCTTCGGGGATGGAACGTCCGGTTTCATAATAGCCCCTTCCTGCGTATATAAGGGGATTCAGCAGATCTACATTTACATGATCTTCAGCATCTAAAATCGCTTCATCGGCTTTCACATCGATTACTTTACCGATAAATTGCCTGTGCGAACCCAGATCATGGAACTCTGTAAGTTCACATTCTATAACGATAGGAAATTCTTTCACATAAGGGGCATTCACAAACTCCCCTTCGACGGGAGTCAGGCCGGTCTCCTTAAATTTGTCCACATCTCTCCCCGAAACTCTGCCTGCATAATTGACATATTCAACCAGCTCAGAGGAGGGTATATTGACCGTGAATGCCTTTGACCCGGTTACATTCCAGTAGGAATAGGTAGCCGGGCGCATGGAAACGGATATGCTGAGCGGGTCGGAGTTGCAAATACCTACCCATGCAGCAGTCATAATATTGGGTTTTCCTTGTTCATCATAAGATCCTATAACCAGAGCAGGTTTGGGATATACTTCGCTTCGAATTCCCAGGGATTTTTTCTTAAAGGGAACCATGGCAGAATCTGACTTTGCCAACACGGAATCAGCTGTTGCCGGCACGCTCGTTGTTTTTTGCCTGCCGGAACCGCTGTCTTTTTGGGTCAGTTGAATAACCAACACCAACACGGCAATGGCAAGAATGATATTTAAGAATTTCGATTTATTCATGATTCACGTGTATTAAGATTCAATATTTTGAACTTTTTTATACGATACCGTATCCAGGAAACATCCTGTAGGGCAAAGCGAACACCAGGGCTTGTTGAAAAACAGGGATAACAGCACCACGGTCAACCCGAAGATGATCAGTCCGGCACCTATCACCCGAAATGAGAAGAACATGAAAGGTTCGGCATAAGCTAACTCAGGGGTAAAGCCCAATAGCAAAGCCCCCGCAATAAGTACCAGGTAGATCTCTCGCATGGATAGTCCTTTAAATCGTGTTGGCAGCCGCCTTTTTTTGAAGGGCGTAAAACGATTGGTCAGCTCCTGCAATGCACCCATCGGGCAAAGGTAGTTGCAGTAAAATTTACGTTTGCCGGTAAAAGAGACGGAAAGTGCCAAAATAAACACGACAACACTTTGCCAGTTCGCCCGCCATGAAAAGCCATCCTTCAGCCATCCGTGCAGCAACTGGGTCGAGAGTGCTTTGTTGAGAATCAGCCCCATAATAAGCAATACCAAAAACAGATAAATGGTGCGGTACTTTGCTGTTCCTTTTCTGAAAGCTACCACGAGCGACAACAACAGCAAACTCAGAAACAGGATATCCTTCACCCATGTCCAGAGGTTCGTTTCTGTCATAACGGAGGCATCAGACTTCATAACTGAAGATGCTGTATTCCTGACACCTGCTATCACAGCCTCACTTGTATGGGTGGCTCCGGAGACCACATCCACCCGGAGCGCAATTGCATCTTCCAGGCTGACGCCCTTCCATCTGCCTGTAAACTGATCACTATATACGGCCTGAACGTATTCCCCTGTCTCATTATTGGGCAATAATACAACGTTGGTGATGGTTAGGCTGTCATTAACCCCTATCAATAAAGGAACCCGGCCCCCATAACCATATTGTTGCGTGTAATCGGATGAAAGAAGTGCTGACCCTATTTTATGGCCATTCTTATCAAAAACATCGAATGCCCCAAGTCTGTTGATCTCATAATTGGCTGCCCCTGGGTAGATTTCCTTTAAATCTTCCAGGGTAACCGTAATTTCTGCCTCATTTTTTTGAAACACAAAATCTCTATCCACTCTGAAAGCCAGGGCAACTAAAAGGATAAGTATTAAAGTATATTGATATACCGTTTCTCCGATTTGCTTTTTGCGCATTCTATATTTTGCTTATACATTCTTACTGTCAAGTCGCAAAGGCCACTTGTTTTTTTTAAATGTAAGTTGCAAATATAGCTTTTTGGAGAGAATATCAATTCGGATGGCTTCTTTTGGCGTTTCCTTTCAAAAATTGCTTGTTACAGCTCCTATTGATCCTTTTGCAATCTTTTTCGATGGACGATCAACGATTGCCATACCCAAACAGAAAACAGGACAATTAAAAGGAAGGCAGACAAAAGCAAGATTACCGTTACTCCGTCAACATTCGAATCGCCATTGAGAAACATCACAACGAACATAGCCGCCACTGAGCCGACGACGAGCGTGTACCAACCTGCCATTCCAAAGACGGCTTTTTGTGCAAATGCCTTATTCTTTAGCAGTCCGACACTAACTGTGATGGTGATGGGAAGGACAAAACCAAGGTCAAGGAGAAAAATGGACCAGTACACAGTTGGATCTTCCACGTAGGTGGCTGGTATTGTACCGCCCATAACTATCTGCGGTATAGAAGCTACATAGCTGAGCGAGGTAAATATTGCCAGCAGAAACAAAACGATGGCAGATGTTTTATTTTTCCGCCGATTGAAATGTGGAAGCTCGTTACCTTTAATACGCTGCCAGGCATTCACCAGGATGAAGCCAGAGAGAATAAACAACCCCAGATGAAGGAGAGCGATGGGAGAATATTCAATGTACTGAGGTCCCATGATCAATTGGACAAATGTGTACAGG
>CAJXLE010000252.1 GCA_913055895.1 uncultured Bacteroidota bacterium | reverse complement strand
AAAAACAGGCCCTGATGTACAAGGAACCCACCGACACTACCAATTACCACCTGATAGCCGGGAGCTTCAAAAAGATGACAAACGCCCGTGAATTCCAGGGTCAGCTTAAGGAGATGGGCTATTCATCAAACATCCTTAACAATGAAGGCCTGTATCGCATCTCTGTTTATGAATTCGACAAAAAGGAAGATGCCCTGGTGAAGCTTTACGCAATGCGTGATACCAGTAAGCTTAAATCTATCTGGTTGCTGGCTGTTCCGGAAAAAGATCGTTGATGGTGGCCTGGCCGTCGAGGTGGTAAGCGTGCAATCCCACCTGCCTTGCTGCCTGCACGTTGGCCTCCGCATCATCTATAAAAAGCGTTCTCTGCGGATCAACGCCGCTGTCATGGATCACATATTCAAATATCTCCCTGTCGGGTTTGCGCATGTGCAATTCATGGGAAAAATAAGCTCTTTCAAATAACGATTCAAGACCGCGGATGGAGAACTGCTCCTCCAGCATCCTGGAGTATACCTGGTAATGAATGGCGTTGGTGTTGCTCAGTAGATAGGTCCTGTAGCGGCGTGACTCTTTGAGCGACTGCAACAGGCGGATTCTTTCGCCTGGAAAATCCAGCAATAGAGCATTCCAGGCTTTCAGCACCTGCTCATCGGTCAGCCGCTGATCGCTTTGACGCAGTATATCATCAATGAAATCACGTTGTGTGATGAGCCCTTTCTCCAGTTTATCCAGGGTGTGGGTATGCCTGAGGTGGGCATAGACGGCATCAAAATTGCCAATCCCGAGTTTTTTCATCTCCGAAACGGTTTGAAACGGATCGATGTTCAAAATCACCCCACCCAGGTCAAAGATAATGTTGTCTATATGATCGGTGTTTTGTTGCATAAGCTCTACTGTTGGTGGGGTAAAAATACTTCAATTTGTTCATTTACCATATTTTTTTATTATTTTTTGGAAATTAAAAAGATACAAACCATGTTGGTTAACAGGGAAGAGTATCAGACCATTTGGTTGCAGGAAGAAGGCAGGGTCCAGGTGATTGACCAGCGGCGCCTGCCTTTCGAATTTGTCATACAAGACCTCCACTCAATGGAGGATGCTTACCATGCTATCCGCGATATGGTGGTAAGGGGGGCACCATTGATAGGCGTGACAGCCTCCTATGGCATCTACCTGGCCCTGGTACGCGAACAAAAGGAAGAAGGATGGCACGAGCGATTGAAAGCGTCTGCAGAAAAACTTAAAGAGGCCAGGCCCACTGCCGTAAACCTGATGTATGCGGTCGACCGGCAGATGGAGCAGCTCACAGGTGACGGTTCACTGTATCAGGCACGCGAGCTTGCAAGGAAAAATGCAGACGAGCTGAAGGAACAGGAGACGGAAAACTGCAGGCTCATTGGAGAACAAGGAGCTCCGCTGATAGAACAGCTGGCGGAAGATAAAAGAGGGGAACCTGTCAACATCCTCACCCACTGCAATGCGGGATGGCTGGCAACCATCAACTATGGCACCGCCACAGCGCCCATATATCATGCTCACGAGCAAGGCATCCCTTTGCATGTATGGGTCGATGAGACGCGTCCGCGCAACCAGGGAGCAAGGCTCACAGCATGGGAACTGGAGCAGCAGGGAATACCCTGTACGGTGATTGCCGACAATACCGGGGGGCTGCTGATGCAGAAAGGCATGGTGGACATGGTGATCGTGGGAAGCGACCGCACTACCATCAAGGGGGATGTGGCCAACAAGATAGGCACCTATCTGAAGGCCCTGGCAGCCCGCGACAACAACGTGCCTTTCTACGTAGCTTTGACACTGTCCACCATCGACAGGAGCATCTCGGACGGCATCAGGGACATCCCCATTGAACAAAGAAAAGGAGAAGAAGTAAAATACATCGAAGGCTATGCCGAGAATGGCCTTCGGAAAGTGTTGCTCACACCGCAAAACAGCCGGGTGGCCAACTATGGTTTCGACGTAACCCCGGCCGCTTATGTGACTTCACTGATTACCGAAAAAGGAATTTGCAAACCAAACCAAAAAGCCATCGAAAAACTGTTTAAATCATGACACAAGAAGAAGGTTACATCAAATTCGAGTGCGACTGGGAAGAGAAGGGATTCACCTTCGCGAAGAAAAATTTCAACCACATAAACGAGTGGCGTAAAAAGCTGCACGACCTGGAGCTGGTTGGCGTTGACGAGCAGGGTGTGGGTTTCGGCAACATCAGCCTGCGGGAGGAAAACACCAGCCGTTTTTATATCACCGGATCAGAGACGGGAAAACACACCGATCTGACGAAAGACCATTACGCCCGTGTGCTGGATTACGACATTGACAAGAACTGGGTCAAATGTACGGGCAAGGTCAAGGCCAGCTCAGAGTCGCTGACACACGCAGCCGTCTATGAATCGGACCCTGCCGTCCAGGCAGTGATTCACACCCACCACGACCGCATGTGGAAGATGCTCAAAAACAAGCTGCCTACCACCGACCCGGAGGTGGAGTTCGGGACACCGGAGATGGCCCATGAAATAAAGCGCCTGATGCAACAAAGGGAGGTGCGCATCGAAAAAATCATTGTTATGGGCGGACACAAAGAGGGGATCATCACTTTCGGACGCGACCTGGACGAGGCAGGTGAAGTGCTGCTCAAGTATTACAATGTGATCGGGTAGCTGTAGGTTTGTGGCCGGCTGCCATCAGGTGCGGGCGGCCCCTTCTTCATTTATTGTGAAACGCATAAAACAAGGTATATGGCCAAAGTAGGAATAATTGGAGGCTCCGGGCTGGAAGATCCTTCCATCCTTAAAAACCCGGAAACCGTGGAAATAGAAACACCTTACGGCAAACCCAGCTCACCACTCACCACCGGAAGGATATACGACACCGAGGTGGTGATCCTCTCGCGTCATGGCAAAAAGCACACCATACCCCCCACACAGGTGAACAACCGGGCCAACATATATGCCCTGTACCAGATGAAATGCGACTATGTGATCACCTCCACAGCCTGCGGCAGTTTGCGCGAAGACATCGGGCGGGGCGACCTGGTGATACTTGACCAGTTCATCGATTTCACCCGCCACCGGAAAGTCTCTTTTTATGAAAGCTTCGAGCCCGGCGACATGAAGCATGTGCCCATGGCCGATCCTTTCTCACCGACCATCCGTGGCAGTCTCATCGAGTCGGCACGCGAGCTGGAACTCAGTTTTCATCAGCGGGGCACGGTGGTCACCATTGAAGGACCGCGTTTTTCCACCCGGGCCGAATCGCGCATGTTCCAAAGCTGGGGAGCCGACGTGATCAACATGTCGATCGCCCCGGAAGCCGTCCTGGCCAACGAGCTGGGGCTGCCCTACGGGACCATTGCCATGAGCACCGATTACGACTGCTGGAAGGAGGATGAAGAGCCGGTCACCTGGAAAGAAATCCTGGAGATATTCAATCAGAACGTCCACAACGTACTGGATTTGATCCTTAAAACGTTACCTAAGTTGAAATAATTTCGGCCAAAGAGTTGCGAATTTGTCGACAAAGTATTAATATTGCACCCCTGATTTGCCCCAATGACCGAAAGCCTTGATTTCATCATGTTGCACCCAAAACGGTGTGGCGGCAAATCCAGAAAACTAAAAACACATAAGGGCCCATAGCTCAGTTGGTTAGAGCACCTGACTCATAATCAGGTGGCCGTTGG
>CAJXLE010000251.1 GCA_913055895.1 uncultured Bacteroidota bacterium | reverse complement strand
GGTTGAAAATGTTGTTGAACAAGACCAGGGGCTTTCCCAGCCCGATGGCAATGTGCATGGACATGGTCACCAGCGACACCACCATGTCCACCTGCGACACCAGTGTGATGAACTCCTGCAGGGGGAAGGTGCCGGGGTAATAAGCACCAGACTCTCCTGCCAGGTAAGCATTCTGTTCATCCTCGTCCGGACCTCCCAGCAGCACAGGATAATAACCACGATCCCTTAACATTCCGATCAGCTCTATCCAGTATTCATTCAGCCACAGACGGGTCAGCCAGCGGGTGCCACATCCTGTATTCAAACCAATGATGGTCCTTCCTGCAGCTTCATCCCTCAGGAAATTCCACTTTTCAGCCAACTTGTGGTCGTAATTTAACAAATAGGGCTCTTTGTCAAACTCCAGGTGGCAGATTTCAAAGATTTCCTCCGGATAGCTCTTGGTATTTTGCTTGGAAATGTTGTCGAACAAACCGGTAACCAGCTTATGACGGGCTTTGGGCGTGGCAGTGTCGATATGGTGGTTGTTCCAGGTAAACCCGTATTTTTGAGAGGCCTCTACCTCACTCAACAACATGCAGGCCTCCTCATCCTTGTCCAGGTTGATGGCTATGTCAAAATATTTGTTGCGGATCTTATAGACATCCTTGAAATCGAACTGCACAATCTCCTGTATTTTATCCTGCGGCAATATCTGCGGGGTATTGGTCATCCAGGTGATGTGGCTGTTGGGGTAAAGCTCCCTGAATTTGACGATGAGCGGGGTGGTACGGATGACATCCCCCATGGCTCCCAGCTTGATGATCAGTATGCGTTTTTCATAGGGCTCATATTCATCGCATGTATCACATACTTTATCTCTTAGCTTATTGGGACGGCAGGGCACATCGCCTTTAAAATGCTTGCAGTCGAACTTGATATTTTCCACCATAGCTACATGTTTGATGGTGGCAAAAATAATAAAAAAGCTTAAGCGGAAACCCGTTAAAGCGTTTTACCTGGCAATCATTTCTGCCACCTTCTTATCGACCGGCAGGGTAAAGTCGTCGGGAGTAAGCGAACGCACAGATTTCCATCGGAAGGAGATGAAGCCGTTCTGCAGTGAAGATGCTCCATCGAAAGGCCGGCTGGTGGTTTTAAAGCGCACAGGTTCGGGAAAACGTGCTTTATAATAAATGCTCAACAGCTGGTGCTGGCTGTTGAAGAGTGATGGCTGGAAATAGTCGAGCGTATAGAAATGTCCGGTTATTTCCAGGTCCTGGCCAAACTCTTCGTGGGCTTCCCGGTGCAGGCAGTCGATGGTACCCTCACCATACTGGAGCCCCCCTCCGGGAAACTTGGTCATCTTCATATCCATCTGGTATTCATCTGTCAGAAGCACCTGTTGCTGTTCATTCAGGATGATGGCATAAACACGCACATTGAACGAAGGCATTGAAAAACTCATAATCTCATACTGGCTTTTAGGAAAAAACATTTTGATTACAACTGACACGTTCTTCTCGCAGTGGGAAAGAAAGTGTCATTTGACAATAAATGAATCAAAAAATCGCATAAAAAAGCAATCCAGGTTCAACAAATAAAGTCAGCCTGGAAATGGCTGAAACCGGATCTGCAAATGGCATCCATATAATCCATCCGTAAAAATAAAAAAACCTCATCAAACAACCACAGGCTGGCTGTAAAATGAGGATGCAAGTGACACCAACTGCTTTTGTTTACCTGTTATAGGACAGAGAACGGAGGATCAGCCGGTCGAAGGCCAGCAACGCAACAATAGCCGCGATGGCCAAGGGCACCAGAGGGGCCGACATGTCTATGGCCAGTTTTTCAACGACAAGATGAAAAAGCCTGATATAAGGCTGCAGCTCGGTCTGAAGGCTAAAACCACCGGCCACCCCACCTCCGGCATTGTAGCTGTATCCAAAATAAGCCAGTGGTACCAACACAGCCAGCAGTATGTGCCATATGTTGCCGTTGCTCTTGAGGGGAGACCGTTTCTTCTTGGCTTCTACCTGTTCCATAACCCGATGGGTGAAATCGGAATCCGGCTTTTCCAGTCCCGATTCGCTCATCCATTTGCGGGTATTCTTATCCAGATCGTTGTTGTTTGCATTCATAACAGCGAATTTATTTCCTGTTTCAAAATATCGCCCAGCTGGGCATGCAGCCTCTTTCGTGCACGGTGTAGTTTTACCTTCACATTCGAGGAAGTCATCTGTGTAATCTCGGCGATCTCAGCTACAGGCAGATCATCCTGGTAATACAGAGTCAGCACGGTTTGCTCATCATAGGCCAGGTTGGTCAGTGCCTGGCGTATAAATTTTTGCCTGTCGGCTTCTTCCAGGCTGTCCATCCTGTAACTGGTATCCTGCAATTCAGGCTGACGGTCAGGCTCATCCAGCGAATGTATCTGCTTCTTGCTTTTGCGAAGACGTGAAACGCAAAGGTTGTAGACAATCCTGTACAACCATGTGCTGAACCTTGAATCACGCCTGAACTTTTTCAATGAACTGTATGCCTTGAGAAAGGCATCCTGTGCAACTTCTTCTGCTTCTTCCCGGTTTTTAAGCATCCGAAAGGCCAGGGTATATACCATATCCTTGTGTCTTTCCACCAGCATGGCATATGACGAATGATCCCCCTGGAGAACCCTTTGTATGTAGTATTCGTCTTTTGTCCTGTTCATGCCGGAAAAATAATTTGATGCCTTATCTTTATGGTTTATATCCTATGACGCCATCCAGGGAAGTTTGGTTACAACCTCAGGACTCTATTATCCAACCCAACATATAAAAAATTTGTTTGTCAGTCAATTAAAAGGCATCCTTTTTTGAAGACATGCTGAATTGTCTATTGTTCGTTTATCAACCTGCTCTCTTACCAAATTGTCCGATGGTAAATAATACACCTGTCGCATTTTCCTTTAATCATATGGTCCTTTAATCATATTAACCGATTATCATAATACCTTACAGCATTTCTGATAACCCAAAAACACAGCACATTCATTGCTTAGTGTGTTTTCCCGCCAGGATCATATTCTTTCTTCTAAGCCTTCATGCATTGGCGGGTTAAGGGTCTATCCTTCACAGCCCTCCCCTTAAAACCTCTCCTTCATTTGCCTTTCTTTTCTCGAACGTTCAATCATTTCCCCAAATTTTCACCCGCAACCTGTAACCGCTTATCACCAGGCAGCGTCCAAGTAAACAAAAGCATTTAATAACCCAAAAATCATAAGTCATGGAAGGAACATTAGTACCACTCGGACTTTGGGCAATGATATACGGAATCGTGTATCTTACAGTTCGCAGAAAAGAAAGACAAGCCCTTATTGAAAGCGGCCGCGATGCCAAAATCTTCAATATGGAGACCAACGTCAATCCCAGTCTCAAATTCGCCCTGCTGCTGATAGGACTGGCCCTGGGTGCCCTGATCGGCAACATCCTGGAAGAATTCACAGCCCTGGATGATGAAGTATCCTATTTCTCAATGATACTGCTTTTCGGTGGCATCGGGCTGCTGGTGTATTATTTCATTGGTCGCAAAAAAGCCAGCGAGGGAGAATAAGCGCTTTTTGAAAGGCAAGCACAAATCGAGCAGGAAATGGATGCCGGAACTATGTTCCTCCATCATTTCCTGCACATAGAAAAAGGTTGCACGCCATGCGAAGCAACCTTTTTTTGTTCGCTTCATAAGCATTCATACTGG
>CAJXLE010000250.1 GCA_913055895.1 uncultured Bacteroidota bacterium | reverse complement strand
CATCATCGAAGCCATGGATGATGCCCTGGCCCGCAAAAAGAACCTGAAAGCCATCATACTCACCAACTGCACCTACGACGGGCTGATCTACGACATCGAAGACATAGTGGAAGAGGCGCACAGCAGGGGCATCAAGGTGATCGTCGATGAGGCCTGGTACGGCTACGCCAATTTCCACCGCGAATTTTATCCTTCGGCCATGGCTGCAGGTGCCGACTATTCCACCCAGTCGACCCACAAAACGATGAGCGCCTTTTCGCAGGCTTCCATGATCCACGTCAACGACCCCGACTTTGAAGACATCCAGGATTTCTTCATGGAGAACTTCAACATGCACACGTCCACCTCCCCGCAGTACCCCATGATAGCATCGCTGGATATAGCCCGCAAGCAGATGGTGATGGAGGGCTACACCTTGCTGCAGCGGGTGCTGGAGCTTTCCGACCTTTTGCGCCGGTCCATCAACTCCCTCAAGAAGTTCAGGGTGCTGGACCTGGACGACATGATCAGCTCCGAGATCAGGGACGACAACATAAGGCTCGACCGCACCAAGATCACCATCGACATCAGCAAGTCGGGCTACTCCAGCAAAGAGATCGAACACATCTTGCTGACCAAGCACAACATACAGATCGAGAAATCCACATTCAACACCATCACGATCCTGCTGACCATCGGTGCCACCTATTCGCGCATCAACAGGCTTTACCTGGCACTGGAGAACATAGAAAAGCGCACCGGCAACCGCCGGGCCAACGGCAGTGAAAAGATCCTGAAAAAGTTCAACCTGAAGGTGTCACCCATCCGCTACCGGCCCCGTTACAGCTTCTATGCCGACACCGAGGAGCTGCCACTGGAGGATACCGAGAACCGGATCTCTTCGCGCATGGTGACGCCCTATCCCCCCGGCATACCCTTGCTGGTGCCAGGCCAGATCGTCACCCGCGAGATCATCAATGCCCTGCAGACCTACCGCAATTACGGCATCGAGATACATGGACTGGAGAGCGGTCTGATCAAGGTGATGACCCACGACGAAGAAGACAGGCTGAACCAGCGGGGATTCAACATCGACGATTGATGGAGGGCATGGAATATGAATTTCTCTCACTGATACCCGCCCTGATCACCATCGTGGTGGCCCTGAGCACCCACCGGGTGAGCCTGGCCCTTTTCCTGGGCATCGTAGGTGGCGCCCTGGTTCTTTCCCGTTACCATTTACCGGCATTTTTCGAAAACAGCTTCGATTTTCTTCTGGCAGCCTTCACCGACTGGGAGCGTCTGAAGATCGTCCTTTTTGTGGTCCTGATCGGGGGTATGCTGGAGATCATAGCCGGCAGTGGGGCCTACTCACATTTTGCCGATCGCCTGGCCGGCCGTCTGAACACACCCCGCAAGTCGCGGGTCACCACCTGGGGCCTGAGCATGTGCCTGTTTTTCGACGACTACGCCAACGTGCTGATCAGCGGCGCTTCCATGCGCAAGATCAACATGAGGAACGGCGTCACCCCGGCCATGTTGGCCTACATGGTAGATGTGGTGGCCATCATGGCCAGCATCATGATCGTCTCCACCTGGGCCTCTTTTGAAGGCTCGGTGATGGCACAGGCGGGCAAAGGAGCGGGTATCGACAAAAGCATCACCACTTTCTTCCTGGAATCGCTGCCCTACCATTTTTACACCTTCCTGGCCATCATCATGGCTTTTGTGGTGGCCTACACGGGGCGGTGGTTTGGCTACCGCGCCGACAACGCCACCTACCAGCTGCAGGAAAAAAAGGAAATCAACAACCACCGTTCCAGGCTTCACCACCTGCTGGCACCCATCATCACCCTGGTGGGCTTTGCCGTGGTGGCCCTTTTGGTCACGGGCACCTGGATACTCCGGCAAAAAGGAGAACCGGTGACACTGATCCGCATCATTGGAGCAGCACCCTCCGTGGACATACTGATCATCTCCACCATCCTGGCCCTGGCCGTTACTTTCTTCCTGCTCAGCAGGGACCGGGTCATCCCGGCAGCCAGGATGGCCAGGCATTTTGTAAAAGGGCTGCATGAGATGACCGGGGTGAGCCTGGTCATCATCCTGGCAGGGGGCCTTTCAGCGGTATCGATGGAGCTGGGAACAGGAACCTACATCACCGGTGCCGTCTCGTCGTTCATTCAGCCCGGGATGATACCTGTTCTGATCTTTGCCGTCTCCATGCTGATCACCGTCGCCACAGGCTTCAGCTGGAGCTCCATGGCCATTGTCATGCCCATCGCCTTCCAGATGGCCGTTGCCGGCAACATGCAGGATATGATACCGGTGGTCTCGGCTGCTGTCATCTCCGGGGCCTTTTCGGGCGAACATGTCATACCCTTTAGCGAGAAGGCCGTCATGTCGGCCGCCGCCTGTAAGATCACCCCGGTATACCACATCAAAACCCAGATTTTTCAGAGCATCGCTGTATTCCTGGCCGCCTGCATCGGATACCTGATCATTGGCTACCAGGGCTCCACCGCGCTGGCCATCCTGTTGCCCCTGGCCATGCTGCTGATCCTCCACTTCGCCTTTGCCCGGAAAAACCACAGGGCAACCATCCAATAATTTTTATACAACCTGCTCCACTTCAGGAACAATTATGCTACCTGCCAACAACATCTTTAAATCATGGCGGCATTCTGCTTACCAGGGAAGAGTCTCGGGGAGGCTGCCTGCTTTGAGAGGTACAACGTCATTATTTAGAATAAACAAATAAGGCTTTCGGGTGTTTCCTCTGATGGGCTGATTCAGACCAGCACTCAAAACACATGTTTTACCAAAAAAACCGGATATATTGTGCCATGAAAGCACTCCTTGTTTCTCTTGCATTGATATTTATGGTAAGCGGGGCCGTGGCCCAGGAAATCCCGGTGTATAACAGTTTTGAAGACTACAGCCACCTGCTGGAAAAAGACAACGACACCACCTATGTGGTCAACTACTGGGCCACCTACTGTGCACCCTGCGTAAAGGAGATGCCGGTGTTCAGAAAGATGGAGGAGGAATATGCAGGCCAGCCTGTAGAGATCATACTCACCAGCATGGATTTCGGAGGCAGCGTGTTGAAAAGGGTGCGCAATTTCATGGATAAACACAGCATCCGCTCGAGGGTGGTGGTGCTGGACGACCCCGACACCAACTCATGGATCGATAAGGTGAGCCCCCAATGGTCAGGTGCGCTGCCGGCAACCATCGTTTACAAGGGCGGCTCACGTGACTTTCACGCAGGAACCATTACCTACAGCGAACTAAAAGATATTATCGAATCAAAAATGAACCAACCATGAAAAAAGCAGTATTGAGTGTTTTATTCGGATTGATGCTCGTACCCTTCGCCCTTGGGCAGGGGTATGACATCGGAGATGAAGCCATGAATTTCAGGCTGAAAAATGTCGACGGATCGTATGTGTCGCTTTCCGACTACAGTGATGAAAAGGGAGCGATCGTCATCTTTACCTGCAACCACTGCCCCTATGCACAAGCCTGGGAGCAACGCATCATCAACATCGACAAGAAATTTGATCCAAAAGGGTACCCTGTCATTGCCATTCAGCCGAACGATCCCGAGCTTCAACCGCAGGACTCCTATGAGAACATGAAAAAGCGGGCAAAAAAGAAGAACTATACCTTTCCTGTTATGCCCCCGGTTAAATGGCCGGCAGAAGAGACATTAACATTGTTGAAGCTGCTTTGTATTGTGTCAAC
>CAJXLE010000249.1 GCA_913055895.1 uncultured Bacteroidota bacterium | reverse complement strand
AAAATGGAATTGACGGGAGTGATGTACATCCGGGGTTTATAAAGATTGGAGTGGATCCTGAAGATACCCTCTCATCCCTAGACGCCAAACTCATCAAAGCAGCCGCAATCACCCACAAAGCAACCGGCTTAACCATCGTTTCCCATACCGGACCCAGTACACCGGCATTTGCCCAAATAAAAGTGCTGAAAAACAGGGGTGTTTCTCCAGAAGCCTTTGTCTGGACCCATGCGCAGCAAGGCACCATGGATGGATATATCCGGGCCGCCCGCCAGGGTGCATGGATCTCCCTGGACAATATCCAGGAAACATCTCCGAAGAATTCCGATAAACAGGGAAGAATTGCATGGTTTGTCGATCGTTTGTCCCAACTTAAAAAGGAAGGCCTGTTGAATAAAGTCCTCCTCTCACATGATGCCGGCTGGTACACACCAGGCGAGGACAACGGCGGGGATTTCCGCGGATATACCGATCTTTTTGAGCATCTGATCCCAGCCTTGAAAGAAAACGGGTTTAGCCGGGCAGAAATGGACCAACTGCTTGTGAAAAACCCCCGGAAGGCTTATGCCGTTCAGGTCAGGCCGACTGATTAACAACCACTTACCGCTGAGGGGTGTTTTTGTTTTCTGGTGTCGCAATCTCAAATTTCCCATAAGTGAGAAGGCTCTTGCACGATTCCGGCATCAACGAGCTGGCACCAGGCAAGCAAACAGGGCCAGCAAGCTGAATGGCCCAGTCCTGTCTATGCACCTATTAATTTAACACCCTAACATAACGCGATCATAATCGTATGAGCAATTTTGGGATGACGAAAAAAACAGTAACGCATCCCGATTTTCATACAAACCGAAAATTTATTCTAGATTTGCCAACTTCATCAAAGAACGCGATCATGAGATTCACATCCATCATACAGGTAATGCTCATTTTCCTGATCATACAGGGATGTGCCACCCAACAGCTCACCAACGAGGGGCAGTCGGCCTATAAAGAGGGCAATTATGAGAAGGCACTCCAGGCCTACGATCAGGTCATTGAAAAATATAAAAAACAGGGAGAGACGGCAGAGGCGGCTGTCTATTACAAGGCTGGCATGGCTGCATGGAAAATGAAAAAGAGCAACAAAGCCCTGAGATATCTCGAAAGGGCTGATTACCTGGAGCATCCTTCTCCCAAACTTTATCTCACCCTTGCAGAGATCTCCGATTCCATCGACAACCTCTCCAAAAAGCTGGAGGCGCTGGAAAACTACCATAAAAAATATCCTAAAGGAAAAAGAATCGATTCGATCAACATACGGTTGTTCGGGGCTTATGTGGAAAGCGAGAACTGGAAAAAGGCTGTGAACCTGTGGCCGGAAATCAAGAAGCAGGCCCAATCCGATGTGAACCTGCTGACGGGTTATCTGACCGCCAATAAAAACCTGGAGAATCAAAAGAAGGCCGACAGGATGGCTGAAAAAATCCTGAAGCTGGAACCCAACAATAAAAAAGCCCTGGAATGGCTGGGGAAAAAATATTTCTGGAAAGCCGAAGACACCTATGTCAAGGAAATGAGCGCCTACAAGAACAACCGAACCACCAGCCAGTACGACCGGCTGCTGGAAAAGCTGGATGAGGTGTATCCCACCTTCGAGAAAGCCCGCGATTACTTTCTGAAACTATACAAAATGGAACCAAAGCCCAAATACGCTGAATTTCTTGGTAAAATCTACAAGCGGCTACAGGAAGAAGAGAAAGCCCAGTATTATTTTGATAAGACTGAATAGCAAATGGTTAACAAATAACAACACCAACAACCAAAAGGAACGCATTATGGAACTTATAAAAATCATCGTAACAATCATACTCCCTCCCCTGGGCGTTTTTCTACAGGTGGGACTGGGCAAGCATTTCTGGCTTAATCTCCTGTTGACCCTGCTGGGTTATATCCCCGGTATTGTGCATGGCGTGTGGGTAGTGGCAAAAGACAAATGATCCATTTTGCAAACCGGTTGCATAAACTTTTAACCAGATTTGCAGTCTGATTATTAAAATAGAGGAAGTGCGTAATTTAAGCCCAAAAGATGAGCTTAGGCCACAAAATAAGACTTTTATTTGTCACAGCAACCATCCTGATGCTGGGCTCTCATGCTTTGGTGCCCCACCACCACCATTTCGACTCACACCACTCGCATGGCCACTCCCTGCCCATTGAATCGCATCACCACGCCAACGAATCCGAAAACCCCGAATACCATTGCCATTCTTTCAACCACCTGCTGGATGATGGTTATCATCACAAGCTGACACAACTAATCAAATACCAGCCCCTGGTTGCTCCCCCTGTCAATGAGGGCTTTCCTTCGACACCCATTCACACCACCGTCAAATGGGAAATTTCCGACATTAAACGTATAGCTCATGGCTATGACCACCTCTACTCTTTAAGAGACCCCCCTGCCCTTTCATAGTACCCTGCCCCATGCATGCTGAATGACTCCGGCTCGCCCGAAGGTTGCGTTGCCCTTTTTGGGGTATACCAGTTGTAAGGCACCTGGTTAAGATCGGTGTTGGCTCCCTGCCAGGATCGTTCGTGGCTCCTTTCCAAGCTTTTAATCAATGGTTTACAGCTTATTGAAATTCTACCGACTGCCAAAAACTGGTAAAGATCCTGCCCCCTTGCATGGCACTTTATTGAAAATGTAAGGCTTATATTGCTTCTATGTAATTAAGCGGTCATCTACCTGGAAAATCAGGTACAAAAAGGGTGCACTCTCCCGGCAGGAAAAAGTTAGAGCGGAAGTTGTTCACCACTGCATTCGGAAAAAGATCGCCACAACACATCGAATAAAAGGATAAAGCAAAACAATACATGATCCATAAAATCATCTCATTTTCAGTTAAAAACAAATTCATCATCGGTTTGTTCGTTTTTGCCTGGATTGGCTGGGGCATTTATTCTGCCTTCAATTTGCCACTGAATACCCTGCCCGACCTGACCAACAACCAGGTTAAGGTGACCACCTATACCCCCGACCTGGCTACAGAAGAGGTGGAGCGGCTGATCACCTATCCCATCGAGCTGGAGATGGGGAACCTGCCGGGACTAAAAGAGATACGCTCGGTCTCTAAGTTCGGATTGTCCGACATCACCCTGGTCTTTGAAGAGGACATGGGTATGTACAAGCCCCGCCAGCTGGTGAAAGAAAAACTCAAAAGCGCTGAAAAAAAACTGCCCGCCGGCGCCGGAGAGCCAACCATGGGGCCGATGACTACCGGTCTGGGTGAGATCTACCAGTATGTGCTCTCTACCAAACCGGGATACGACACAGCATATAGTGCCATGGACCTTAGGGAGATCCAGGACTGGATCGTTAAAAAAGAACTGATCAACATTCCCGGGGTGGTGGGTGTGAACACCATGGGCGGTTACCTGAAGCAATACGAGGTGGCCGTTGACCCCGACCGGCTGAAGAGCTTCAACCTCACCATCACCGACATTTATGAAGCACTGGAAAAGAACAACGCCAATACGGGCGGGAGTTACATCGAGAAAAACAGGCAGGCCTATTTTGTGCGCGGACAGGGGCTGACCCGTTCCCTGGAGGACATTCGCAACATTGTGCTGAAAAACGATGGATCCATCCCCCTGCAGATTGGCGATGTGGCCACTGTGCAGTACGGACATGCACCCCGCTTTGGTGCTTTTACCTACAACGGCCAGGGGGAGGCTGTAGGCGGTAAGATCAT
>CAJXLE010000248.1 GCA_913055895.1 uncultured Bacteroidota bacterium | reverse complement strand
CTTTTCCTGGGGGTGCCCTTCAACATCGCCTCCTATGCCCTGCTGACAATGATGGTGGCCCAGGTGAGTGGTCTGCAGCCATATGAGTTCATCCATACCCTGGGTGATGCCCATATATACCTGAACCACCTGGAGCAGGTGAAACTGCAGCTTTCCCGTAAGCCGAGGCAATTGCCGCAGATGCTGATCAACCCCGAGGTAACCGATCTGTTTGCATTCGACTATTCCGATTTCACCCTGGAGAATTATAATCCCCATCCCCACATCAAAGGGAAGGTATCCGTATAACCATATCCGACAACCATATGCTTTCACTGATTGTAGCAGCCACCGAAAATAACGTTATAGGACGAAACAACGACCTGCTTTGGCATTTGCCCGACGACCTGAAACATTTTAAAAGCACCACCAGGGGCCATCATGTCATTGTGGGCCGCCGTACATTTGAGTCGTACGGCAAACCCCTGCCGGGGCGCACGAACATCATCATCACCCGCAACAACAACTATCATGCAAAAGGTTGTGTGGTGGTGCATTCCCTGGATGAAGCCCTCCGGCAGGTGCATCACGACCCGGAGCCCTTCATCATTGGGGGTGAGAAGATCTATCGCATGGCCCTGCCGCGTGTCGATCGCATATACCTGACCCGCGTGCATGCAGAGTTTGAAGGGGATACCTTTTTTCCGGAGCTCAACGACAATGAATGGAAAGAGGTTGACCGGTATTACCACGAAAAAGATGAGCGGCACGATTATCCTTTTTCGGTGATTACGCTCGACCGCCTGCGATAGGTGTTTTGTAAGCCATGGGCTTCCTAGTTTTCACGATCGTGAATATTTTGTATCTTTGTGCCGCATTTTGAATAACTTTTCTGTCCCGGCCGGATAAAAATCTGCATGTGGGCAGTGAATGAACCAGCAGATCATCGCGGGATCAATTATACAAGGCCAATGAGTTAAAACACAAACCTGTAAGGCGGCTATGACAAAATGATCATTGTTATCACGAAAGCAGATGGTCGGTTTAGCCAGGTAAGTTCCAAATGGCCAATAGGTTATTCAAAATAGAATCAAATAAAATCCAAAATCTCAAATTCTTTTTTTATGGGTAAAGGAGACCAAAAAACCAAGAAAGGAAAGATTTTCAGAAACTCTTACGGTGTGAGACGCCCTCGGAAGAAGAACCAGATCAAGAAAAAGGCACTGGAGAAGAACCCGCAGGACAATGCACCGGAGCTGAAGGAAAAGATGACCGAGATCAAGGTGGAGGAGAAGGAGAAGAAATCCGGTTCCCCTGAATCGTAGCTGACTCTGTTGGTTGCATCAGGAATCCCACTGGATTCAAGTATTTTGAACACATAAAAAAAGCTGTCCTTGAAAAACAGCTTTTTTTGTGTGTATATCGGACGCTTTGAGTGCAACCATTATATTTTGGTGGCCTCTAATCCGGTGATATGAATATTCAGGCGCTCCGGGTAATCCGGTGGCCCCACTTAGCGAGCCGGATGGCTGGCATTTTTTTTTTCAGCCGGCATATTCTACCTGGACATTGGGACCGGTAATAGGCAACGTATTTCTTTTGCACCTACACCTCGCTGGTCATAATGAACAGCGGCTTCATTGCAAAACTTTGGTACTCTGGTCGGAGTCTGTCGACGTTGTAGTGTTCCTTCACATTCACCTTCTTGCTTTTGCTTCCCACCACTTCGATGGGCACATTGTCGTAGTGACCGTGCTTAAGTACCACCAGTCTGCCATGGAGGTTGTTCAGGATCAGGTCGAGTGCCAGGTTTCCATAGGCCATGGGAACGATGGAGTCGATCGAGTCGGGATCGCCGCCGCGCACCAGGTAGCCCAGCTTCTGGTTGATGATGCCGACTTTCTGGCCGTTGTTGTACTTGGGCGATATTTTCTTGATCTGGTCCGACACCAGATCGCCTATGCCTCCCAGCTTGGCATGGCCGTACATGTCTTTTTCCTGGTTCTCGTAAACCATCTCTCCTCCTTCGAACATGGCTCCCTCTGAGACAAGCACTACTGAGTAGTTGCTGGGATGTTTGTAGCGGTCTTTCATCAGCAGTTCGGTGAGGTGTTCGATGTCGAAGCGGTGTTCGGGGATTACGCATCTGTCGGCAGCTCCGGCCATGGTTGGCAGCATGGCCGTGAAACCAGCATAACGGCCGAAAACCTCCATCACCATGACGCGCTCGTGCGACCCGGCGGTGGTTCTCAGTATGTTGGTCATCATGATGGTCCGGGTCACGCACGTGCTGAACCCAATGCAGTAATCCGTCCCTGCCACATCGTTGTCCATTGTTTTGGGGATGCCCACTACCTTAACTCCTTTGCGGTAGAGCTTCACTGCGTAGGAGAGGGTGTCGTCGCCCCCCACAGGTATCAGGTAGTCGATGTTCAGGTAGTCGATGTTTTTGAGAACTTCATCTGTCAGGTCGTTCACCTCTTCCTGGTACTTGTCTTTATAATGCTGGGGAACCTTGTCTTTTGGCACCTTACCGGGATTGACCCTGGAGCTGTGCAGAAAGGTCCCGCCGGTACGGGCTGCGCGGTTGACAACATTCTCGGTGAGCTCCATGTAACACTCGCAATCATCGTCTTCGGCGTCCCTGTTCAGTTCCAGCAAACCGGCCCAGCCCCTCCGTATACCGATTACCTTATAACCTTCACGAAGGGCTCTGATGGTTACCGCACGTATGGCAGGGTTGAGGCCGGGCACATCCCCGCCACCGGTTAATATTCCAATTACGCCTTTGATCTTCTTGGTTGCAGCCATAATAATTAGATTTGATAAGTAATACAATGCATCGTGGTTAAATATACTGAATATATTCTTTTCTGTAAAGAGGGGACCGGCAGATTTGTCGGGGGGGGATGATTCTTTCAAATATGGGAAGGATCGCATAAGGGGCCGACAGGCCATACTGCCATCGCTTAACCTTTTTATGAGCAGTTTTGGTATTGGAGAGGCCGTTTTTTTGCCATGACCCTTGCTGGCAAAGCCCCTTTGACAGTGCCTCATATATTCCTGCGTGGGGCCGTTTGCCGGAAGGATGAAGGGGCGCTCATGATAAATGAACAGGTGTCCATCGATCGGATGCTATGGTGTGCAGCGGTCGGGGGCTATTTGGTGTGCAGTGGTCGGGGGCTATTTGGTATAGATATGGCCTGCCATATAGTTGCGGGCATGGCCCAGCAACTCTGTCTCCCTGCCCAGGTGCCGGCAGATCATCCTGCCACCACGTGGTGAGAGCTGTTCGGCATGGAGCTCTTTTTTACCCAGCCGGTTCGACCAGTAAGGGGTTAACTTGGTATGGGCCGAGCCGGTTACCGGGTCTTCATCGACACCTATGGCCGGTGCAAAGAATCGGGAGACAAAGTCGGCCTGTATGCCGGGAGCGGTGACGATGATGCCCCGGCAGTCGAGTTTTTTCAACCGCCCGAGATCAGGTTTCATTTCCGCAATGTCTTGCTGCGTTTCGAAGACAGCCAGGTAATCATCAGAAAGGTACAGTTCGGATGGTTCTTTGCCCAATCCTTTTGCCAGATCTTCAGGGATCTCGGCTTTTTCGACCATGGTTTTATAGAGATCAAGAATCTGATCATGGAAGTCAAAGACCTCGCGGGAGATACCGGCAAAATCAAGCTTCGCGTATGGCTCGTCGCAGGTCCTGTGGGTTTTGATCGGGTTATGAGAGAGATAGTCGATAACTCGGGTCTCAAGGGCCTTG
>CAJXLE010000247.1 GCA_913055895.1 uncultured Bacteroidota bacterium | reverse complement strand
CTGCAGGAGGTGGAGCTGTGGGGCGTCGTGGTCCCAGTCGAATCGCCGATCGGGCGTGTGGACCACCTCCTCGCGCTTCGCGAGCGAGACGAGGCTGGCCAACACCATCAGGCCCAGGCCCTGGCCTCCCCCCTCATATACACGCGCCCCCTGCCGGATCGTCTCTTTAAAAAGATCATGGATTTGTTGCTCTGTCATAGCGTTGAGCCTGGTCAACTGTTGCTCAATATATGCCATCTTCTCATTCCTAATGAGG
This sequence comes from uncultured Bacteroidota bacterium, assembly GCA_913055895.1. Lineage (GTDB taxonomy): Bacteria > Bacteroidota > Bacteroidia > Bacteroidales > UBA12077 > JAGXLC01. Next base: position 3,537 of record CAJXLE010000247.1, on the reverse strand, counting down.
TTGCCCACCGTTATTGTAAAGATCTTTGGACCCGACTGAAGCAAATACATCGACGGATACCTCTGCAGCCACCCTTTATCCTCCTTTTGCACATCGGCATGTTTGGCTATGTTGTCCAGACATTCCACCGAGACGGCATAAATGCGCTTGCGGGTGAGCAGTGCAAGGTTCATCTCCATAAGCCCGGCGTGAAGGTCCACCAAAAGACGGTCCACCTGACGGTCGTCCACATGCCCTTCAAACCTTAAAATATCCCGGTTAACACTCATAGTTAGGGTTCAACAAGTCAAATATAGGAAAATCACAGAACCGTGAAAGGGTTATTAATCATTTTTCCCACCAAACTCCTGTCTTACGATAATGATTGATATGCAACCCGTCAGAATCCGGGAAAGACCCATCGTCAGCGCCATGGTTTAGTCTGCGGTTGATGGATTTCGATGTAAGCTACAAAAAAGAGTGGATTCTTAAAAAGCAGATGAATAAGGAACTTGCAGCACATTTAACGAAAATTTAACACTTGCCTTTCATCCATCATGTTGAATAATTCTACTTTTGCACATGGAGTAGAAAAACAGTTATGTTTCTGAAAATTATTTATTGATGGAAAATATTTATTTGATCATTGTAATCATTCTCTTTGCCCTGGCAATTTCCGACCTTATTGTAGGGGTAAGCAACGATGCTGTTAACTTCCTCAACTCCTCCTTAGGATCCAAGGCAGCCCCACGCTTCATCATCATGATCATCGCCAGTGCAGGTATTGTGGTAGGTACCACTTTCTCCAGCGGCATGATGGAGGTGGCCAGAAAAGGGATCTTCCATCCCGACCTGTTTTACTTTTCGGAGATCATGATGATCTTCCTGGCGGTGATGCTCACCGACATTCTGCTGTTGGATCTCTACAACACCTTTGCCCTGCCCACTTCCACGACGGTATCCATTGTCTTTGAACTGCTGGGTGCGTCGGTGGCCGTATCCCTGATCAAACTGGGCAGTGATGCAGAAACGGCAGGCACACTGGGCGAATACATCAATTCCACCAAGGCCCTGGCCATCATCTCCGGCATACTCCTTTCGGTGATCATAGCCTTTATCATAGGGGCCATCGTCCAGTACTTTGTCAGGCTTATATTTTCTTTTCAATACAAAAAGTACCTCAGGTATTTTGGGGCTGTCTGGGGTGGCCTGGCCATCACAGCCATCACCTATTTCATTGTCATCAAGGGTGCCAAAGGCTCTTCGCTGATTACAGACAACGGCCTGGAGTGGATCAGGCAAAACACCATGGCCATCCTGCTGTTCAGCTTTCTCGGATGGAGCCTCATATTACAGATATTTTACTGGTTCTCAAAGATCAACGTCTTCCGGGGCATTGTGCTGGTAGGCACTTTCGCCCTGGCCATGGCTTTTGCGGGCAACGACCTGGTGAACTTTATCGGTGTGCCGGTAGCCGGCCTGAAAGCCTTCCAGGATTTCTCCGCAGCCGGTGGCGGGGTATCGCCCGACAGCCTGCTGATGGACGGACTAACAGGCAGTGTCAAAACCAACACCTTCCTGCTGCTCTCGGCAGGCATCATCATGGTGATCACCCTGTATTTCTCCAAAAAAGCCCGCTCGGTAACCCAGACCGAGATCAACCTGAGCCGCCAGAGTGAGGGGTACGAGCGTTTTGGCTCCTCAGCCTTTTCCCGCCTGATCGTTCGCAAGGTCATTGAATTCAACCATTCTGTCAGGTCCGTCATGCCCCGCAGCTGGCAAAGGCAGATCAACAGACGGTTCGAACTCAATGGCGCTGCCGAGCCCAAAAAAGACACCAAAGAAGATAAAGCTTACTTTGACCTGGTACGGGCGTCGGTCAACCTGACGGTGGCCAGCATCATCATCTCTTTTGCCACCTCACTGAAGCTGCCCCTGTCCACCACCTACGTCACCTTTATGGTGGCCATGGGTACATCACTGGCCGACCGGGCCTGGGGACGTGAAAGCGCAGTATATCGCATCACCGGTGTGATCACGGTGATCGGGGGATGGTTCTTCACGGCCCTTATCGCCTTCACCGTGGCTTTCATCGTGGCCAACATCATCACCCACGGAGGCATCATCGCCATTGTCGGCATGCTGTTGGTGGCCCTGTTCTTCCTTATCCGCACCCATGCCATACACAAGAAACGCTCCGAACGCGAAAAAGAGCTGGAGGAACTATCAGAAGAGGAGATAGAGGAAGGCAACGTGGTGGAAAAATGTACGCGTGAGATCAACCACATGCTCAACACGGTGATCAACACCTTCAACGAGACCATCACCAGCGTTTCCAAGGAGGACCGGAAGAACCTCAAGGAGATCAACAAGAAGGTGGAACGCCTCAACGATGAGGCCAAGTCCATCAAGAACAATGTGCATTATACCCTGAGCAAACTGCAGGAAGACGATATAGAAACAGGCCACTTTTATGTGCAGGTAACCGATTACCTGCGCGAGATGGCCCATTCACTGACCTTTATCGCCGGTCCCAGCTACGACCACATTGCCAATCAACACAAGAGCCTGAACAAAGAGCAGATCAGTGAGCTCAAGGAACTGAACAAGCAAATCACCCTGCTGTTTACTAACACCATGCACATCATCGAAAACAATGCCTTCGATGAAATGAACGACACGGTAGTCAACAAACAACAAGAGACCCTTCGTTTTATTGACCAGTATAGAAAATCGCAGATCAAACGGATCAAGAAGAAGAAAACCAGCACCAAGAACAGCATCCTTTACCTGCAGCTGCTCAACGAAATGAAAAACTTCACCCTGCACACGGTCAACCTGCTGAAATCACAAAGAGATTTCATCATCAACCAGGAAAAGGTCGACCAAAATGTTTAATTCAGCTTGAAGGAATTAGATCCTATTGGGACAAAACCAGGGATAAAAAAAGAGCGCTCTGTCGGGCGCTCTTTTTTTTATCCTCTCAAACCTTTAACTTTCAAGTCTACTGTCAACTTTCACTTTGCTTTCAACTTAAAACCATCATCCTGCGGCATTCCAACCAGCGTTTCAATCCACATACTTATACCCCACTCCTTTAACGGTCTTGATGTGCTCGCCACCTATCTTCTCCCGGAGCTTGCGGATGTGCACATCGATGGTACGGTCGCCCACCACCACATTTTCCCCCCAGACCCTTGAAAAAATCTCCTCCCGGGTAAAAACCTTGTCCGGTCTGGATATCAGCAACAAGAGCAATTCAAACTCCTTCTTCGGCAGGATCAGCTCCTTATCACCCTTCTGAACCAGGTATTTTTCCTTGTCGATGGTAAGGTCGGATGTCGCGATGATCGCCTTATCCTGTTCTGCTTGCCCGGTTTTTTCCTTGTATCTTTTCAACAGGGCTTTGATCCGGCTGTTCAGCACCTTGGGTTTAATGGGTTTGGTGATGTAATCATCCCCACCGGCTTCAAAGCCGGCGATCTGGGAATAATCCTCACCACGCGCCGTGAGAAAAGCAATGATGGTATTCTCCATTCCCGGATCTTTGCGTATCTC
>CAJXLE010000246.1 GCA_913055895.1 uncultured Bacteroidota bacterium | reverse complement strand
GATCCTGGCCATCCTGCTGGTGGAACTTTTCCTGCCCTTGTTCAACCTTTTTACCGATAAAGCCATCGCCCACTCTTTCTTTATAACCGGCTACAGCCCTGCTGTGATCACATCGTTGCTGCTATTTATCGGCCTTCTTGCCGGTATATACCCTGCTTTTTGCCTGTCAGGCTACCAACCCATGGACCTTTTTAAAAGCAAGTCCACAACAAGGAAAAAATCACTCAATCCAAGGAAAATGCTTGTGGCCAGCCAGTTCACCATCTCCACCTGCCTGATCATTGCCACCATCCTGGCTTTCGCCCAACTGCAACATCTGAAGAATGCCCGTCTTGGCTTTAACAAAGACCGGATCATTGTGTTCAAAAATGCCGGCAATCTGACAAGCCGTTATTACGCATTCAAGCAGGAACTGCTTCAACACCCCGACATCCAAAACGTCACAGGCATGGAAGATCTACTGGGCGTCAACCACAATACCAGGGCCTACCAGGTGGAAGGCCTGGAGGAGGGTAAAAATTATTATTATCCCACTTTCCTTGTGGAATGGGATTTCATCGAAACCTTTCAGATACAGATGCTGGAAGGGAGGGGTTTCTCCCCCGATTTTCGCGACGACCTTACCCAATCGGTGGTGATCAACCAAACCATGGCCCAAAGCCTGGGATGGAACAATCAACAGGCCATTGGTAAAAGCATCCAATCACAATACGGACAGGAAAAGGTCATCGGGGTTTGTGCGGATTTCCATGTGCTTTCCCTGCACCACCCCAAAAACAAATTCATCATCGACATGTACACACAACCCGAAAAATTTGCCCGGATCATCGCCGTACGGGTCAAAGATACTCAAACAGCCGGGGCCCTGAACCATATTGAGAAGATTTGGAATCGGTATAATCCCACCAGACCCTTTGTTCCACAAATGCTGAAAGAACACCTGGATCAACAGTACATCAATGAAGCCCGGTTTGGCCGTTTTTTTCTCCTTTTGACCGTCCTGGCCCTTTTGATTGCATGCATCGGACTCATTGGACTGGCCTCGTTCTTTGCAGAACAAAAAAACCGGGAACTCTGCCTGCGGAAAGTCCACGGGGCTTCCCTGAAAAATCTCCTGGCCCTGATGTTCAAATCCTTCCTGGGCATCATCCTTTTTTCACACCTGATAGCCTGGCCCGTAACATGGGTGATCGCTGAAAGATGGCTTGGCACCTATGCCAGTCATACACCAGTGAGCCTATGGATCTATCTCTCTTCAGCAGCCATCACCATTGTCATTCTAACCGCCATCATATTGATTCGTACCCGCATCAGTTACAAGGAAAACCCGGCGGAAGTGCTCAAACACCAAGGTTAAAAGCCTTCGTGGCATCATTTCCCCGTGATCGGCTTCCATCTTCAAACCAATGAAGGTTATTGAAATTTTCAGGCCTTTTTTATTTATTTTGCACACATCAATGTATTCATAACCCCATCCCTTTATGTCCAAATACAACCGAACCAAACTGGGAAACACCGAAGGCTGGTTGTCCATTGCCGGCAACGTGGGACTGTTTGTGCTCAAATACTGGGCCGGAATGGTCAGCGGCTCGGTGGCCATCATAGCGGATGCCTGGCACACCCTTTCCGACTCGCTGAGCTCGGGGATTGTGCTGGTGGGAATGAAAATATCCAAAAAGCCCGCCGATAAAGAACATCCTTTTGGTCATGGCCGGGCCGAACTGATCGCTTCCCTTTTTATCGGGGTGTTGCTGGCCCTGATCGCTTATAGCTTTCTGACGGAAAGCATCCACAGGATACAGGACCGCGAAGCAGCACAGTACGGGACCATTGGCATAATAGCCATGGTTGCCTCCATTGCGGTTAAAGAAGGCCTTGCCCAATACGCTCTGTGGGCAGGCAAAAAGGTGAACTCCAACACCCTGAAAGCCGATGGCTGGCATCACCGCACCGATTCCCTATCTTCGGTTATCATACTGATCGGCATCTTTTTGAACCCATATTTTTGGTGGATAGATGGTGTTTTGGGTATCCTGGTGGCACTGATGATCGCCTGGGCAGCCTATACCATCATACGCGATGCGTTGCATCCCCTGATGGGAGAAAAACCTCCGGCCGAGCTGATTGCAAAGATTGAAAAAACCTGCCTGGAAACGCTCGGATTCGACCCCAAGCCCCACCACCTCCACATACACCGTTACGGGGAACACGTGGAACTCACCTTCCACATCCACCTCGATGGGGCCCTGAGCCTGGAAGAAGCCCACGACTATATCGTCAAACTCGAAGAGGCGGTGGAAGAAAACCTAGAGATGACCGCCACCATCCACGCCGACCCAAGATGAAAAAAAGCTACACCACCATGATAACCCGCTGAGCGCCCCTGGAGTCGCCAAGCGCGTTTTGATGGCGGTGTAGCAAAGCAGGGCAACGCAGTAGATAAAATAACAAAGTTGTTTTATCTTCGCAGGGTTAAAAACCATCATCATGAATCAATCATTTGCTTCGGCCATTGCCTTGTCGCTGCAGGTGCAGGAATGGCAGGTGGCCAACACCCTCTCCCTGCTGGAGAGTGGTGCCACCATCCCCTTCATCAGCCGCTACAGAAAAGAGAAAACCGGGAACCTTGATGAAACCAAGATCACCGATATACAGGAACAATCCGAAAAACTGAAGGAACTGCAAAAACGCCGGGAAACCATCCTGAAGACCATCGATGAGCAGGGACAACGCACGGAAGAATTAAAACAAAGAATAGACCAGGCTTCCACCCTGCAGGAACTGGAAGATATCTACCTGCCATACAAACCCAGGAAAAGAACGCGGGCTACCAAGGCCCGTGAGAAAGGTCTGGAACCCCTGGCCACGATTCTTTTATCGCAGCAGCAGACCAGCCCCCGGGAAAAAGCCGCCGGCTTCACCGGCGAGCAGGTCGCCAATGAAGAAGAAGCCCTCCAGGGCGCCCGCGACATCATCGCCGAATGGATCAACGAGGGTCAGCAGGCCCGCAGCAAAATCCGCAAACTCTTCCATTACCAGGCTTTCCTTTATTCGAGAGTAGCCAAAGGCCAGGAGGAAGAGGGCCAAAAATACAAGGACTATTTTGACTGGTCGGAACCCCTAAGAAAAGCCCCTTCACACCGTTACCTGGCCATCATGCGCGGAGCAAAGGAAGACATCCTGAAACTCTCCATCCAACCTGAAAAAGAAGAAGCCTTCCACAGACTGAAAAGACTTTATCTAAAAAACAACAACGAAAGCACCCGGCAGGTGGAACAGGCCATCGAAGACAGCTACAAAAGGCTGATGGCCCCGTCCATGGAAAATGAAATGAAGGCTTACTACAAAGAAAAAGCCGATGAAGAGGCCATACGCGTGTTTGCTGAAAACCTGCGCCAACTGTTGCTTGCCCCACCCCTGGGTCGCAAAAGGGTGATGGCCATCGATCCGGGCTACCGTACCGGCTGCAAGCTGGTATGCCTTGATGAACAGGGTAACCTGTTGTATAACGAAACCATCTATCCCCACAAACCACAGGAAGAGACCCGCCAGGCAGCCAAAAAAGTCACCACCCTGGCCTCCTCTCACAAGATAGAAGCCATTGCCATTGGCAACGGAACAGCGAGCCGGGAGACAGAGCAGTTCATAGGCAAGCTCCGTTTCGACCAGGATCTCAGCGTGTTCATCGTAAACGAAGATGGAGCCTCTGTCTATTCGGCATCCAGGGAAGCACGTGAGGAGCTGCCCGACTACGATGTCACCGTCCGGGGGGCCGTCTCCATTGGTCGCCGCCTGATGGACCCCCTGGCCGA
>CAJXLE010000245.1 GCA_913055895.1 uncultured Bacteroidota bacterium | reverse complement strand
CCAGGAAGCCGGACGGGCCGGGCGTGACGGGAAGAGGGCGTATGCCGTGCTGCTGTATAACAAGGGCGATCGTTCCAGGGCAGCCGACCGTGTGCGCAGGAACTTTCCCAAAATAAAAGACATCAAAGCCGTCTATGAAGCCCTGGCCAACTATTTCCAGATACCCCTGGAAGGAGGAAAAAATATGGCCTTCGACTTCAATGTCTCCGATTTTGCCTCCCGCTACCACTACAGCCTGTCCACCATATACAGCAGCGTCGACTTTCTGCAGAAGGAAGGCTACCTGGAGCTGACCGATGAGCTCTCCAACAAATCGAAAGTGCATTTTACAGTCAACCGCGACGAACTCTACAACTTCCAGCTTACCAAAGCCGGTTACGATGCCTTCATCAAGCTGTTGCTGCGCTCCTATACCGGGGTTTTCACCGACTATGTCAAGATTGATGAATCATCCATGGCACGCAAGGCTAACACCAGCAAGGATCTTATTGTCAAGTACCTTATCCAGCTCAAAAAACTCAGGATCCTGGATTACATTCCCTACCGCAAAACGCCCATGATCGTGTACACCGAAGAGCGACTGGATAAGAGGAACCTGCTTATCTCCAAAGAGAAGTATACCCGGCGCAAGGAGCATTACATCAAAAAGCTGCGCCACATGCTCCATTACGCAGCCAACACTACCCGTTGCCGCAGCCAGGTGCTGCTGGAATACTTTGGGGAGGACGACACCCAACCTTGCGGACATTGCGATGTGTGCCTGCGAAAGAAGGAGCTCAACCTGGGGTATCAAGAGTTTGACCGGATACACGAACAGATCCGCTCCAGGCTTGAAAGCAGCGAGATGTCCACCGAAACCTTAGTGGATGACTTGTCGTGGCCCGAAAATAAGGTGGTGAAGGTTGTTGAATGGCTGATGGACAACGGCAGGATCAAAACATCGCCCGATGGAAAACTGGCCTGGAGCCATAAAAAAAACCAGGCAGGTAAAAGTTAAGGAAGATACTCTATCCTGCCTGGAGCCGATGCTAATGGAGGTGATTCATTAAATAGATGCAGCCGGATCAGATAAAGTTGCGTGCAGATAAAATTTTTTCCACTTTATTCGTTTCTGCTCTTTGGGATAAATTTATACTTTTGCCCATTCATTTGTAACCTATGATGAAAAATACCCCTGAAGAAATACTCAACGACGAGATGGTCAGCGCATTTGTGACCAGGGCTGCCGAATACTGCACCTTTGTTGAAAGCACCGCCAACTTTGGCAAGGTGGATTTCATTCAGAAAGCCATCAGGCTTTTCTCCGGCCTTTACGCTGCCGTGGCCAATATGCCCGAGATCACCCATGCCACCGAAAATGTCAATGAGAAGTTCGTCAAAGAAACCGACTGGCACAGGATATACAACCAGGTACATACCAAACTGGGATACCACGATGATTATGTTGATGTGTACGACCCGGTGGCCAAGGAGTACCAGGATGTGAGCATTGTGAGCCTGGCCGATAATTTTGCCGATGTCTACCAGGACCTGAAGGATTTTGTCACCCTCTACGGCATGGGCAATGAGGAGGTGATGATGGATGCCTTGTGGGAGGTGCGCATGAATTTTGAAGAATACTGGGGACCCAAACTGCTGAGTGCTTTGCGCACGCTCCACCGTCTTTTCTTCAGCGACGAAGACCTGGAGGAGGAAGAGCCTGCATCCAGTGATGAACAGGCCCCACAGGATGAGGACGAGCAAACCACCCGGGGAGGTTGGTTGTTTGAGAAAACCAGGGATCAATATAAAAAGAACGACCGGTGATGAGGAAACATCAGTCTGCCATAACAGATGAAGAAATCAAGCAGCTGCCCCGTAAGGAATTTGACGGGGAAATTTTTTTAATAGACACCATAAATAAGCTCGAACAGGCCATGCCAATGTTGGATGGGGTTGATATCCTGGGTTTTGATACCGAAACCCGGCCATCCTTCAAAAAGGGCAAGAACTATGAAGTGTCGCTTTTGCAGTTGGCTACGGCCGATCAGGCTTTCCTGTTCAGGTTGAATTACCTCGGACTGCCGCAAGCTGTCAGGGATATCCTGGAAGATGAGCGGATACTGAAGATTGGCTTGGCCCTGAGGGATGATGTCAGCGGACTGCAACGGCTGGGTGATTTTGAACCTGCCGGGTTCATCGACCTGCAGGACATGGCCAACGAGCATTCTGTACCCCACAATGGTCTTAAAAAGCTGGCCGGTAAGTTTTTGAAGTACAGAATATCCAAGTCGCGCTCCAAAAGACTTTCCAACTGGGAGGCCGAGAATCTGGGCCCCAAGCAGGTTCGTTATGCCGCCACCGACGCATGGGTGTGCTATAAGTTGTACCAGGTGATGAAAGATTTGTAAGTGATGACAGAAACCGCTCATATCATACTCAAATCGGGCAAGGACCAGTCGCTGATGCGCTACCATCCCTGGGTCTTTTCCGGAGCAATCAAAAAGACCAAAGGCTCCTTTGAAGAGGGGGATGTGGTGAAAGTCTACAACAACAAGGATCAGTTTCTGGGCTTGGGGCATTACCAGCCCGGCACCATTGCCGTGCGCATCCTCTCGTTTGTTGACAGGCCGGTGGATCAATCTTTCTGGAAAGAGAAATTCCGCCAGGCGGTAGACTTAAGAGATAAGCTGGGTTTGACCGACAGCCGCCAGACCAATGTGTACCGGCTGATCAATGCGGAGGGAGATGGCCTGCCAGGACTGGTGGTGGATTATTATAACGGCACGGCAGTGATGCAGGCCCATTCGGTAGGGATGTACCTGCTCAGGGAAACTTTTGCCGAGTTGCTTCGTGAGATCATGGGCAGGCGCCTGCAATCGGTCTACAACAAAAGTGCTGCCACCCTGCCCCACAAGGCCGATGTCGAACGCCAGGACGGCTACCTGCTGGGTGTCTCACCCGAGCAGACGGTAAAAGAGAATGGACTTTCTTTCCGGGTCAATTGGAGCGAAGGCCAGAAAACAGGGTTTTACATCGACCAGCGTGAGAACCGGCGGCTGGTGCAGTCTTATGCCCGGGATGCCGACGTGTTGAACCTGTTTGGTTATACAGGGGGTTTTTCGGTATATGCTGCGGCAGGTGGCTCCAGGTCGGTGGTCTCGCTCGACAGCTCCCGCCTTGCCAGCGAGATGGCAGAGGAAAACATGAAGCTCAACTTTGGCGACAAGATCGCCCATGAGGTCATCTCCCGCGATGCTTTCGACTATCTGCGTGAAGGCCAACGGCAGTTCGACCTGGTGGTTGTCGACCCCCCTGCTTTTGCCAAGCATTACAACGTACTTCCCAATGCCATCCAGGGCTACAAGAAACTCAACCGCCTTGCGATCGAAAAAACACGACCCGGGGGCGTTATTTTTACTTTTTCCTGTTCACAGGTGATGAGCCGGGAGAATTTCCGCAAGATGGCCTTTACCGCTTCGGCCAACACCGGCCGCCAGGTGCGCATCCTTGGCCAGATGAGCCAGCCTCCCGATCATCCCGTCAGCATTTACCATCCCGAAGGCGAATACCTGAAAGGACTCGTCCTCCAGGTATTGGACTGATCATCCCTTCCCGTACCCCACCATTTGATATTTGCTCCTCTTCTCATCTTCTCATCTTCTCATTTACACATTGTCTCATTTACACATTGTCTCATTCACTTATTTACTCATTTACTCATTTACTCATTCACTCATTTACTCATTCACGCATTCACGCATTCACGCATTCACGCATTCACTCATTCACTCATTTACTCATTCACTCATTCACTCATTCACTCATTCACTCATTCA
>CAJXLE010000244.1 GCA_913055895.1 uncultured Bacteroidota bacterium | reverse complement strand
ATAAAATACAAACAAGAAACCCCCGCCATGCGCGAGCTCATCGAAAAAGCCCGAAATAGCCCCATCAAGCATTATGTGGATTATGATAAGATGCTGACCATGCTGGAGCGAATTGCTAATTACGATGAAAACACCAATGAACGCATCAATCCCCAAGCCTTTCAAAGCTCGCTGATGCTGCTGATGTACCAACTGGAGAAGCTCGAAAAAAATGAAAGTTGAGGACCCTCAACATATCGTGAAATCATATTCTCCGGAACTCAGGCTTTTGTTGTATTTTTCCGGCAAGGCCGGAATAAAGCAGCTGAAACAGGAAAGGACTGATAACGAACACACTGAAAATAATGAGTCTGCAAATGAAGATCTTAAAGACATTGATGTTAGCGGCAGGCAAATCCAATGGGAAAAAATTCGCTGGGACCATTTGGCCGAGCTTATGGCCAGCCACAAGCTGACTTCGCTTGTTTTCCCTGTCCTGGAGAAACTGAAAGCAGAGATCCCGGAAGGAACCTACAAAAAAATCAAAGCCCGTAATTTTCAGCACACCCGTCGCAGTCTCCGGCAAATAGAACAAACCATCCACCTGCAGGAGCTTTTTGATGAAGAAGACATCCCTGTCATCTTTTCCAAAGGCATTGTCCTTTCACAGGAGCTTTACGGAAGCCCGACCGCAAAAAATTCCATCGACATCGACCTGCTGATGCCCCTGCAATACGTAGAAAAAGCAGCGGATTTGCTAAGGGAAAGGGGCTACCACATGACCTACCCGGCCATCTCCCTTACCCCCAAACAAACCAGGCAGAATTACGGCATCAGCCACCACTACGGCTTTCACAACAGGGGAAAAGGGGTGCACCTGGAGCTGCACTGGAACCTGACCAATCCCCGAAGCCTGTTGCCTCTCGACTTTGAAGGCCTTTACCAGCGATCGGGCAGGATCGACCTGAACGGTCACCAGGTCAACACCCTAAGCGACGAAGATTACCTGGTCTACCTGGCGGTACACGGGGCCCGCCATCAATGGTGCCGGCTCAACTGGCTGCTGGATTTCAGCACCCTTTTGACCCTAACCGATACAGAGGCCCGGGGAAAAGCAAAAGAGCAGATGGAAAGTCTCGGACTGGTCAGATGCCATCAACAGGCCCGGCTCATGAGCCACCTGATCTACCGGGTACCTGAAAATGCCGGGGAAATCAAAACCGATCAAATCTCAAAATATTTCATCGAAAAACCACTGAAAGCACTTGGGGAACTTAAAAGCACCGAAAGCCTGGACAAGCTCCGGGACATGCCCTACCACCTCAGCCTGCGAAGGGCCCCAATTTTTAAGTTTAACCTCCTTTTTCGCCTTCGGACACACCACACCAACTGGGCCCAGATTCAACTGCCTGACCGCCTTTTCTTTCTCTACTACCCGCTGCGGCCCCTCCTTTGGATTTGGGATGTTCTTAAGAAAAAGTGAACACTCCTGTTTTGTACCTAATAATCAGCAAATAGATTACATCTATAAATTTTATAACCTTTTAAAAAACACTTCATGCCCAAAATATTTGAACATTTGGGAATATTAATCTTTTTCTGCTCAAATGAGCATGGACCAATTCATGTACCTGCAAATGGGTGAATAGGAAAGAAAATCTGAATTTTACATACTAAATGGAAACCTCAACTGGAATAGTTAGGCCATTAAGACTAAGACATGATTTTCCCAAATCCATATCCCTTTTCCTTACAATACTCCAAGAACTCCGGCAATACAGCCCTGAGATTGGCCTCCGCTTTTTCTGAATCGTGAAAGACCACAATGGAGCCGGGGCGAACCTGCTTCTTTAGCCTGTTGAGAATGGCAGCCGGCGATTGCCGCTGGTCGCAGTCGCGGCTGAAAACATCCCAAAGTACAATGTGGTAATCTTTCCTGAGCCGGCGAACCTGGGAGGGCCGGATGCGGCCGTAAGGGGGTCGAAACAGGTTGGAATGGATCTGCTGCGTCGCCAGGCCGATGTCTTCAAAATACCTGCGGCTGGAAGTACGCCATCCGCTCAGATGGCTGTGGGTATGGTTGCCCACGGCATGACCGGCATACAGGATGGAACGGTAGCTCTCCGGATGCTCCCGCACTTGCTGTCCGAGGCAAAAGAAGGTGGCGCAGGCACTGTGTTTGGCAAGGGTATGCAGGATCCACCCCGTGAGATAGCGGGTGGGGCCGTCATCAAAAGTCAAATAAAGGTCTTTTTCTTCACAGGCAGGATCAGTGAGAGCGCCTTCCGGCTGTGAATTACTTGAATCCCCGTAGTTCCCGGAACCTGTAACCCCATTCAACCATGAACCACCTAATTGCCCCCCGTGCCAAACCACCCGGGGCCAGAGCCTTGATGCCAGTCGGTAAAGGTTCACCTTCGCTGGCGGCCTCCCTGCCGTCGGTTGATGGTTCTCAGGTTGTCCTGCAGGTGTTTCATGTACCGGTCGAAATTACCCAGTATTTCGTTGCTCCGTTCCTGGTCGCCATGCTGCTTGGCCAGGTCGCTTAAATTCTTCAGGGTATACATGTTGCGCCGGATATCGGTGGGAAACTGGGCAGAATATTCTCCCAGCTTCACATAATAGTCCATCTCCTGGTTCAGGTTCTTCAGCAGGATGTCCATGTGCCTGCGTGCCTTCCCGTCCGCCCCTATCTTGTAATAGTTGCGTATAAAGGGTGTCGTGAAAAACCCGTAAGCCACATTCTCATTGGAGATCTTCTCCAGTGCCAGGTCCATCACCTTCTCAGCCGAATCCTGCTTGCCCACTTCAACAAGCCTGCTGGCCAGGCGGGCGAAATTGCTCCGGAAATTGGTGAGCATGCGCCGGTTGTCATCGTCCAGGTGCACATCGGGATCCTCGATGTTGCCCCATCTGAATTTGTTCATCATCACGTCGTACATGCGGTCGATATTCACCTCACCGGGCTGCCCGCCGTCAGACTGGGATGTCTTAAGGGGAGTCAGGTGATACGACAAACCCTCAACCCGGAAGTATTTGTCGAGGTTGAAATATTTCTCCGGTCCCACGGTCACCGCAAAATGCACCGGCCGCTGCCAGTCGTTGGTAGCCATCAAATCCAGCACACACAAGCCGTCCTTCAGGATAAAATTGCGGTTTATATCCCAGTTTAGCTGCGAAACCATCTCCGAAGCTTCAGATTCCTGAAGGACACCTTCCTGCATCACCTGTGCGCTGTCCACCTGCAACTTAAATTTTTTGGTGGGTATGTAGTTGATCTTCTTCGAGCGGTTGAAGGGCGAGGTGATCTTGGTGCGGTCGTCCTCACTGGCCACAAAGTCGATGACCTGCTTGATGGACACCCGGTCCTTGATGCGGTCGTATACCGGCAACACGTCGCGGGAGCCCTTGCGGAGCTGCTCGGTGGTGTGGGTGAGCGGCAGGGGTTCCGAATCATACGCCTTGCGGGTCATCTGCTCCAGGTACCACCCGGCCCTCAGGTAGCTCATGTTGGCCACCCGCACGTCGGTGCGTATGCCTTCCACCTCCTGTGCATACCAGAGGGGGTAGGTGTCGTTGTCGCCGTTGGTGAAGAGAATCCCATTCTCTCGTGCCGAGTTAAGGTAGTTGGCCGCAAAATCGCGGGTGGTGTAACGTCCCGACCGGTCGTGGTCGTCCCAGTTCTCCGATGCCATCAACGCAGGTATCCCCAGCAGCACCACCGTGCTGATGATGGCCGATGCTTTGGAGGGTATGTGGTTCTTTAGGAAGTTCCACACGCCCATCACCCCCAATCCGATCCAGATGGCATAGGCGTAGAACGAGCCCGCGTAGGCATAATCACGCTCACGCGGCTGATGGGGGTACTG
>CAJXLE010000243.1 GCA_913055895.1 uncultured Bacteroidota bacterium | reverse complement strand
GAATGTTGTTTAAAAGGTTGGGTCTTCTTCACCGGTAAGGATTCTTGTCTGTTTCTTGCCGTATACCTTCCGCAGTTTTACAAGATTATTTTTTATCTATTTAATTGGCCTTGTGTAACTTATCTCGCCAAGGCGGGAACGTTTCATACGGTTATTTTTTTTAATATATTGGCCGTATGGAACCTGCATGAATAATCATGTCCTTGTTGTGTAGGTTGCTGGATGCAGGTTTCATGAGTTTGTCACATCTCCGGCACTTTTTGGAAGTTACACATCAGGTATGAGCGGCATATTGTCAAAATACATGATGATTCCTTAGCCGCTTCATTTGATTTTTGTACCTTTAGTTTTCCGAAATCAAAAATGTGCACCTATGTCCAGCCTTGCCAAACTTCACCGTCTCTACCTGTTACTGGAAAAGGTTGAAAGGGGTTATCATCCTTCTTTCAATGAGATTGTCAATCATTACTATGACCACGGTTTTGAAATCTCGAGAAGGTCTATCCAGCGCGACCTGGATGCCCTGCGCACCGAGTTTGGCATTGAGGTGGCCTACAATAATTCCAGGGGTGGTTATTATATAGATTATGAACGCAGCATCAACGTGGATTCTTTTTACAGGTTTCTCGAGTATGCCCAGAATGCGGACATGCTTTCCCAGAGCATCAAGGAGGATAAGCGCAACCTGGATTTCATCCATTTTGAATCGCAGGGGTCGCTCAAAGGACGGACACTATTGAAAGACCTGATGTTTGCCATCCGCAACAACCGCATCATTGAATTTACCCATTATAATTTTGTGAAGGAGACCCGCAAGCAGTACCAGGTGCGTCCATACGGACTGAAGGAATACCAGGGCCGCTGGTACGTGGTGGGGCGGGTTCCCCGCATCGACAACCCACTAAAGTTTGGCATCGACAGGATCGAAGAGCTCAGGGTAATGGAGCAGACCTTCCATCCTGATCCGAATTTCGACATCCATGACCTGTTTGATGATGTGGTGGGTCTGTCGCATACGGAATCGCAAAAGGAAGAGGTCATCCTGCATTTTACTCCCCTGCAGGGCAAGTACATCAAAACCCTGCCCATCCATGAGTCGCAGGAGATCCTGCAAGAAGATGGAGAGCAAGGAGTGAAGGTCCGCATCAGGGTCAAGCCGAACTTCGAGCTCATCCAGAAACTGATGATGCAGTGCGAGGCGGTTACCGTGCTGCAGCCCCAATGGCTGGCCGATGAGATGCAGCGCATATACAATGCTGCACAAAAAAATTATAAGGGCTGATGCAGTGCCCTGTTCTCTGTTTCTTGTTTCTTTTTCATAATGACCGGTTAAATTTTAAATTCATTTTTGGTGAAGTGGCTGGCTGCGACAATTGACGGTTTCCAGGGGCTGACGTTTTTTGTCTGTTTTTAAAGAGCCAACGACGCCATTTGACACCGGCGGCTTCTATATTGGCATATAAAAAATATGGACCACCTGCAGGAGATACTTCAGGAAATAGAAGAACTGACATTTAAAGAACGCATGCAGCTTACCACAAGGCTGCTGGAAACCTATCTCAAGGAACTTCCCGAACATGCTGCCACCGATGTGGATCCCTGGGAAGCGGGACTGGACCAGACACTGGACCTTTTCAAACGCAGCCTGGAAGAAGGCCGCATTCCTTCCCGGCGGATTGCTGAGGGATTTTCCAACCTGGACCAGGTGACCGGCGGACTGGAGAAAGGGACCCTCACCGTTGTGGGCGGGCGTCCTGCCACCGGGAAGACCACCTTCCTTTTGAACCTGGCCCGCCGGGTGTTGCAGGATGGGTGTGGCGTAGGGTTTGTTTCTTTGGGTCAGGGGGTGGACCAACTGGCCCGAAGTATGCTGCAGCTCTATTCCGGTGTTTCCCCTGACCGGGCAGGCGATTTCAAGTCAACCGCCACCAGGCTGGAAGCCCTGGAGAACGGCTGGTCGCTCTTGAAAGCCCAACCCTTCTACCCGGCCTACCTGGAGGACATTTACACGGACATCGGCCGTGTGCTGGAGGTGTGTCGCTCTGCCGTCACCGACCGGGGGGTGCAGGTGATCATGATCGATTACCTGCAGCTGATCGGCACCTCCAACGATCCCACCCTCCGCCGGGATGTGCAGTCGAGGGTGGTCATCAAGGAGCTGAAACGCTTTGCCCGCCAGTATGGCGTGGCGGTGGTGTTGGCCTCTTCGCTGGGACGGGATGCCGACCTGCGGGCAGGTGCAAAGGAGCCCCTGATGTCCGACCTGGTAGGGTCCGAAATCATCGAAGAGCTGGCCGACGATGTCCTTTTGATCTATCGTCCATACTACTATGGCATCATCGAGGATGCCCACGGCCGCGACACCCGTAACCTCACCACCCTGATCGTGGCTAAAAACAAAGCCGGCCAGGGCCGGGAGGTGTATTTTCGCTTCAATCCGGAAAATCTGGAGTGGGTACCCCTCAAATAAATTTGCAACAATCGTACCCCTTAAATCGTTTCAATTTGAGAAAGTAAGTATTGTCGCGTTCTTGTTGAAAGCCAGGGTGTAAGCCAATTTGAGAATTTCTTTAACGGGATGGAAGATGTTCAGCCAACTGAAGATAGATTGAACAATCTTTTTGGGTTTTGATGATAGTCTAAAAATAGAACTATGAGCAAAGATAGAACAAAAGTAATCGAAAGGATCCAGGCAAGAACGAAACCGGAGAATAAGCAGTTTGTCCGGAAAAACCTGGAGATATCTTACCAGATTTCTCAATTAATGAAAGAAAAGGGGTGGAGTCAAAAAGGTCTGGCCAAAAGGCTCGATAAGACGCCCAGTGAGGTCAGTAATATACTCTCAGGATTGCACAACATTACCCTAAAAACCCTATCCAAAATTGAAGTGGTACTCAATGAGGAGATCATCACCACTCCCATAGAGGCTTGTAAAAAATATTAGTCCACCGAATATGTTACTTTTTTGGTTGTTTTAAGCAAATGCTATCCAGACATTCCGTGAGCTTTCACAATTTGATCCCTCGCACAACCGTTTCATTGTAAAGAAAAGTAGCCTTTTTTGGCTTATTTTCATATATTTGCATTATTAGCAAAGTATTATGGAATCCAATGTGCTGAATAATAGAGATCAGGCGATTAAAATTATCAAACGCCTGGTCAATGAATTGTTGCCTGGAAGTCGAATTCTTTTATTTGGCTCGAGGGCTTCCGGTAATGATGCCCGTGATAGTGATTATGATTTGCTGATCATTAATGAAAAGACCTTATCCGAAAAAACCAGACGACATTACCAGTCTACCTTAAGAAAGCAACTCGCCGAATATAAGATCCCTTCTGATATCATCATTTACAGCCATAATGAAGTGCAGGATAAAAAGGAGGTCTTTGGTCATATTGTTCGTGATATCATCAATGAAGGAATGACTCTATGAATCAATCAACCAGGGACTATATAAGGCAATGGTTGAATAAAGCCAATGAAGATCTTTTGGTTGTCCAAAAACTCACCGAATCAAATATACTTGCCCCGTCTTCTGCATGTTTTCATTGTCAGCAGGCTGTTGAAAAATCGCTCAAGGCATTTTTAATTGCTCACAAAATTGAGATAAAAAAAACACATAATATTGAATTTCTTTTATCTGAATGCAAAGATATAGATGAAGAATTCAGGCAAATTGATCCAAAGGATTTGAATGAATTTAGTGTGGAAATAAGATATCCGGGGGACAGCTATGATCCATCGAATGATGAGGTTTTGGAATACAAAGCAATAGCTTATAAAATCAAGCAACTGGTAGAAGAAAAATTAAGTAAAATTGAAGCTGGAGAAAGAGATATTTATGTCTAAAGCTAAATTTAAAAGATTTTTAAAAAAG
>CAJXLE010000242.1 GCA_913055895.1 uncultured Bacteroidota bacterium | reverse complement strand
CCAATGGCCGCCTGTATGGCTATGTCAAACTGCTGACGAGGAATCAGGTCCTTCAGCTTTTCACACACCCTCTTGCCGAAAGAGTAGGCATGTTCCTGGTGGATCAGTGTGGAAAGGGCGTCCACCATGTTGCCGTTGATCAGGACATCCAGGCGCACCAGCTTGGCTTCCTTGTAGCCGGTCTGGAAATAATCGAAAGAGGCATATCCCTTGGAGATGCTCTTGAGCTTGTCGTAAAAATCAAAGACGATCTCGGCCAGGGGCATCTCAAAGGTCACCTCCACCCTGTTGTTGGGCTGGAAGACCTGGTTCTTGAGTGTTCCCCGCTTGTCCAGGCACAGGGTCATGATGGAACCGATGAAGTCGGCATGTGTGATGATCTGCGCCTTTATATAAGGCTCTTCAATGACATCTATCTTCTTGGGCTCGGGCAGCCCCGAAGGGTTGTGTACCTCCACTTCTTCCCCGTCGGTGGTGAGCACGCGGTAAGAGACATTGGGCACGGTGGTGATCACGTTCATGTCGTACTCCCTGTCGAGCCGCTCCTGGATGATCTCCATATGCAACAAACCCAGGAAACCGCAGCGGAAACCGAAGCCCAGGGCCATGGAGTTCTCCGGCTCAAAAGTTAGGGAGGCGTCATTGAGCTGCAGCTTTTCAAGGGAAACGCGAAGCTCTTCATAATCGTCGGAATCGACGGGATAGATGCCTGCGAAGACCATGGGCTTGACATCTTCAAACCCCGAAACAGCCTTGTCACAGGGACGCTCATAATGGGTGATGGTATCCCCCACCTTCACCTCATGGGATGATTTGATGCCGGAGATGATGTAGCCCACATCGCCGGCTTTGAGCTCTTTCCGCGACTCCTTCTGCAATCGCAGCACCCCGATCTCGTCGGCATGGTAATCCTTTCCGGTATTGACGAACTTCACGTGATCGCCCTTGCGCAGGCGGCCGTTGAAAATGCGGAAGTAGGCTTCTATGCCCCGGTAAGAATTGAATACGGAATCAAAGATCATGGCCTGCAGCGGGGCTTCCTCATCGCCCACCGGCGGTGGTACCTTCTCAATGATCGCATCCACAATTTTTTCTACCCCGTAACCGGTCTTGCCACTGGCCTCAATAATGTCGTCGCGCTCACAACCAATAAGTTCCACGATCTGGTCCTTTACCACCTCGGGGTTGGCCGCTTCCAGGTCCACCTTGTTGAGCACCGGGATGATTTCCAGGTCGTGATCGATGGCCAGGTAAACATTGGAGATGGTCTGGGCCTGTACCCCCTGCACAGCATCCACCACCAGCAAAGCGCCTTCACAGGCGGCAATGGAGCGCGACACCTCGTAGGAAAAATCCACATGACCCGGGGTATCTATCAGGTTGAGATAATAGTCCTCATTCCCGTGCAGGTAGTCCATCAGGATGGCATGGCTCTTGATCGTAATGCCCCGCTCGCGCTCGAGGTCCATATCGTCGAGCATCAAATCGCGATACTCCCTTTCGGTGACCGACTTGGTAAACTGCAACAACCTGTCGGCCAATGTGCTTTTGCCATGATCAATGTGTGCCAGTATGCTGAAATTCCTGATATTCTTCATTTTATTCTCTTTCCTCTTCTTTTTTCCAACGATTTTTTTGGGGGTATAAAGATACTCAATTATTGAAGAATCCTATAGAACCCCCGGTCAAAATCTGTCTGGCTCATTTGCTGAATATTCCATACACCTGAAGGGTCCCTTTGCATCCTTTACCCCGGTAGCAATCATTACCACCAGCATTCATTTTCAGCAAAGCAACCCGTTACTCCCGGATGATCATGCGCCATCCCGGCATTGTATGACCAGCAAAGATAAATGTTGCTCACCCCAGATGCTGAATGAACAGGGCCATGATATATCCCAGGTAGTTGCCAATGGCATACCCGAGGATGCCTACGGTCAGGCCGGAAACAATCACCTCGCGGTTGTTGATGGCACCGGCAATGACGGGGACAAACGGGGGCGAGCAGACCAGGGCGGTGGAGGTGACCATCACGGTGTCGGAATCCACCCGTAAGTAGCGCGAGACCAAAACATGCAGGATCAATCCGCCAAAAACCACGTAGGTGATGTAGCCGAACAAACCGGGGGCGGCCCCTGAAAATTCGCGGACATTGGCCATGGAAGCCACATCCAGACTGAATATCAGGATCAGGTACATGCCCAGCTCAAAGGTCTTGTCGATCCGGTTGATCGACGGGATAAGCGAAGCGCCTATTCCCAGGGTGGTGATGATCAGTATCACGACCACCATCTGGGCGTTTTCCGGTACAAGGAGACCTGCTCCGCCTCCTATGCCAAAGATGAGTACCGAAATGCCAAAAGCCTTGCTCAGGGGTCCCAGCACCCTCCTGCTAAAAATACCCTCGTAGGGATCCCGCCCGTCCAGCTGTGAATAGGAAATGGTTTTACCTTTGATCCCGACAGGAAAAGGTTTCAGGATGGCCCCAAAAACTTTCTTCCCCAGGGTGATAAGAAAAAGCAGGTACACACTCGAAAGCACCATGTCATAGGTATGGGTGATGATGTAGGTGTCGGGGTCCACATTGAGCATCATCTTCAGGGAAGCCAGGTTGGGCGTGCCTCCTGTATAGACGCCTACCAGCATGCCGGAGACTTTCCACATCTCCTCCATGCCCCCACCCCGGAATATCAAATAGCCGGTGCTCACCACCAACACTACTCCCAGCAATGCACCCAGCATCGAGAGCATCGTCTTGCCGGCCATCATAAACCACGAGCGCACATTGGCCGAGAAAAGCAAAAGGGGTATGGCCAGGGGTATGGTGATCATGGTGAGCACCTCCTGCACTTCGGCAGCCCCCTCAGGCAGTATGCCGGTGTTGCCTATGATCAAACCTATACCATAGGCAATGACCACCGACCCCAGCTTGTTGACCATCGGAAATTTTCGGCACAAATACAGGATGGCCATGGGAAAAAAGACATAAAAAAGTATCAGCAAAATTTTGGCAACCATCCTCAAGTTTTTCTCCCCGGCAAAGTTGGGATTTTTTTGGGAAATGAAAGCATGAAGAAATGAGAGAATGAGTAAATGATAAAATGAGTAAATGATAAAATGAGTAAATGAGAGAATGAGAAAATGGGAGAATGATTAAATGGGAGAATGCCTGCCCCAAGGCATTGAAACGAAGGCGGGGAGTGAATGAGTAAATGAGAGAATGAGAAAATGAGTAAATGAGTAGTGATTCGTTAATGGGTTAAATGACTGAATGGTTGAGGAATTCCGCTGACTAAAGGTATAAGCCGGTTCTGCACCTCTACATCAGCATCGCAGATGCTTCATTTGTTTTTCATTGGTGGAACTGTCCCGTCTGAAAGCACGCTTTGTGGCCATCATCTATTCATATAACGTAACGGCAAGGTGCCGGTGGTCCGCTAATATTCCTTCCACCGGAATCCTTCCGGGTTCATCACAGCCATATTTTTCCCGGATTGCGTCAGCACAAGCAAGCCATGTTTGGAAGACAGTTCATAGCTGTCGGGAGGAACGCTCGTACCGGCCACTGCTCCTATCACCTTTTTATGGGCATATTCATGAAACAGAGGTTTGAAATTAGTCAGTTTGCGGTTGATAAAATCCAACACATCGTCCGGGTGCGGCTTGTATTTCACTTCAATCACGATGGCATAAGCTCCATTGTGAAGAACAACATCATATTCTCCCTGCAGTTTCTTAGAAGTTCTTGCCAGGTGATCCACTTCGGAATATTCGATACCAAAAAGTGAACTTCTCGTTTCCAGCCCCCTTCTAAAGAATTCCTCTGCAACATCTTTGCTGTTTTCCGATACCCCGCCGTATAATTTGGCTAAACGGTCGATTCT
>CAJXLE010000241.1 GCA_913055895.1 uncultured Bacteroidota bacterium | reverse complement strand
GGATGACACTGTTTTCCACCTGGGCCGTTTCCGAGCGGAGGTCTTCCTGGTTCATATATTTGAGGATCTCCTGGTTGGTCGAAACGGTGGCTTGCTTATTCCCGCAGTCGTACCATTGATCAACCACAGAGGTGGTGAACTTCTTGTCTTTGTTCCTCAAATTTTCCAGGGCATCGGTAAGCTGGTATTCGCCATTGCCCATGATGTTGTTGTCCATCAGGTACTGTATCTCATTTTTCAGTTCAGTACCTTCACGGAAGTAATAGACACCAATGATGGCTTCATCCGATACCCATGTTTTGGGTTTTTCATAGAAGCCGTCGACATAACCCTGCTCATTCTTCCTGACAACACCAAATGAGCTGGGGTCTTCGACACGTTTGGTCCATATGATGCCATCGGCTGACGTATCCAGTTTAAACTGGGCCTTAAAAAGGGTATCGGAGAAGGCGACGATGACTTTACCTTCCAGTGAGGCCGCTGCACATTGTACGGCATGTGCGGTACCCAGGGGTGTCTCCTGATAGCTGATGCGGGGTGTGGCTCCCAGTTCACGAGCCAGGTCGCGCAGTTCTTCCTCAATCCTTTCACCAAAATCACCGATGACAAAGTTGATCTCATCGATGCTTTCGTCCAGCACCTCGGTGATCTCGTAAAGGAGGTGGTTGACAATGGTTTTGCCTGCTATCTTTATGAGGGGTTTGGGTGTTGTGAGGGTATGGGGCCGCATGCGTTTGCCCATACCTGCCATGGGAATGATGATCTTCATGACTTAGTTTTTAGTGGGTTCCTGTATGTCCAAAACCGCCGGCAGCACGCGGTGTCTCATTGATCTTATCTGCCTCTTCCAATTCTATCTTCTCCACCTGCGAAACCACCATCTGGCATATCCTCTCACCGTGGGTGATCTCCACCTGGTCGTTGGATAGGTTGATCACGATGATGCCGATCTCACCCCGGTAGTCGGCGTCGATGGTACCAGGGGTGTTGAGCACAGTGATGCCCTTTTTCAGGGTAAGCCCGCTGCGGGGTCGTATCTGGGCTTCGTATCCCTGAGGCAGCTCTATGAACAAGCCCGTGGGTATGAGGGTTCGTTCCAGGGGTTCCAGGGTGACGGGCTCTTCCAGGTTGGCTCTCAGGTCGAGTCCCGACGACCATTCGGTGCTGTACTCCGGCAGCGGATTGCCAGAATTGTTGATGACTCGAATTTTCATGTATAATGCGTTTGTGTTTGTAATTCTCTCACCTCCTCAAAAACTCCCTTACATCTCCCGGCCTGATGTTCTCCTTTACAAAAATCACACCTATAAATGCCAACAAAAATAAAGAATTAATAAGATATTTGAGGAATGTTCCGGGATAATGTATCCATTGCGTTGCAAAATAGATGCCCAGGGCAATAACGGCATATAAAAATATGGAACCCACCGAATAGGGGATGCGGTAATGAGCCCTTCCCATGAAATAGGACACCACCATCATGGAGAAATAACATATCAGGGTGGCCCAGGCAGCTCCTTCATAGCCGTAAACGGGCACCAGCAGGAAGTTCATCAGCAGGGTCACTCCTGCCCCCATCAGTGAGATGACAGCTCCGTAGCGTGTCAGGTTGGACAGTTTGTACCAGATGGACAGGTTGTAGTTGACACCCAGAAACAAATTGGCGATCAATATGATGGGGACTATATGCAGGCCCACGTGATGCTTTTCGGCGATGAACCATTTGAAGATGTCCAGGTAGAGCATCACCACAAGGAAGATGAGCAGACCAAAAAGGAAAAAGTAACGCATCACCCTGGCATAGACATCACGGGCATCGTAATCCTTCATTTTGGAAAAATAGAAGGGCTCAGCGGCATAGCGAAACATCTGGATGAAGATGGTCATGAGCATGCCCAGCTTGTAGTTGGCACCGTAGATTCCAAGTTGCCGCATGGGCTGTTCATCATCTGGTACCAGCTGTTTGATCAGTTCCTTGTCGGCCACCTCGTTGATGGTTCCCGCCATACCAACTACCAACAGGGGCATGGAATATTTCAGGATGCGTTTCAGCAGACCTGTATCAACCAGTCCCACTGAAATTTTGAGTTCCGGCAACAGCAACAGCAGTGTGAAGAAACTGGCCAGCAGGTTGGAGAGAAAGACATAGGCCACACCCAGTGAAGGGTCGTAAACGGCACTGAGAAACTCAAAGCCCGCCTGGCCATAGAAATGTGGAAAGGCGATGTAGAAAAGGAAGTTGAAGAAAAGGTTGACCACCACGTTGAAGATTTTCAGGTAACCAAATTTTTTGGCTTTCTCTTCAAATCGTAACTTGGCGAAGGGGACAGCCGAAAAGGCGTCGATGGCGACAACCATGGAGAACAGCACAACCAGGTAAGGCCGGTCGGGGTAATCCAGCACCCTGGCTATTGAAGGGTTAAAAATCAGAATGATGACCACAAATAGAAGGGTACTGGTAAACAGGGAGCTCATGATGGTGGAGTAGACCTTCCGGGGCTCGTCTTCCGATTTGGTGAAACGGAAATAGCCGGTTTCCAGACCATAGGTAAGCAGTATAAGCAGGAAGACGACATAAGCGTACAGGTTGGTGACAATGCCGTACTGTTCCACCGAGAAGATGTTGGTATAGAAAGGAGTCAGCACCACGTAATTCAGGAAGCGGGGAACGATGGTTCCCAGTCCGTATAAGGCGGTCTGTCCTGCAAGTTTTTTATACTGTTGCACAGCCTGTTACTTTATACCCTGTTCGTTGAATAATATGAAGCCGAAGTTAAAAAGAAAATAAAGATTTTTGTTGCGCTTTTCATAGTAGTTTACAGTAAGGCTGGCCGGACCAAAAACAGTGTGGTAGACGAGTGAACCGCTGAGCATGGTGTGGTAATGTTGCAGGGGATCGGCAAAAGAGGCGGTCTTGTCGGGCATCTCCATAATTTTCTTGTAGGGCATGAAAGCGTGGGCAGCGGCGCGGACCTGTAATTTTTCATTGAATTCAAGCAGGGGTTCGATCCCACCTGCCACAAAATGGTTGCCGATATAGTTGGGAAGGAAAAGGGTTTTGCTGTGCGGCAGGGGATTGTAGAACGAGCTGTGCAGCATGGTTGAGTAATAGTTGGCAAAGAAATCCCGGTTGCTGTAGTTGCCTTCCACTTGCAGTCCCAGCTTGAAATTCCGGCTGACATTGAGATAAGTCTGGTATTCCAGGTGCAGTTTGACCCACCGGTGTTTGTGAACCTGGTGCTCGACTAGATAATCGTTGCTTCCGGGGTCATACTTTTCTTTCCCGCGGAGATAAGAGAGGCGGATCTTGAAGTGGCTGCCGTCGGAGGGAAACTGTTGGTGGTTCAGGGTGTTGCTCTCATACGATAGATAGGGCGACAAATAATTGAATTCGGTGGTCTCGGCGGTATCGGTCTTTTTGAATTTGTCTTCCAGGTAGTACTCTGAGCTGGTGTTGCCCAGGTTGAGACCCATCTTGAAGGTACCGTTGTACTGTACGGGCATCCCCACCTCATTCTTGTACAGGTTGTCGCTGTATATCAGGTAGGCGGGTCTGACGTCCTCGAAGAAAGGCTCGTTGGAGCTGTTGAAATAGTCCCAGCGGTTAAGCACAAAGGCTGAGCGGAGGTAAAACTCAGGGTAGGTGGGAAAGTCGATGCGCCCTTCCAGTTTGGCGGAACTGTATAGGCGGCCATAAAAAACATTGGCGATGATACGCTTGGAGTATTTGCCCAGGTGGTTGTAACGCACCATCCCGAAACCCTGGTTGATGCTGCTGGAGGAGATATTCCCCCCGATGCTGGTCTGGAAACGGCTCTGCTGATCAATGTTGAGCTGCAGGATAAATTTTTCCGAGGCACTGTCGTAATGCGCCATGGGAAAAATGTTGCTGATGTTGTCGTCGGCCAGGAGCTTGAAATAGTCCTGCTTGAATTTTTCCATGGTGAGTTTGCCCCC
>CAJXLE010000240.1 GCA_913055895.1 uncultured Bacteroidota bacterium | reverse complement strand
CGCGAAAAATGGTTCTCGGCCCGCCGCAACATATGGACCGGCTTCTCCTACAAGGTGCCGGGACAGTGGCAGGGCACGTTCAGGAACCTGAAAGTGATAGGCGACAAGAAAGGTGGCCGCTCCAGCCGAGCCCTCACCGAAAACCCCGGGCTGCTCGACAGCCTGCAGGAGACCCTCGGCATACCCGTCAGGCTCATCCATATCGTCCGCAACCCCTTCGACAACATAGCCACCCGGGCCCGTGGAGGCAGCGACAGGAACAAAGAGGCCACACCCAAAGATCTTAAAAGGGAGACCGACAGGCACTTCCGGGAGGTGGAGACCATCAGCCGGATACGCGGGGAGGGCCGCTACGAGATGTACGAGGCCCGGCACGAAGATTTCCTGGAAGAGCCGGCGCGACACCTGGCCGAGATGTGCCGCTTCCTGGGCGTTGAAGCACCGAACGACTACCTGGCGGCCTGCACGGGCATCATCCGCCAGAGCCACCGCAAGAGCCGCCACAAGGTGGAGTGGACGCAGCAGGCCATCGATGAGATAGGCCGCCGCATGGAGCACTACGACTTTCTCCGGGGTTACACCTTCGACGAATAACACCCTAAGCCTTTCCTTGCATCAAAGGCCAAAGCACCGTTCATACATCAAAAATCGACAGCCCGGCGGCAGACGAAAGAGATTTGTTTATCTTTGAGCCACGATCCTGAAGCAAAAAGCATGGCCCCAAAAGTACTGATCATCAGCTCCTATTCCGGCTCCAAGACATCGGTCCGTCCCGAGGCCGAGATGGTGCTGCGGCTCAAGCAGGCCGGGGTGCATGTCGACCTGATGTCGGCGGGCGACGGGCCATATGCCGACACCTTCCGCGAACACGGCATCCACATCTACCCCTTCCGTTCCCGCAAAAAATTCAGCCGGCAGGAGATACGCTACATCCGCAAAACACTACAACAGGGACGCTACGATGTGGTGCACGCCTTCAACAACCGGGTGGTGCCCAACACCGTGCTGGCGGCATGGGACCTGCCCGTCAGGGTGGTCACCTACCGCGGCTATACCGGCCACCTGGTATGGTACAAACCCACCGCCTGGCTAAGCCACCTGAACCCCCAGGTCAGCCGCATCACCTGCGTCTCGGAGGGAGTGACACGCCAGGTACGCCGCCAGCTGCTCTTCAACAGGGACAAAGCCGTCACCATCTACAAGGGGCACGACCCGCAATGGTACAGTGATGTGAAACCCTACACGCGGAAGGAGCTGGGACTGCCAGAAGATGCCTTCGTGGTAGGCTGCGTGGCCAACGCCCGCCCCATGAAGGGCATACCTTACCTGATCAAAGCTTCCTGGCACCTGGGTCATCACCCCAACATCCATTTCATGCTCATCGGAAAGAACATGGACAGCCGGCGCCACACGGACCTCATCGCCCGTTCGCCCCTCAGGCAGCATTTTCACCTGCCCGGCTTCCAGCGGGACGTGCTCAACCACCTGGCCGCCTGCGATGTGATGGTGCTGCCATCGATACGCGGGGAGGGCCTCTCGAAGGTCACCATCGAAGCCATGAGCACAGGCATGCCCGTCATAGCCACCGATGTGGGCGGCAATGCCGAGCTGGTCCTGCATAAAAAGACAGGATGGCTGGTGCCCCGCAAATCGCCCGAAAAGATTGCCGAAGGCATCGAATACCTCCACAACAACCCGCAATCGGCCAGGGAGATGGGACAAAAAGGCCGGCAGCACATCCGCGAAAATTTTCACATCGACCAAACGGTACAGCAGATGAAAGACCTGTACGAAAACCTCGTTCCATAAGCTGACAGGGGTGATCCATTGCATCGGCCTCCATCCTGTGCGCACTCAAAAAATTATGTATATTTGCGGGCTTTGGGATTCGATCCATAGCTGATCCCATAACAACCGTAAAAGAGCCAAAGGATGAACAACGCCAGCGACAAGACCATCTTTTTTCATGTGGGACTGCCCAAGACAGCATCCACCTTTCTGCAGAGAAACGTGTTCCCGAAATTCGGCGGCATCCATTTTGTGAAGAAGCATGATTTCAAGCACCGCGACCGGATCATCTCCAATAGCAGCCACGAGCGCATCCTGCTGTCCATCGAGCTCAACCTCGACTCGAAAGGCGGCATCTCCAAGGTAAAAGATGTGGCCGAGAAATACCCCAACACCCATCCCATCATCGTTTTGCGCAAGCACGGTCCCTGGCTCAAATCGAAATATAAGTACTACCTGCGCAAACACGGCCACCGGCATTTTGATGGCTATTTCAACCTGCAGGACAGCGGCTACCTGGACACCAACAACCTGCTTTTCTTCCCGAAGATCCGCTTCCTGGAAGAACAGTGTGGCAAAAGGCCGCTGGTGCTGTTCATGGAAGAGCTCAAGGAGAACCCTTACGGGGTCATCGACCTGCTGGCCAACCACATGGGAGCTGCCTACGCGCCCGAACAGATTCAGATCGAGACGGTCAAAAAATCGTATTCGGCCAAGCAGCTGAGGGTGGTGCGGGAGTTCAACAGGGCCTACCGTTACGACCATTCACATATCCAAAACAAAACCCGGAAGTTTGCCTACAAGAAGTTCGGGGGCCTGTTGCTGCATTCGGTGGCTTACCTCTCGCTGCTGATCCCCAACAGGTGGATGAAAAGCCAACAGCTCATCCCGCCCGAAAAGATCCGCGAAGTGGAGGAAGCCTACGAGAACGACTGGCAGCAGTGCATCGAATACGCCAGCCAGGAGCGCAAGCTGCTGTCCAGGAAAATCAGCTAGCAAACCCTGCAAAGAGATTACTTTTCATTAGAGCTATTCCTCAGTTCGGCCAGTATCATCCTTTTCAATCCGCAATTCCGGCTTATTCAGTTTCCTGATGCTCTCATTGACCTGATCATGGGTTTCAGTTTGCAGGTAGGTAGGAATAAGTGTGTGCAGGGGCATTCTGAAAACTCTGTGGATGATGACCAGGTCCTTCATTGTAAATGGCGATATTCCGTTCATCAATTCAGAAACATAAGATTCAGAATGTCCCAGCAGAAAACCCAGATCCTGCTGGTTCATGCCATGTTCCTTCAGTTTTTTCCTGATGGCTTCTTTTCGTTTTTTTAAAAATCTTCTCTCTGCTTCAACGGTTCTTTCAGCCTTTTCACTTTCACTTATTTGCTGATCGGAGACTTTATGGGGCTCGGACCAGACCCGTTCCTCATACTCACTCATAAGCCTCCTCAACTTTTTCCTAAGGGGCTTCAAGTCGGGCTGCTCCTTAATCAACAAACGCAACTTTTTATCAAGAAGCAAAGCTTTTTCAAACTCATAGCTGCTTGTGAGTCTTTCCAGGCTCTCAGTTTCCCGTATATCATCCAATGCGCTCATAATACTTTCCATTAAATCCATTCGTGATCCATCAGCCATTTCCGGATAACTTTCCGGTTATTTTTAAAAGTATTTTCATATGCATCATGGTTTCCCACCCAAACAACGGTCATTTCTCCTTCCTCATCAAACTCAATTAAGATTAAAGCTCTGTGGGCCCCTATATTAAAAAAATAAAATTTTCCTTTATATACATTATCTGCATCGGGACGTCTTTTTAACAGATCCTCCGGCTTCTGCCAGCCTTCAGATTCCAGGTCGTCAATTAATCTGTCGATTGCCTTAATTAGATGAAGATTCCCCTGACTTTTACGCTGCAACCGGTATAATTTCTGCTTATTGAGAAGCTTCAAACCATGAACAATTTATGTAAAGATACAAAAAGTTCGGAAATTATCCAAATTTATGCAGCTAAAAAACAGGTAATGCACTAAAAAAGCACCAAAAACGAAATAATGCTGCTTTTTGTGATATCCCTATATTGTTTTTATTATGGTAAAATTCCAGGTCCATGAATGTATTTTCAAGTTAAAAAAAAAACACTATTAAAAACCTCTTTAACCTCAATATTCAAAAACCTC
>CAJXLE010000239.1 GCA_913055895.1 uncultured Bacteroidota bacterium | reverse complement strand
TTCTCCTCCCGCCACAATGGCATTGAAAATCCTGGCACCATCCAGGTGGTAAGCCAGTCCGTTCAGTTCACACACCCGCTGTATCTTCTCCATCTCCTGCCAGGTCCACAGGGCACCCCCTCCCTTGTTGGAGGTGTTTTCCACCACCACCAGGCGGGTGATGGGCTTGTGCACATCATCAGGATCATTGATGTTGTCTTCCACCCCGGCAGCAGTAAAACGACCGCGATCCCCTTCCAGGGTTCTCACCGAGGCACCCGAATGAAAGGCCATGCCTCCGCCCTCGAAATTATACACATGCGACAGGCGGTGGCATACCACCTCATCACCAGGCTGTGTATGCAGCTTGATGGCTATCTGGTTGGTCATCGTACCCGAAGGACAAAACAAAGCAGCATCCTTGCCAAACATACCGGCTGCCATCTCCTCCAGCTCATTGATCTCAGGATCCTCCCTGAAAACATCATCCCCAACACGGGCATGCATCATGGCTTCAAACATACCGGGTGTTGGGCGGGTGACCGTATCGCTTCGAAGATCAATCAAGTCATTCATAGAGGCGTGGTTATTGTCATTTAGAAAAATTTTGACTGACAGCTTGCACAGCGATTTGCATGCCGAACGTTCAGAAGGCCCGGAGGCTACCAATTCACAAAACCCGGATACAGATCTGTTAATAAGCCCAAATACTGATAATTTCCAGGCATCCGGGATAAAAAGACTCCAGGGCTCCGGCACTCCAGGACTCCCAAGCTCCGTTAGCATATTCTTCACCGAGCCCCGGTTACTGAACGATAAGAAAACCGGGACTCTGGAATTTAAGAGAGCCTGGTAACACTTTCTCTTTGGCATCTTCCCGTTGCTAAAGTATAAAATTTATGGAAAAATGCTCCCCCATGCTTTCCTGAATCATACAACAAAAAGGGCCATACAAAACCCACCGTCGCATATAAAACTCAATCATACAGGCCAAACCCACATTCACAGAACAAAATCACTTCTCACAGGTGAAATCCCCTCGCCACATTTAAAAGTCTCTCTCATAAAAAAGCAGTCTTCCCTGTAAAACCTGGTCGTCATCACTTTAAAATCCCAGGGCTTTTTGCCCCCCTGTCAATTTTTTCTTATCTTATTCGCAAATTACCCGACATGCACATCGACCCATTCAAGCTGGAACGCTATTTTGCACGTTATGAATTCACAGCGCCCTATTTGCTCAGCAGCTCCGACTGCGAACCCCTCTCCCTGAACGAACTGCTCTCAATGATCCACGGGGAAACCATGAAAATGTGGAACGTTCTCAAGCTGGGTTATACCGAAAGCCAGGGACATCCGGATCTTCGGGAGGAAATCGCTTCGCTCTACAAGACTGTCCGACCCGGGCAGATCATGGTCAGCGCCCCCGAAGAAGCCATCTTCATCGCCATGAACACCCTTCTGCAGGAAAAAGACGAAGTAATCAGCACCTTCCCGGCCTATCAGTCACTCTATGAAGTGGCCCGGTCA
Organism: uncultured Bacteroidota bacterium; assembly: GCA_913055895.1. Lineage (GTDB taxonomy): Bacteria > Bacteroidota > Bacteroidia > Bacteroidales > UBA12077 > JAGXLC01. The sequence continues at coordinate 2,457 of CAJXLE010000239.1, read as the reverse complement.
CTTGGCTGCCAGGTAAAATTCTGGAAACCGCGCTACAAAGAGGGCTGGTCATTCAACCTGAAGGACCTGGAGAAACTCATGAGCAAAAAAACACGGATGCTGATCATCAATTTTCCACACAACCCCACCGGCACAACCATCACCAAAAAGGAGCAGGAGCAGCTGCTGGAAATGGCCAAAAATTTTCAGACCATCATATTTTCCGATGAGATGTACCGATATCTAGAATACGACGATGGTCAGCGGCTGCCCTCTATGGCCGACCAATATGACGATGCGGTTACCTTATGCGGGATGTCAAAAAGTTTTGCCCTGGCAGGACTGCGCATCGGCTGGATCATCTCCAAAAACAAGGACCGGCTGGAGCATTTCCTGCAATTCAAAGATTACACCACCATATGCAACAGCGCGCCAAGCGAGATACTGGCGCTTATGGGACTAAAAGCAAGAGAAAAAATTCTCAGGAGAAACCACCAGATCATCCAAACCAACCTGGAGTACCTGGATGAATTCTTCGGCCGGCATGAGGAGATTTTCGACTGGAAACGACCCGAGGCCGGACCGGTGGTCTTCCCGGGCATGCACAAACCGCTGGATGCCAACGATTTTTGCCGCGACCTGGTGGAAAAGAAAGGGGTGATGCTCTTGCCCCCACATGTATACGACATCGAAGACAACCATTTCCGCATCGGCTTTGCCCGCAAAAACCTGCCGGAAGCCCTTGAAAAACTCGGGGAGTACTTGCAGGAAAACATCTATAACTCATCACATGAAGCAGGATGAATCGGCCGGATAACCATCCGGGAAGAAGCGCAAAGTTGGCATACCTGAATAAGAACAGTAAGAGAGAAAAAAGGTCAAACATGTATAATGCGCAAAACGGGCTACCGTCTATGACCTGCCGAAATGATCCTCAAAAACCTTTAGCCGGTACTCAAAGATTTGCCGGAGCTTTTTCTTTACCAACAAACCGTTGACCATCCTCCCCACAAAACCCAGGGGCAACTTATAGGTCACCTCATCTGTCATCTTCACCCCACCCCCTGTTTCTTCAATGAAATGCTTGTGGTGCCAAAACCTGTAGGGACCAAAACGTTGCTCATCAACAAAATAGCTGCCTTCCCCAACGTGGGTGATCTCGGTAACCCAGGAAACACGGATGCCTTTGAAAGGTGCAACCTTATAGGTGATGATCTGGCCGGGATACATCTCCCGGAGTTCGAAGGGCATGGTTACTGTAAAACCCATATCGCCGGGGGTTATCTCTGAAAGGTTCTGAGGACGGGAAAGGAAATTCCACAGCCTGTCCCTGTCAACCGGAAGTTCTTGTTCAACCCGAAGGGTATGCACCCCTGAATGTGTGTAAAATGCTATCATCTAATCCATCTTTTTGATTTGTTCAATGGCCTCCTTCACATGCCTTGATGTTCGGAACTGTGAATTGAAGACATGGCGTATGATGCCGTGGATGTCCACCACATAGATGACCAGGGGGAGCATCTCCACGATGGTTTTCAATATGAACAGGTTGTCCCGACTGGTCGGTCAAAGTAAAACCGGGTATTTTATCTCCCTTATTCAAACGCCTGCTTTAGATGCCGACAGTTTTTATTCAGTAACCAAAAAAAAAGACAATTTGTTTAATGAGAAGCTTTAAAAATTTAAACAAGAAAACATCCCTGTTGGATTGACACCCTGGTGGAGATTCATTAGCTTTGGCCTAGGATACCGGTCATAAAAAACAAATGCCTGGGAGCAGCAATCTGCCCGGTATGATTCATTCAATACCATGAGTGGGAGACCATCAACTTTGAAACAATGCACCCTGAGAAGACAAACCTGTCAAAAATCATGTTTTTGGGATAAACATTTGGGGCCGCGTCAGGTTAAACACACGACAAGCAGTTAACCCATTATTGAACCAGAAAAAAGCAAGAAGATGAAGTTAGGAATTGTAGGAAGCGGATTTGTAGGAGCGACGGCAGCTTATGCCATCATGCTCAAAGGAGGAGCAAGTGAGATTGTTCTGATCGACAAAAACAAAGAAAGGGCCGAGGCGGAGGCGGCCGACATACGCCACGCAAGTCCCTTTGTCCACCACGTAAAAGTCTACGCCGGTGACTATTCCGACCTGAAGGATACCACCATGGTGATCGTCACTGCAGGAGTCAGTCAAAAACCCGGTCAAACCCGGCTGGAACTGCTGAACCAGAATGCGGCCATACTGCGCGACATCATGGACCATATTATATACTATGCCAGCGACAGCCTCATACTGGTAGCCACCAACCCGGTGGACATCATGACCCATATAGCTTCCAAATTTGCCCAGGACAAAGGACTGGATCCCAACAAGGTGATCGGGACAGGGACAACCCTCGACACCGCCCGGTTCAGAACACTCCTGGGCGATCACCTGGGAGTGGACCCGGCGCACGTACACGGTTATGTCATTGG
>CAJXLE010000238.1 GCA_913055895.1 uncultured Bacteroidota bacterium | reverse complement strand
GAAGTATACGTTGATTACGGTCCCGATTTCACCTACAGCAACGATACCCTCAACAGGGTCATCCATTCACAGGCACAGCCCAACCCCAACCTGGGTGTGGATACCAGCCTCACGGCTGCCCGGTATGTCCTCGACCCCGGCTCATATGATCAATACCTGTGGCACGACGGGTCCACCAACAGCACCTTCACCATAAACGCGCGCAACACAACCACAGACAGCCTTTACCATGTGCAGGTTACCAACCAGGCTGGCTGCATGGGCAGCGACACCGTGAAGGTGGGCCTCACCGTACACGACCTGGCCATCTCGGAGTTTTATCCTACAGCAAATGTTTGCCTGCCGGAGGAGACCTCCACGGTCAGTATGACACTGAAAAATGCAGGCAACAGGAACATACCTGCCGACAGCCTGCTGACCGTGTCATACCGTTTCAACGGCTCGGGGGAGATGAGCAAAACCATTGAGCTCAGCTCCGACCTGCAGCCCCGGGAAACATTGATCCATGAGTTTGCCGAAAAAATCGATCTGACCAGCACAGGGTCTTACGATTTCCAGCTGTCAGCCAACTACAACGGCGATGTGAAGCCGTCCAACAACGACACATCCCTTACGGTTGAAGTGCACCCGTCACCGGACCTGAACCTGGGTCCCGACACCCTGAACACCACCCTGCCCCATACCCTCGAACCGGGCGACTATGCCTCCTACGAATGGAACAACGGCAGCACATCATCCACCTACGAGGTGACGGAGCCGGGTCTCTACGGCCTTACTGTCTACAACCAGTATGACTGCCCGGATTACGATGAAATTTACATCCAGGATGCCACGGCCATCGGCGACGCTTCCCCCGCCGGATACCAGGCTAAGGTATACCCCAACCCAGCCAGCGACCACATCATCGTCGAACTGCAAGCCGAACGGCAGGAATCATTCACAATCAAACTGATCAGCAACCAGGGGTTCACCGTGCAAAACCGGGAAGTTAGCCTGGAAAACGGCGAAATAAGGCTTAACACCAGGCAAATGGCAAGGGGTGTATATTACCTGACCATCGGAACATCCGGTTACCGGGAAACCAAAAAAGTCATCCTGAAATGATCTGCAGTCGAAAACCAAATGGAGAAAGATGGAAAATTAAAGCCGGGGAAAACAAAATCCCGGGAGACAGAATACAGCAAGAGCAAGCCCCCTGAGGTTAAATTCTTTTGAACAAAAACCCCGGAATTAAATAATTACCGGGGTTTTTGCTTGTTTGACATTCCTGTTGGAATTTTTTATATTGAATACATATATGGATGAGTTACTCAAAATACTGCAGACTGTTGTCTTTAAGATAAATTTTTCAAGTTCTTCTGTAAGCTTTCTGCTTATAAGACAAAATGCGGTACACTCCACCTCAAATCCTTTTTAACCTGCAAACCTTTAGACCGCTGCAACAGTCTTTTCGGTATTTCTACTGACAAAAGGGCATCTTTTGTTTATTACATTTGTATTGACCCAAACAAATAGCGCATCAGAATCAAAAAAAATGAGATTCAACAAAAATGATAAAATATACTATCTGAGAGACAATGAATACGATCCCAAATGGTTTGAAGAAAAAATAAGGGAGTTGGGATACACGATGATACCTCTGGATGGTCCCGAACAGTTTCTTAATCTCCTGAAAGGATCCAACGAAAAAGAGTCACCGGCCAGTTATTCGCAGGAAGGCTTTATACTCAGCGATCATATTGCAGGAGAATCACAAAGGAAATTCCTGCAATACCTTTTTGAATACAGCCACTGGCTGATCAAAATGATGAATGACATGGGCATCGGGCTGCTGATCAGCGACGGTAAGAATCCCTTCATCATGAACAAGGCTGTCAGCAATCTGATCAAAGAGGAACCCAACAATCTCCGCCACCATCCCATCCGGGAATCAGTAAAGGCGGATCAAAAGGAAGCTCTTGCCAGGGCTGTGCAACGCTTAGTCAACAGGGAAATACGGCATTACCAAAGAGAACTGCTCATAGAAACCCATCAGCAAGAAACGATTAACATAGAGGTTCATGGTCTGCCCCTGGACTTGAACAGTTACCCATTGATTGTGGAGTTTTTATCTGCGAAAGACTTAACCAGGGCAGAGCAACTTATTGCAACAAACGAAGAGATCCATACCCTGATAAGGGAACTTCACAGCCTGCTTCACGGGCTGGGCAAGATTGTCAGCAGGCGTTTGCAGCCTTCTCAGTCCCGGGAGAAAAAAGCACCCCGGCAACTACAAAAAACCCGGCAAAGAGAAAAATACAAACTGACGCACAGGGAGATACAAATACTCAAATACATTTATGAGGGACATACCAGTCAACAAATAGCCGAAAAACTTTACATCAGCAAAAGAACCGTCGAATCACACAGGGCCAATATCCTGCACAAGACCAACTCCAAAAACACCGCCGACCTGATCCGCTTTGCCCTGCAGCACAAACTCCTTTAAATAGTATTCAGCCAGCTCAAGTTTCCACATAGCCGGCTAAATAACCAATGCCTTTCATACCTCCTTTCAGGACTGTTCTCAATGAAACCTCCCTGACAAAATAATCAATCATGTCACAAAAGGAGATGATTGTTTTGTCATGGTAAGTTCCATACGGCCACATTATAAATAAAAGATAATCGTATGAAAACTATGGAATTTTCAGAACCCTGAAAACCCGGTGCTGATGACTGGCAGAAACCCTGATGAGGTATATGCCCGGAGCCGGTGGATCTGATCCACCCACCAGTTGAAAAAGATGCCGTCCCGGCGGAAGCTTCTCCTTGTGAAACACACGGATGATCCTACCGCGGGAGTCCGACATCCTGATGGTGGCCTTTTCAACAGGTTGGTCCAGCACCAGCTCCATTTTCAGAAAATCGCGGAAGGGATTGGGATATAGCCGGATATTCGTAAGTTGACTGGCCGCAGGTCGATCCAGGCCTGTGGTTTTTTTCTTGAGAGAAACATCCACCCGGGTCGATTCTCCTGGCATTACCGACACACCCTCTATGATGGTATCCCGGTATCCCGGGGCAGAAAAGCGCACGTCATAGCTGCCGGGAGTAATCATCCGGTGGTAGTCGCCTGCCTGCGGATCGGTAAAGACCATGGAAGAATCCCGCTCCTGATCGTGGCCGGTCATCTCCACCTTGGCAGCAAGGGGCTCTCCACTGGCGTTGGTGACCACCCCGCGCAAACCATACAAACATTCTTCCATATACAGCAGCATGGCTTCGCGGTTGTATTCCCAAAATTCAGGCAGTAAAGAAGCATCGGGCAGCTTGGCTTCTGATACTTCCAGGGTGATCTCCCGGGCTTGCTGAAAATAGTTCATATAGTCCTGCCTGCCCCCGGAGATGGAATACCAGTCATAGCCGTTGGTGATGCCACTGGGATGAATCGCAGTAAAATAACCAGGCGGACTGTTGGCCTGAGCGGTCGCGGCATATATGCTGCTGATGTGCTGGAACCATGCACTGTCCACATGCTGGCGCTCCCACGTGTCCCATGGATAATTGGCCACCTCGGTGCCCCCGTGGAAATTGGCCGAGAGGGTGATCTGATGCTCTTCAGCAAAATCTATCATGGCTTTTGTCTCCGGCTGCCAGCTACGGCCATCCGGATGCGGCCCTTCCTGCGGGTCGGGAAAATTGCGGTTCAGATCGACACCCTTGGCGTTGTAACGCTGAGCCTGTGAGATGGTATGATTGCCCCCGGCATAGGCGCCGTCGGGATTGGCAAGGGGGTTGATGAAAATGTCCATCTGGTTGACCATAGTGGTCAGCCTTTGATCCTTTCCATAAGACGACAGCAAGGTATCTGCCAGGCGGAGCATCAGCACATAGCCCGCCAGCACCGCGCCCAACACGCCCAGATGCGCGGGGATCGGCGTGCCGTTGAATTGCTGGCCGATGGGAATGGCGAGCGCCACGCTGCCCACC
>CAJXLE010000237.1 GCA_913055895.1 uncultured Bacteroidota bacterium | reverse complement strand
GGGCTCGGCTATACGCTCCAGGATCTTGGCATGTTTATACTTGGGATTTTCCTCAATGTAAGGAATCAAAGATTCGGCAACTTCCTGCACAGCCTGGTGAAATTCGCTTTCACCCGGATTCTTGGCAGTAATCTGGGCCATAAATTCTTCTACTCGTGGATCCATGTTGAATGTGTTTTTGGGTTTGAAAAAATTAGGTTTAGGATTGGGGTTAAGATGTCTTAAACAAACTTATGTAAAAATTTGGAGCATCAAAACAATTTTTCCTTGCATCGATGGCCATGGGGGTCTACATAAGTAGATCAATTTCAATTAGCTTCTGTTTATAAAGATAATGGATCCGGCAGGAAGGTGTTTATGTTCTACAACATCCCATGAACAATGTCATTTTTTACTCCGCCAGGATTTTATACCGACTGCCGGGCAAACAGCGTACAAGTCCCTTCATCTCAAGGTCAAGAAGAAGTGGAGAAATGTTGCTTACCGGTCGTTGTGAAAGAGAACCCAGCTCATCAATGGAAAGCACCCCATGTTCTTTTATAAAGTCAAGCAGTTGGCGGGCATCATCACCAAGGTCGCTGAACATCTCACGTTGAACGGCTTTTTGCTTGATGCGCTTCATCTCCCAGCCCAGGACATACTGAAGATCAGATGCCCCTTCGATCAGCGATGCCTTGTTGGTTTTGATAAGATGGTTGCAGCCGCGGGAACATTTATCCTCCACCCTTCCGGGAAAAGCAAAGACTTCGCGGTTGTATGAATTGGCTATGTCGGCAGTTATCAGCGCACCGCCTTTTTCACCAGACTCCACCACCACTGTGGCATCGGCCAGGCCGGCAATAATGCGGTTGCGGCTTACAAAATTGCCCCGTACAAAGGAAGTCTGACTGGAGAACTCGCTCACCAGGGCGCCCTGCCGGGTAATTTCTGCTGCTATCTTGCGGTGAATGGACGGGTAAATGGTGTCCAGTCCATGGCCCAAAACGGCAATTGTTTTCAGGCCGTTTTTCAGGGCGGCGCGGTGGGCACATATATCCACGCCGTAGGCCAGTCCGCTGACAATGACCAACCCGGGATTGCTGTCGGCCAGGTCATCCACCAGCCTGTTGCACAAGGCCATCCCCCGGTCAGTGGCGCGTCGGGTCCCCACAATGCTCAACACCTTTTTTCCTTCTGTATCCAGCTCACCCCTGACATAGAGGATAACAGGGGCATCATCACAGTTGCACAGGCGCCCCGGGTAGCCGGCATCCATATAAAAGAGCACCTGTATGTTGTAACGCTCGATAAATGCCAGTTCCTTTTCAACCTTTTTGAAAACCTGCTTGTCGCTTAAGGCAGATACCAGGTAATCGCCCATGCTGGGAATTTTCCTGAGGCGGTTCTTATTCTCCCGGAAAACACCTTCCACGCTCCCCACATGTTTTACCAAACGGCGCGCCATCACAGGACCGATTTTAGGGATCATGCTCAGGGCAATTTTATAGTACAACCCGCCGTTGGTATCCATCGGAAAAAAGTGAGGGGTTTACAGTTTACATATGTTTAATAAAACACAACTTTCCTTGCTTTTTTGCGTAAATCAGCAGCACTTTCTGAAAGATAAGCTTTTAAAACGACAATAACAAGAAAACAGTGGGGATACAATACGGAGGGTTTAAAAATAGTTTAGCAATTTATTAAAAATTTTCGTTTCTTTGTAAAATTTACCACTTTTTTCTGCGTTAGTCACAAGAGATTAATTATTTGGAACTTAGAAAAAATCAGATGCCGAGATGAGACAACTAAAGATCACAAAGTCGATTACTAACAGAGATAGTTCATCGCTGGAGAAGTACCTGCAAGAAGTTGGAAAAGAGGAGTTGCTGACCCCAGATGAAGAAGTGGAGCTGGCACAAAGGATCAAGAAAGGTGACAAGGCAGCGTTGGAGAAACTTACCCGGGCGAATTTGCGGTTTGTTATTTCGGTGGCCAAGCAATATCAATTTCAGGGACTCAGCCTGCCTGACCTGATCAACGAGGGGAATCTCGGCCTGATCAAGGCTGCGGAGCGTTTCGATGAGACCAAAGGATTCAAATTCATTTCATATGCCGTTTGGTGGATCAGACAATCCATCCTGCAGGCCATTGCCGAGCAATCCAGGGTTGTTCGTCTGCCCCTGAACAAAGTAGGCTCCATCAACAAGCTGCACAAAGCCTATTCCAAGCTGGAGCAGGAAAATGACAGAACCCCCACATCGGAGGAGCTGGCTGAAATGGTAGACCTGCCCAAGGAGAAGGTGGAGAAAACCCTTCAGCTCTCGGGCAAGCCTCTTTCCATGGATGCTCCCTTTGACGACGATGAAGACGGCAGCCTGCTCGATGTGATGGAAAATGAAGACGCTCCCGACGCCGACGGCACGCTGATGAACGAATCGCTGAGCAGGGAAATTGAGAGAACACTCAGCGTGTTGCCCGAAAAAGAAAAGGCCGTCATCAAATATTTCTTCGGTCTGGGCGTATCCGAAATGTCGCTGGAAGAGATTGGCCAGAAGCTGAACCTCACCCGCGAGCGGGTGCGCCAGATAAAGGAAAAGGGCATTCGCCGACTCCGACATTCATCCAAAAACAAACTTCTTAAGAAATACCTGGGATAACCCATCAATTCACAGGGGATCCAGAAAAATTTACTTTTTACGCTTAAATATGCTAAAAAAGCTGCCTGTCCGGGTGGCTTTTTTTTTCACCCCGGCGGTATGGCATCCGTGTCACCTTATTGCATTCCAATTCCTCTAACCAACAGAGGGAACCTGCCCGCTGGAGCGGGAAAGCTTCATTTCATCACAACAGGTTCACATGTACTTGCTTATTTTTTGTTAATTTTTGAGACAAAAAACATGGAGCCCAAAAGAGTTTCCATCATACACCACCATGCAGAGGAAGAAATGGTGGAGGTCTTTGCTCAAAACATCTACCTGGCAGGGGAAGATTTCCTGTCGAACCCCATGCAGTCAGATTTCATCCCCAGCTGGAAGCGCGTGATCAGCGCCATACCAGACTTTCTCGATCAGTTCTATGAAGCAGTTGAGCTCGACAACAAGGAACACGGCTGAAAGCAATTGTCCTTACCAGCATCTGACAAGTTCACAAAAGCCGGGCACACCAAACCCTTCCGGCAGGTAACCATCACCAAAATAACGGCAGATGCCACTCAGGCAAGACCCCTAAACAAAACATCAGCCGTTTTGTAGAACAGTTCATACCAAAAACATGTTGAAAGTTTAAAGCATAGCCTATGGGGAGCCTGTATCAAGGAGCCAGAAAAAGAATCAAAAAACTACTGCTGGATATATATCCTGAAGAGCATATAACCGATGACTTTCTGGAAAACCTTTACCAACTTATCGAGCAACACCTGGAGGAGGTCACCTGCAGCCTGAACAAATGGGATGAAACCGACACGGTACTCATCACCTACGGCAACTCGCTGGTGGACTACCGGAAAGATGCAACACCCCTTCAAACCCTGCACGGTTTTTTAAAGGAACATCTCCAACACGAGATACGCAACGTGCATGTGCTGCCTTTTTTCCCATACAGCTCTGACGACGGCTTTTCAGTGATAGACTATTACCGGGTCGACCCACGGCTGGGTAGCTGGAGCGACCTGTTGAACCTCCGCAAGGATTTCGACCTGATGGCCGACCTGGTGATCAACCATGTCTCCAGCCAAAGCCAGTGGTTCCGGAATTTTCTCCAGGGCAAATCGCCGGGAAAAGATTTTTTCATAGAGGTGGACCCCTCCACCGATCTCTCGCCAGTGACCCGACCAAGTAGCACGCCCCTGCTGACCCCTTTTCAAACCAGCCAGGGAGAAAAGCATGTGTGGACCACCTTCTCCCCCGACCAGGTCGACCTGGATTTCTCCAACCCACGGGTGCTCTATGAGATGCTCAAAGTACTTTTCTTCTACATCAGCAACGGCATACGCATCATCCGCATGGACGCCATAGCCTACCTGTGGAAGGAGACGGGCACATCCTGCATCCATCTGCCCCAAAC
>CAJXLE010000236.1 GCA_913055895.1 uncultured Bacteroidota bacterium | reverse complement strand
GTTCAAACGCATCTACCACGGCACCGACATGAGGCTGAGACCGGTGATTCTCACCGCCCTGACCGACGCCCTGGGATTCCTTCCCATGGCCCTGTCCACCTCCTCGGGGGCAGAGGTGCAGAGACCCCTGGCCACGGTGGTGGTTGGCGGACTGGTAACCGCCACCCTGCTCACCCTGGTATTGTTGCCCATCATCTATTCCTTCTCCGAAAGGATGCAAAAAGGGCCCTCTTTAACCCAAATCGCATCACGAACCAGAAAGCGTATGAATGGAAAATTTCTGACCACCGGGCTGGCTATCTTGCTGGCCCTGCTTCCGGGGAAGCTTCTTTCCCAGGAGCCTGAAAAACAGACCATCCACATCGAAAATGCCCAACAAGCTATTGAGATGGCCCTGGAAAACCATCCTTCCATAAAGGCAGGTGAACTCCGGGTAGAACAACAGCAGAATCTGAAAAAGGCTGCCTGGGACCTGCCCGATGCCAAACTGTCCTATGAAAGGCAACACAATGAAGCCAGCATGGAAGCCTGGTCCGTTGAACAGGGCTTGAAAAATCCCCTGGAATACCTGGCAAAAAACAAACTGGCCCGCCAAAACATAACACAAAGCAAGAGGCTGCTGGAAAAGAAAAAGGCCGCCGTGAAACGGGAAGTCCGCTCGGCCTACATCAGTGTGCTCTATGCCAAAGAGAAGGTGGGCCTTTTTGACCGACTGCAACATATTTTCAGCAATCTGAGCAGGGCGGGTAAACTGCGGTATGAAACGGGCGATGTCTCCTACCTGGAAAAGGTCTCGGCCCGGGCAAAATACAAGGAAATCCGCGTGGCCAGGGAAGAAGCATTGAACCTGCTGGCGGGCAATAAAAACATCCTGCGGAATACCTTGTTTGTAAGCGATTCCCTAACCGTGTGCGACAGCACCCTGAAAAAACTGGAACCTGATAAGGGACACGCCGGGGCTGATTCGGTGGCTTCCAATCCCGATGTGAAGCTCTACAGACAAAAATGGGAGACACAGCAGGCGCAAAGCAAGGCCGCTCAATCCCAATCCTGGCCGGATCCGTTCTTTAGCTACAGCCGGAGAGATTTTGGTGGAAAAGGCAGCTTTTCAGCCATCGAACTGGGGATCAGAATACCGATAGACACCTGGGCAGAGAAAGGCAGGAACCAGGCGGCTAAGCTAGCGGCCCGTGAAGCCTTCCAGAATTACCGTGAAGTGGAGAACGACAGGACCACCACCTATCACAACATCCTGGAAAACCTGGAGACCTACAGCCGAGAGTTGGAGTATTTCGAAGAAAGCCGGCTAAAAGAGGCTAAAATGATCATTAAAAGTGCATCCAAACAATACAGGGCCGGAAATATTGATTATGTGCAATATATCAATTACTTCGACCAGGCGACGCGCATCCGGCTGAACTACCTCGACATTCTGAAAACATACAACCAAAACATCATCGAACTGGAATACATCCTGGGAGAATAAATTGTACAAACCAAAAAATCATCGGACAATGAATAAATTGACAAAACACATACCAACCATCCTTTTTGCCCTGGTAGTGGGTATATCTCTCTACGGCTGCTCCTCGAACGAGGCCTCGCCAACACAAAATCATTCAGATGAAGATCATTCAGGACACAACCACCAGGTGGAAGCAAAGGTAGACCACAACCACCAGGCTGAGGCCAGCGGGAAAGATCTCCACTCCGGTGCCCTCCATCAGGCTGAGGCCAGCCTGGCAGAAAATGAAGTGCTCATCACCGAAAGACAGATGGAAGGAGCCGGCATCGAGCTGGGAGCAATCACCCGGCAACAGCTCTCTAAAGTAATCAAATCTTTTGGTGAGATCGCCCTGGCCCCATCGGATGAGGCAACAGTGAGTGCCCTGATTGGCGGAATCATAAAAGACATCAGGGTCATTGAAGGCGACTTTGTGCAACAAGGGCAGGTCATTGCCCGTATCGTGCACCCCGATATTGTGGACCTCCAGCAAAACTACCTCGATGCCCGCAACCAGCATGAATACCTGAAGTCGGACTACCAGCGGCAAAAAAGGCTGCTGGAGGACAGTGTCAATGCCCAAAAAACGGTTCAGAACGCCCGGGCAGCCTACCAGTCCAACCTGGCCCGGCTGCAAAGCCTGAAGAAAAAGCTGCAGCTGATACACATCAACCCGGAAAACCTGACCCCAAAAAACATACGTGATGGATACCCGGTGAAAGCGCCGATCAGCGGCCATGTGGCAAAGGTCGAGATCAACACCGGCAGCCATGTTACACCCCAGCAATCGCTTTTTCAGGTTGCAGCCAATGAGAAAGCCCACATCGATCTGAAGGTATATGAACAGGACCTGAGCAAAGTGGCCCCTGGTCAGCCGCTCACCTTCAACCTGTCGAACAGCCCGGGCTCGCAACCCATGGAAGGTGAAGTGATGAGGAAGGCCAAACGCTTCGACCCGGAACAACGAACAGCCCTTGTGCATGCCCAGATTAAAGACATGAACGACAGGCTTTTGCCTGGCATGTCAGTGGTGGCCTATATTCAAACCGGCAGCAACAAACAGAACACCCTCCCCGAAGGGGCTTTTGTTCTGGACCAGGGGGAAGACTATGTCTTCCTTCTAAAAAGAAAAGATCAGGTCAACAATTCGCAGGAGCAAAAACAAGAGCATAGCCATCAGGAGCAGGAAGCTCATCATGAACATACCACAAAACAGGTCCCTCCACATCAGTCTGAGAATGCCGACAATGGCAACAAAACAAATGAACATGCTGAAGACATCTCATTTTTTGTCTTTAAAAAAGTCAGGGTGAACAAAGGCATTACCCAGGGTGGCTTCTCAAGTTTTACTACCGGTCAGGAAGGCATCACCTCAGCCCGGTTCGTGGTAAACAACGCCCAGGCCATATTATCGGAGATGAATAAAGGAGAGAGCGGACACAGCGGCCATGCGCATTGATGTCACAGCATGAAATGAACCCCCCATCCAGTAACCTACACAACAAGGACATGATTATTTCATGCAGGTTCCATGCGATCAAATAATTAGATAAAAAATAAACGCATGAAACTTATCCCACCATGGCGGGATAAGTTACACAAGGCCAATTAAATAGATAAAAAATAATCTTTTAAAACCTCGGCAATCAAACAACCATTAGATATTAAGGGGGAATGACGTTGATCATACCAAATTAAACAGGACCAAACCATTAAACAAAGCAATCTTGCTAAAATGGTCGATAAAGATTGAAACACCAGTCCCATTAAAAATTCAGATGATACCCATGGTAAGACTCGGAAAACCAAAATATTTCATTGAGTATTCCGTTGGAATTTTACAACCCGTGGTATTTGGAGAAAACCCGCTCAGATATGAAGGATCGAAAAAAGGAAAATCAAATGCGCGCACGCAACATCAAGCCAACGGCCATGCGGGAGTTGGTGTTGGAGGTGCTGAGCAGGCAAACGGCAGCCATTGGTTTGCCGGAGCTGGAGGAGCATTTTGAAAAGGCCGACCGGACCACGCTCTACAGGACACTGAAAACCTTTGAGGAAAAAAAACTGATCCACAAGATAGACGACGGAACCGGCACCGTAAAATATGCCCTTTGCAGCGAAACCTGCGAATGTGAACCCGACGACCTGCATGTCCATTTCCTGTGCAAGAAATGCGAGAAAACCTACTGCCTATACAACATCCCGGTACCCACCATCAACCTGCCACCTGGTTTTCAACTCGATGGGGTTAACATGGTGGTAAATGGCATCTGCTCAAATTGCCGGACATAACTTTGCAATACAGTTGCATCCCTCATTGATGTAATTTTGTACTTAGGAAGTTCTTCATTGACCTATGGTTCAGGGGACTTTCAGTTTCCCGATAAAACTATCCGGGGAGGGATGCACAATGGAAAAGTACACACTGAAAAATATCGATTGCGCTTCATGTGCCGCTAAGATTGAAGATGGGGTGCGAAAGCTGGAGGATGTAAAATTTGTCTCGGTGAATTTCGCCCAGTCAACCATGACCATCGACACCGATGATCTTGATAAGGTACGCAAGCGCATCAAACAGCTGGAACCGGAAGTGGAGGTTGAAAGCAACCGGGAAGCCAG
>CAJXLE010000235.1 GCA_913055895.1 uncultured Bacteroidota bacterium | reverse complement strand
CCAGTGGCAATCCAGGGAAACCTTCCGGTACCAACATCGTCAAGAATGCCGGCAAGGACGAAGACAACCGCAGCAAAGACGGCAAAGAGCATCTCTACCGCTCGGTGACACTGGAAGAGATGGCATTGGTGCTGGATGTGCGGGTAGAGCGTATTCAGGAACTGCTCATTGAACGATTCGGGATATCTTCTGCGGGTCGGGACGAGAGTCTCTATGATGTGGCATCAAAAAGCAAGCACTCCCCCGGGCGGTTGGGACAAAAGATCAGGCAGCACCTGGAGTGAGGGCCCCATATCATCTGTTGCCTGATGAATTGTACTGTTGTGAATGGGATAAGGATTCTGATTTTTCTTCCCTGTTTTCCCGGTCTTTCTCGAGGTCCTCTTTCGGATTGACCAGCTCAAGGGTATGCCCCATCTTAACTTTCTTGGTCTCGAGATAAAAACGGTTGTGTTTGTTGGGGGTCACCTCCAGGGGTATGTTTTCCACCACCTCCAGGCCGTATCCTTCCAGGCCTTTTCTTTTCACGGGGTTGTTGGTCAGCAGGCGTATCTTGCCCAGCTCCAGTTCTCTGAGTATGTTGGCGCCCACACCGTAATCCCTTTCATCCTCTTCAAACCCCAGGTCGAGGTTGGCCTCAACCGTATCGCGTCCCTGCTCCTGCAGCTTATAGGCTTTTATCTTGTTGAACAGCCCTATGCCGCGGCCTTCCTGGTTCATGTATACCAACACCCCCCGGCCTTCTTCGTGGATCATCTTCATGGCTTTCTGCAGCTGGGGACCACAATCGCAGCGTTTGGAGCCAAAAATGTCGCCGGTGACGCAGGATGAATGAACCCGCACCAGCACCGGATCGTCTTTGGTCCATGTTCCCTTGACCAGGGCTATGTGTTCAACTTCATTGGATTTTTGCTTGAAGGGTATCAGCTCAAAATCACCGTATTCAGTAGGCAGCTTGACCCGGACACCCCGTTCGATGAGGGTTTCCTGTCGTATACGGTATGCTATCAGGTCTTCTATGGAGATGATTTTAAGGTTGAAGCGCTCGGCTATCTCAAAAAGTTCAGGCAAACGGGCCATCGAGCCGTCGTCGTTCATGATCTCCACCAGGGCCCCTCCCGGTCGCAAACCAGCCAGCCGGGTAAGATCCACCACTGCCTCTGTATGGCCGGCTCTCCTGAGCACTCCCTTTTGCTTTGCTTTCAGGGGAAAGACATGCCCCGGCCTTCCAAGGTCTTCGGGACGGGTTTCGGGATCGACCAGCGATTTGATGGTTTTGGCACGGTCGGACGCTGAGATGCCTGTTGTGCAGCCGTGGCCTATCAGGTCGACCGAGACGGTGAAGGGTGTCTCGTGCATGGATGTGTTTTTGCCAACCATCAGTTCCAAATCGAGCTCGTCGCAGCGGGATTCGGGCAGGGGTGAACATATCAACCCCCGACCATATTTGGCCATGAAATTGACAATCTCGGGGGTGATCTTTTCTCCGGCCACGATAAAGTCCCCTTCATTCTCCCGGTCCTCATCGTCCACTACGATCAACACTTTGCCTTCCCTGATGTCCTCAATGGCTTCTTCTATGGTGTTGAGCTGATGCTTGAGTTCCTCTTGATGATTGGCCATAAACGCTGTTATATGATGGGTTGTTTATAATAATGATGTGATACAAAAGTATACAAACTGACAAAAATAGCCTAATGATTGTTTGTTAAATTAACGCTGTTCGGCATCCCTTGCTTTTCCCTTTTTTGATCGCATACCCAGTATTTTGCGGAACATCCTGGTATAGGTTTCCGTGCTCAGGATCATCGAGTCATTGGTTGCTTTATAAGTCAGGAATATCCCAATGGGCAGGAACAGCAGGGAGGATATCCACATTCCTACCTCGGCGGGCAGAACCCCTTTCTCCACAAAGTTTTCGCCGGTCATGGAGACGATATAGTATATGATAAACATCACCACTGAGATGACCAGCGGCGTACCCAGCCCGCCTTTTCGTATGATGGAGCCCAGTGGTGCCCCGATAAAGAAGAAGATCAGGCAGGCAAAGGAGAGGGTGAATTTTTCGTGCCAGTATATCTCGTGTTTGTGAATGTTTTTTTGCCGGTGTTCAAAGATGCGCCTCGAGTTGGATATGGATTTGCTGTTGCTGCGGGCCTGGCTGAGGGCGTTGTGCAGGATGTTCTGCTTGGCCTGACCGGGCAGGGAGTCGTACCAGCGTTTCAGGTTAAATGATTTTTCTATACTGGAAGGCTCATCAACTGTTCTTTTCTGGCTTCGGGGCCTTTTGTCTGCCTGAGTCGTTGCGTAGTTCTTTTTTTTGGCTTTTTTTTCATCTGTTGAGTGGGGGGAGCGTGGGGGAACATCCATCTTTTTGATCTCCTTTTGTCGTCCATCGCTGGCTTGTTTTTGAGAGGGCTTTGGAGCAGGCTGACTCCTGGCCAGGTTTTTTTGAAGCCTGTGGGAGAGTTCCCGGGCTTTTTGATTGTAAACACGCTGGATGGAATCCTTTTTCTCTTCCAGCTGGCTGAGTTGCAGCATCTGGTAACTGTCTTTGAAAAGCTGCACGTCGGTGCGGGTAAAATTGAACCCGGAGATGTCCATCAACATGGTTTCCTTGTTAAACTTACGCACCTGGTGTGGATATTCCCTGGCTTTTCTTTTGGACCGGGCATCCTTGCTTTCCTCCATCTCAATATAGGTCTTCCCGTTGTAAAGTGTCACCAGCAGTTTGGTCTCATCGCTGGTCATCTTGATATAGCCCGAATCGGCAACGGTAACCTCCGCGTTTCCTTTTTTGTCATCGTGCCGGTAGATCATGATCTCCCTAAGCAGCTTGGTGCGGGGGTTCTTCTGGCCGACTTTGATGCTGTATCCCTCAATATCATTGTAGAAAACACCTTCGCGGATCTGCAACTCCTCCCTTTGTTTTTTAATGTCGTAAAGCAGGGATCCTGCTTTAAGGTTGGCGTAGGGTATGACATGATTGGCGTAGAAAAAAGCGGCAATGCTTAAGGCAGCGATCAGAACAATAAGGGGCCTCATGAACTTCTGAAGGGAAATACCCGACGATTTGATGGCGGTAAGCTCAAGATTTTCACCCAGGTTGCCGAAGGTCATGATCGATGAGAGCAGTACAGCCAGGGGAAGGGCCAGGGGCACCAACGTGGCGGAAGAATAAAGCAACAGCTCGGCAATAATGCCCCCATCCAGCCCCTTGCCAGCCAGTTTATCGATGTGTTTCCACAGAAACTGCATGATCAAAATGAAGAGAGCAACAAAGAATGTAGCCACAAGGGGCTTGAAATATTCCTTGAAAAGTAATTTATGTAGTCGCTTCAATGTCTTCTCCTATTGTTTATTGCATTAAAACGCACACAAAATTAAGTTATTTTTCAGGGATATGGGAATCAGCGGCGAAAAAAATCAGGATACCCCAAGGGCGAGTTTAAGGTTGGAAATCTGGGTGTCCCAGAGTTCAATGATGTCTTCCTTTTCCCCGCCATCGGCGAAATCGGTAATGATCAAAGCCACGTCACCTGTCAGCTCGTCCTTGGCGATCCTGAATTCAAAGTAACTTTCTCCGTCATCGTCGTCGGTCCATTTGAAACGGATGCATCTGTTCTTTTTGTGATGCAGAAGACGGGCCTGCTGTTCGGCATTGGTCCATTTGAATTTGAAGATGTCATCCTGGACATAGATGTCGTCGGCGAACCATTCAGCCAGTCCGCCGGGGGTGCTGAGGCGGGAGAATAGAATGTTGGGGGATACATTTACCGAATATTCAAGCTCTAGTTTTTCTTTCATTCCTTTGGGTTGTAACATTTGACATGGTATTCAGTAAGATGTATGGGTCGATCCAGAAAGTGTTGTTAGGGGCGGGACTTTTGCCGGGAGGGCTAAGGACCTGTAAGTAAATGGTTTATGTGGTTGCTCATGTTGATGTTTGGGGTTTGTTCTACTGCTTCATGCAATTTATAAAAATCCGGTAAAAATTTATAATTATTTCTATAAAATATTATATTTGCACACCTGAAACGGAACGATGGCGAGATAGCTCAGGTGGTTAGAGCGCAGCATTCATAATGCTGAGGTCGTGAGTTCAAGTCTCACTCTCGCTACCTACAAGGGAAAGCGGATCAAATCTGCTTTCCCTTATTTTTTTGATTCCTCAATGTTTTTTCCAGGGTTCAGGCAATTT
>CAJXLE010000234.1 GCA_913055895.1 uncultured Bacteroidota bacterium | reverse complement strand
TGCATGAATGAGTGAATGAGTGAATGTGTGAATGCGTGAATGAGTAAATGCGTGAATGCGTAAATGAGAGAATTCGTGAATGCGTGAATGCGTGAATGTGTGAATGAGTAAATGAGTAAATGCGTGAATGCGTGAATGAGTGAATGTGTGAATGCGTAAATAAAACCTTTTTAATGATATAAGAAATCCATGCCGCGAATATACCAGGATATATCTCTCAAACCTTACAATACTTTTGGAGTGGAAGCCAAAGCCAGGTATCTTGCAAGCTTTTCCGGGGAACAGGAGCTCAGGGATCTGCTAAATGACAGCCAATTTGGCGAAATGCCGGTGCTCCTGCTTGGCGGTGGCAGCAACATACTTTTCACCCGCGATTTTGAAGGACTGGTGTTGGTGAACCGGATCGGGGGAATAGAAATGCTGGAAGAAGATGACCAATACTGTGTGATCAAGGTGGGAGCCGGCGAAAACTGGGATGAGCTGGTGGATTATTGCGTCAATAACGGCTGGGGAGGATTGGAAAACCTTTCCTACATACCTGGCAGTGTAGGTGCTTCGCCCATACAAAACATCGGGGCTTACGGGACAGAAGTCAAAGATACCATCCAAATGGTACACACCCTGAACCGCGACAGCCTGTTTCCGGTGGCCTATAACAACCACGACTGCCGCTTTGATTACCGCAACAGCATATTCAAAAACCGCCTGAAAGACAAACGCATCATCACCCATGTAACCTTTAAGCTCAGCAAGAAACCACAATACAACATCCATTACGGAAGCTTAAAGGAGACTGTCCAGGAAAAGGGAGAAATCAACCTTCAAACCATCCGCGATTCGGTCATCGAGATACGCAGAAGCAAACTGCCTGAACCTGAAGAGACAGGCAGTGCCGGCAGTTTTTTCAAGAACCCTGTGGTTGGGCAAAAGGAATTCAAGAAGCTGCAGGCCGCTCATCCCGACATACCTTCCTATACCCTTGCAGGGAAAAGACATAAGATACCGGCAGGGTGGCTGATCGACCGGCTGGGCTGGAAAGGATACCGGGAAGGAGACGCCGGGGTTCATACCCGCCAGGCACTCGTGCTGGTCAATTACGGCCAGGCCGGTGGAAGGGAAATATACCAGCTGAGCCAAAGGATAGGTGAATCGGTTAAATCCGCTTTTGGCATTGAGCTGGAATACGAGGTGAACGTCCTTTGAGCCGCCTGGCTTGTTTCGGCTACATGAACATGTTAAAGCCTTTTTTCAGGTAGCGGTAATCCAGGTAATAAATGAATTTCATCGAGAAACTGTTGATATGTCCCGACTGGATGGTCCTGTCCAGGTTGTTGAAGTAATTCCCCGGTATGTCCTGCGTGGTTGCAAAAACGTTGTTCTTCCAAACCACAGACAATTCACTGCCAGGTGAGAAATGCCAGATATAGCGAAGGTAAACCGTCAATGCATTGTAACTCATGTTTTGCTCCGCTCCGTAAGCGGAATAGCCCAATGCCGGCCCCAGGTCGCCTTCCTGCTGAAGGGGGAAAAAATTGGAATACTCCACTGTTCGCCAATAATGACGGATACGCAAATTCAACAAATCGCGGCTGCTGAATTTGTAACTGCTGCGCAGGGTATTGGTAAAGGTTTGTACATCGCGTTTCCCAAAATCCACAAAGACATCGCCGCTTTCATTCACGCCGTTATTTACATACCCCACGTCGTTCAGTGACATCTGGTAGCTCATGTCGTAGTTGACCGAGAAACGGTCGCTAAAACGGAAGTCGGGCCCTATTTCCGCCCGGTATCCATACTTGCCGTACCTGGCAAAATCAAAATAGGCCCCTTCCAGTCTGACGCTTACATCTTTGCTGTTGTCTGTGCTGTACCACATCTGCACATAGGTCCGCCCCGGCTCTTTGTATTTCCAGTCCCATCCATCAACGCGCGGCTCAAAATAATCATTCGCTTCAGGCTGCCAGCTTCCCCATATGCCCAGGTCGGAATGGTTCTTAAAATTGACGGAACTATGCATACTGATCTCAAAGCTTTGATATTTCCTTGGCTCGTAAAGACTGGAATATTCGAAATCAATGTTGTTGTACCATCCCAGGAAATTACCAAAAGGCTCGTATATGTTGTATTCCAGTTCGACCTGCTGTTCGAACTGATTGTTGCGCCTGTCGTAACCCAAATCATTGGGATCGTAGGTATCTGTTTCCACATCATGTGACACCTCGAAGCGGAAGTTGCCCTTGGTTCGGCTCACTTCAAGGTGATAGGCATGTCCATAGCGGTTTTTGTCGTTGTATTTTTGTGAAATGGCTCCGCTTCCCGTCAACTGGTAGCTGTTTGCCTTGTTGGCCAGCTTGAACTCGCCGGCTGTTACATTGGCTGTATAATCGCCGTTGAAATAATGCACGTTGGTGTTGGCAAGACTTACAAAAGAATTGTTTTTCAGGCTCTGGTCAAAAACCACCATATTGTAGTTGGTGAAAGGTTGGGTGGTGATCTTTTCCTTCTCCCCGGTGATGGTATCCCTCAGGGTAGCCTGGGCCTCGGAGGTCACGGCATTGAGAAAGCCAATGCCCAGACCATTATCGGTGCGGCCGGAAATCTTGGTGGCATTGATCATACGGGTTTCCGTAGGATTTTCAGCCACCACCTGTGTGGAGTCTACTACCTCACCCGGTTTGTCTACGTTGCCGGGCTCCCCTCCTATGCGCCGGGAATAGAAAATGTTTCCCTTATCAAAAAGCTCTGTACCTTCGGTAAAGAAAGGTCTTTTTTCCTGGTAATGGACTTCAAACGGCGAGAGGTTCAACACGCGGTCCTCGGTCTCCACCTGCCCGAAATCGGGAATCAGGGTCATATCGAGGGTGAAACTTTCATTGATGCCGTATTTCAGGTCCATGCCCCCACGGATGTTGCTGGTCCAGGAGTCGTTGTCGGGATGGTTCTCCACATATCCGGAAAGGTAGGGTGTTAACGACAACCGCAGAGGGGGGTCGATGTCATGGATGCCACTCATCTCACCTGCCTGGTTGACAATGCCTTGTTGTTCCACATCCAGGTAATTCCAGGTATCCCACTCCCTGTAGCGCCTAATGTGCCTGAAAAGGTGCAGACCCCAGTTCTCATTCAACTTGTTGGGAAAACGCAGGGATGAATAGGGGATCTGTATTTCTGCCACCCAGCCGTCATCCGTGATCCGTGTAGCACTGCACCATACGGCATCCCAGGCTTGATCAGTCCGTCGTCCAATATGCTTGATATCCGACTGGACGTTGGAGGCCGAGACGGTAAACTCCATCATGTTCACCCCATCATTGAAAGGATTCAGCAAGACGCTGAACATATCGGCATTCAGGCTTTCAAGGCCATGTCCTCCCCGCAAACCCCTAAAATCGCGGTTGCCCAGCTCCCGGTAAATGCTGTCGGGGTTGGGATCGTACATTTTGGCTCCTATATATATGGCCCGGTCATCGTAGATGATCTTCACCTCGGTGGGAAAAGAAGGTTCTCGCCTGTTGTAGGGTTCGTACTGATAAAAATCGGTGGCCGTCACTGCTTTCTGCCAGGTGGAATCGTCCAGCACCCCGTCAATCTTGGGTGGCTTCCCGTTTTTGACAGCTTCCAGCACTTTTTCGTTCTGAGCCAGGGCTGCCCCTTGAAAAAACAATACCATTACCACCAGACCAAACAACAATCTGTTTATCATCACTTAATCACTTTTTACTTTTTTAAGCACGGTTATCTGACAAAAAATTCACCGGAAAGTTTAATGGCTTAAAATTCTGATGAGAAGTGAAATTTGATGTTGGGATACTTCTCCTGGGCCATTCTCAGGGCATGGGGTGATTCGGCAAGAAAGACTTCCCTGCCGTGCTTGTCGACAGCCAGGGCCTGCTCTTTTCTCTTGCGGAAATCGGCCAGCTCCTTTTCATCATCGCTTTCTATCCAGCATGCCTTGTACATGGGGAGGTTCTCATACCGGCAGGAGGCTCCATACTCATTTTTCAGGCGGAACTGGATGACGTCAAGCTGCAACTGTCCAACGGTGCCAATGATCTTGCGGCCGTTGTTCTTGCCCTTGAACAGCTGGGCCACCCCTTCATCCATCAGCTGGTCGATGCCCTTGTCCAGCTGCTTGTAGCGCATGGGGTCGGCATTCTCCACGTAACGAAACATCTCGGGAGAAAAACTAGGCAGGCCTTTAAAATGAAG
>CAJXLE010000233.1 GCA_913055895.1 uncultured Bacteroidota bacterium | reverse complement strand
CCTGATCGGTAACCCGGGCTCACTGGTCCCTCTGGGAGGATTTACCGTCAGGTACGTGTTTTGAAGAAGGATTTTCACAAGGGCCCGGAGCCTATCAGTTCAACAAGGATAAGCTTGTCAAGCCCTTTATAAATAGGATGCACCCAGAAGGTTTGAGGACCATGAATGGATCCAGGGACGATCGCGAAAAAATAGTTGCCGCCCCTTTCATGGGCCCTTTTTTGTGGCATCTTTTTACAGTACCCCCCATACCGTGAGTCCTGCTTTGTAGAGGATGACATCGGCGATGAGGCCCAACAGGAACAGGCTGCCAAACTGTCTGTTGTATGTGAAGGCATGGGCTGAAAGGTAGAGTGGCCACGTGTCGGGTGCCAGACCTTCGGGTTCTGTCTCGGGCCTTGGACGGGCGAACACTTTGGCTGTAGAGACCAGTTTGGGCAGGGCCAGCAACACGACCAGGGTGGAAAATCCCAGCTGGCGGTTGGCTACAAGCCATCCCAGCAATATGTACTGAGCGATCCACATGGCAATGGTCACATATCGGGCGGCTTTTTCTCCGATGATCACCGGCAGGGTGCCCACACCTTTTTCATGATCAGCGGCTCTTTTGTCGATGTGCTTGCCAAACAGGACAGTAGTGGGGCCCAGGGCATAAACAAGGCTGAGGGGTATCATCCAGTTTTGCCATACGCCCCCTGTAACGACAAAAAAGGTTCCGCCTACCATTAAGGGTCCCCATACCAGTATGACCGATGGTTCGCCCAGACCAAAATATTTGAGGGGCCAGGTGTAAAAGACCAGGAAGATCAACCCTGCCAGAAGGAAGAGCATGGTCCAGTAATTGGTGCGGAGCACCAGGTAGATACCTATTGAAAGGGCAATCAAGCCTGTGACCCATATGTAGGATAAAAATTCTTTTTTTCCCATCAAGCCGTGTTCCAGGGGTTGTGGCCCATATTGTGCCCGGTAGTAGTTTTTCCTGTCAATGCCTTTTCGGTGGTCGATGTAATCGTTCAAAAGGTTGTTGGTGGCGTGGGCAAAGACAAGGCCAAGTATGCTCATGATGAAAAGATCCCATGAGAAAGAGCCGTAGCGGTAGGCCAGCAGGCCGCCGATGGCAGCAGCCAGGGCTGTCATGATGAATACGGCTGCCCTGGAGGCGATGAGCCATCTGGAAACCAGGTCAAGTTCTTTCCACTGATCCCTTGAAATACGGGGAATTACACGCAGGGCTTTGGCCCACATTGCTGTGTTGATCATACTGACACGCTTTTAGAAGATACATAGGACAATTGTATTTTAACCACACCAGTATTTAATTGTTCACCGATTAGGTTTTACTTACCTATCCGCACATGGATTAGAAAGTTCATAAGGGCGGTCATATATCAGGGAAATTCTTTTGGCATTTACATTAGAAATCAATGGAAATTTTATTTTCTTTGGATTTCAAAAAGATGCCATGAACCATAGGTTTTTCCTGTTGTGGGTATGCTTGTTCTTCGCCCCTTTTTACGCCCTGACATTTGATTCCCCTTCTTCTGTTTCAAACAGCAGTATGTTTGAAGTCTTCTCATCCCATCAACAGGGGGAAAAATCCACGGAGGATTCCACCCGCAGCTTTATACAGGAGCTTGCCAATGAGCATACCGAGGGTCAGTGGTTCCTGGGTTACCGCTATGGTGAGGTGGACAGGGAAGAAGTCAACCTGTTTACCCTTAAAAGGGGGTACATCACCCTGAAAAACCGGTTCAACGAGCGATGGTCGGTGCGTTTCACCCAGGACATCACCCTGGACCAGGAGGGAAGTGACAGGGGAAATGTGGAGTTGCGACTGAAGTATTGTTATTTGAACTATACAGGTAAAGATTTTTGGTTTTTTACCAGTCCTTCGGTGGAGGTGGGACTGGTTCACCGGCCCTGGCTGGATTTTGAACAAAAGATCAACCCTTACCGGGTGCAAGGGACCATGTTCCTGGAGAGAGCCGGTCTGATGAATTCTGCTGATTTTGGACTTACCTTCACTAGCCTGCTGGGGGGAGAGATGGATGAGCGCTATCAAAAAAGGGTCAACAGCAAATATCCCGGTCGCTATGGCAGCCTGTCGGTTGGTCTCTACAACGGCGGGGGTTACCATGCCCTGGAGCAGAACCAGAGTAAAAACATCGAAGGCCGGCTGACCCTTCGTCCCTTTCCTCAAGGCCTGCCCGGCCTGCAGCTAACATACAACATGGTATGGGGAAAGGGCAATACCGGTTTGTCGCCCGATTTTATCCTGCACAGTGGTTTTGTCAGCTATGAAAGTCGCTATTTCTCCCTTACCGGCCAGTATTATGAAGCCCTGGGAAATTCGGGTGGCAGTTATGCCAGCGAACGGGGACGTGCCTATCACAACGACGGGTACTCCTTTTTTTCGGAATACAGGATACCCCACACACCTTTTACCCTTTTTGGGCGTTATGATCATTTTAACTGCAGGCAGCGGAATATAGCTGATAGCCGCCGGATTATCCTGGGAGCCGGCTATTACTTTTACCGCAAAAGCAAGCTGATACTGGATCTCGATGCTTTGGACCAATCCAGGGACGGCAGCTTCAACAACCGAATCTGGGAATTGGCGGTGGAAATCCGGTTCTAAGAGTGCATCTCACAGACCGCAAACTTTTCAGTGTAGGCTTCTTTTCTCCGGGGAAATTCATCGTCCTGTTGAACTTATGATACGGTTGCAGGGAGATGCCAACTGTTTTATACCTTTCTCCTTTACCGGGGGATGCTTACAGGGCAATGGAGTGGAAAATTAAAATATGGCCTTGATAAGACTTATTATCAGCGCAATGGCAATAAAGATGATTCCAATCATGGTTCCTAGTGTTTTTTCAGTTCAACCAACAATATAATGCAATTGTTTAAAATCTTCGTTAATCAAAGGTTAAATATTAAACGAATTGCTCACAATATTTGTGCCAAACAATTTTCTGCCCGCATCGGGCCTTTCGGGCAATGTCTCTGGATTGAATTGTAACACATCCGCACACTGGTGTTCGATAATGTACACAAGGGGTAAATAGATTTCCCTACCCGGAAACTTTCCATTATCTTTGATGATCTGTTGTAGCCATAGACCTTTTTTTATGGAATGTGTAAAGGACATAGCGCTTTTTAATGATCATCGTGTCTCCTGCCGGGAGATAGAAAAGGCGGATGCGGGCCAGGGTCCAACCATTTATGAGATATTTCGTGTTTTCCGGGGTGTTCCTGTTTTTCTGGAAGACCACCTGGAGCGGCTTTATCACAGTCTTGATCTGGAGCAATTAAGTGTTGTCGAGCATAGAGGAGAGATCACCCGGCAGGTCCACCGCCTGATTGAAGCCAATTCCGCTGTTGATGGCAAGATCAAGCTGGTGGTTGCCTTTCATGCCGGCAACTCCGGGAGTCGCTATGATTTGATGCTCTATTTCACACCTTTTGAACCGCCCTCGGAGGATGATTACCGCGAGGGCGTTAAAACCGCACTTGTTGCTGCCATGCGCGATGATCCCAACGCCAAGGTCATGCATACCGAGGCCCGGCGCCTGGCAGATGAGAAGATTCGGCAGCTGGGCGTTTATGAAGCCCTGCTGGTGGATGCCGAAGGATACATCACCGAGGGCAGCCGCTCCAACGTTTTTTTTGTGGAGGGCAGCCGGCTGGTAACCCCTCCCGATGACGCGGTCCTGCAGGGCATCGCCCGCCGGAACATACTGCGCATTTGCCGGCGGGAAAACATCCCGGTGGATGTCCGACGGGTGCACCGCAGTGAACTTTCCGCCTTCCAGGCGGTTTTCCTTTCAGGGACCACGCCAAAAGTTCTGCCGGTGCAGGCTGTTGATGACATTTACTATAATACCAACAACAGGTTCGTTGGGTCCATCATGGAAAAGTACAACCAACACCTGCAGGCCTACGTGGAAAGCAGGAAAAAACATCAGGAATAAAAATTTGCTAACTTTACAACAATATAGACAATATTTTAAAAGAGATCAGCTTATGCAGGAATTGTATCCAATGAAGTTTCAGCCCATCTTTAAGGAAAAAATATGGGGTGATCAGCGGTTGCGTAAAGAACTGAACAAGAGCACATCAAAAGATAAGAAAATTGGCGAAAGCTGGGAACTTTCCGCCGTGGAGGGCGACGTTTCGGTGGTGAACAATGGTTTCCTGGCCGGCAACAGCTTGCGGGCCGTCTGTACG
>CAJXLE010000232.1 GCA_913055895.1 uncultured Bacteroidota bacterium | reverse complement strand
TCCTGTGAGCATGACTTTTGGTATGAATATGACATTTTAATGACAAAAATACTGGTTATGAATAGAACAATTAAATACATACTGATCCTTACAACATTGCTACCGGTACTGGTCTCCTGTAGCGACTGGCTGGAACTGCATCCCGAAGACGAGCTTGTAAGCGACGAATTCTGGACATCCAGTGAGGATGTCAATTCCATGCTGTACAATACCTACGGCAAAATGGCCTCTGAGGTAAAAACCATGCTCTTGTGGGGCGAACTGCGCGGAGGTATGTTGGCCGAAGGCCAGTTTACCCCTTCCGATGCTGCCCGGATCATCAGGGGTGATGTAACCGACCAGAACAGCCTGATTCAATGGGAAGGCTTTTACCAGGTGATCAACGGTGCCAACCAACTGTTGAAATTTTCTCCCCAGGTGGTTGACCGGGATCCCTCTTTCACCGAAACAGACCTGCAAGAGATCCAGGCTGAAGCCTACTTCCTGAGAGGTTTGTCGTATTTCTATCTGGTACGGGCTTTCAAGGAAGTACCTTTGATCCTGAAACCCTATACTTCTGACGAGCAGAATTATTACCCATCAAAGTCTGGCGAGCAGGAAATCCTGGAACAAATCGTAAGCGACTTGACCAAAAGTCTGGAGATGGCCCCAGAAGCCTATGATACCGAAGTGGCCAGCCTGGGTCGGGCAACCAGTTACGCGGTGAGTGCTCTCCTGGCTGATGTCTACCTTTGGCAGAACAACTACGACAAGACCATTGAACAATGCAATAGAATCATTAACAGCGGTCAATACGACCTGTTGGGAGAATATAGCTGGTTTGATAATTTCTACCCGGGCAATTCCCGCAGCAGCATTTTTGAAATACAGTTTGATCAAAACTGGAATGCCCGTTCGGGTCTGTATGAGACATTTTCCTTTAATAAAAAGGGCGAATATAAAGTCAATTCCAAAGTTTTGAACATGTTCCGCTCTTCCGATGCCAGGAGCGAAGGCGCCACCTGGCATGACGACAACCTGGAGATATGGAAGTACGTAGGTACCGGTCCCACCAAAGAGCGTGGTGATGAACTCAATGACAACAATTTCATTGTTTACCGACTGGCAGGCGTGATGCTGATGAAAGCCGAAGCCCTGGCAGAGAAAAGCCAGTTCGACCAGGCCCAGACCATCATCAATGAAATACGCAACCAAAGGGGAGTGCCTGAGGTCTCCATCAATCCCACCATCCACTCTTTCGAAGATTATATACTGGACGAGCGGGCCCGGGAACTGGCATATGAGGGAAAACGATGGTTTGACATTCTTCGCATGGGCAAACGCGATGATTACGAAAGAAAAAGTTTGGTTATCAATGCCCTGGTGATGAATGCACCTGCCGACGTGATCCCCTCCCTGAGATCAAAATTTCAGGACCCCTATAGTTGGTATTTTCCAATACACCGTTCTGAACTTCAAGTAAATACCAATTTAGAGCAAAATCCTTATTACGAAAAATAAATCCTTTGATATGAAACGGACATTCATTCTGATAATAGCTTTTCTGGGTCTGATCATCTGGTCGTGTGAGCAGGATCTGCCCCGGGAGACCTTCTTAGAGGACGAAGAGCTGACCATGTATGAGTACCTGGAAGCCCATTCCGACCATTATTCCATGTTGATCAACCTGATCGACAAGGCAGATTACGACGGGGCTTTCAGGGCCTATGGTTCCTATACATTTTTTGCTTTTAAAGACAGTTCATTCAATGCTTACCTCCAGGAAAGGGGAATGAGCAGCGTCGATGAAATGAGCAAAACGGAGGCCAGAACACTGGTGCGAAACCATGCCTTTTCATCTGAAATCACCTCCAGCAACCTGGGGACCGGTAAGCTTCCTGAACCCAATTTGCTGGGCGACCAGGTTGTTTCCTATTTTACGGAAAGCGGCCTCCAGGGTATTGTTGTCAACCGCGAATCCAAAATCATTGAAAGGGATATTCAGTTGAGCAATGGGATCATGCATGTGCTCGACAAACCTCTAAAACCGATTGTTCAATCGGTGGCCGAACGACTTGAGGACAGGTCTGAATATTCCATTTTTGTCGAGGCCCTGAAGGAAACCGGGTTGTACTCCAAACTAAATGATGTTTATGACACCACCGGGGTGGACGAGGTAAAACGCAACAATTTTACCGTTTTTGCCGAAAGCAATGCCATATACAAAGAAAACGACATCAGCAGCTATCAGGAGCTGGTGGATCATGTCACAGACAGCATCATGGATCCCACCAACCCGGAGAGTGGTATTCACAGGTTTGTTGCCAACCACATCATTGCGGACAAATCACTGTTTATTAAAGATTTTGATGAGGGCAACTACCAGGCCTATAATGATCAATTGTTGAATTTCAAAATAGATCAAACATTTAAAATCAACAGCCACATGAAGGATGGCGAGGAGGAATACACTTCCTTTTTGATGGATGGTGTCGATGTTCAGGCGAAAAATGGGGTCTTCCATGCCATCGATGATTTATTGGTAGTCTTCTACCCGGATCCTGTGGAGGTCATATGGGAATTCACAGATCAGCCGGTTGTGCGAGATCTGGAACCCGCAGAAGGTGAATGGTCTGATTCCAAACACTTCACCACCCTTCAGCCTTTCCCCAACATGCATGGGAGCATCTCCGGAGGGGTCTGGAGAAAATTTGCAACTGGTTGGAGCGACTACGGTTTTATGAGCGATGAATCGTTGAACTTTGGAGCGCCCGACTGGGATGTGACCTTCCAAATGCCCATTAAGATCGTCAAGGGACGCTATAAGATGTACGTGGCCTCAAAGACAGGTGATGGAAGGGCCACTGTTCAACTGCTGGTCAACGACCTGCCCATTGGAGAACCCATCGACCTGAATGAAGGTCCTATTGCCTGGTACAACCACGAGCACTATGTTGGGGAAGTTACCCTTCGCCAAACCAAACAGAATGATATACGCATCATTACCGTGGAAAGCGGCCAGGGTCAGATGGACTATGTGAAGTTTGTTCCTGTCCAATAAAAACAGTCAATGCAATACGATGCTTGTCAATATTGATAATTTGAATTTAGAACCCATGAAGATATCCGTTCCTATGAGAATTATATCCACAACAATCCTATCAACCCTGGTGTTCTTGCTGCTCATCCCGAGCATGGCCCGGGCACAACAGGGGGATGCCCATGCGCTTGCCGGCAGGGTTATGTCTGCATCCACCGGCCAGCCAATTGCGGAAGTACAAATTGATTATGCCGGGGCCGACTCTAGTCAGCTGACCACAGAAGAAGGGCGCTTTTCGGTCGTTCTGCCGGAAGGAGGCACCATGCTGACCATCAACCATCCCAATTATGTTGGGAAGGCTCTTTTCGTGGAGCCTGGCGATGGGGCCCTGCAAATATTCCTGGTTGATGGGTCCGACCAATCTGTTGACCGGACTACCCATACAGGCAAACCCTATCGTTTTGTTACAGGAGCCTACGAAGACATCAGGCGCCGCGATATCAGAAATTCCCTTGCCGTCTCCCCGCAGACATTGCTGCAGGGACGAATGGGAGGTGTCTCTGTCAATAAGGTTTCTGGAATGCCCGGTGAAGGAGCTGTCATGAACATCCGGGGCTATTCCTCCTTGTTTGCCGCCGGTCAACCACTCGTTTTGCTTGACGGGGTGCCCTATGATGCCGATTTCCACGAGAGGAAGATCATACCGGGCTCTTTCACAAATCCCCTGAAGGCTTTGGATGGATATGACATAAAGCGCATTGAGGTGGAAAAAGACGGCGGCTCTATTTATGGACTCAGGGGTGGAAACGGGGTGATCCACATATCAACCCGCCGTCCCGAAAACGTGAGCACCAGTATTGATTTTTCTGCACAGTCGGGCGTCAGCTTTGCCCCGGATTACCTTCCTATGATGAATGCCACGGAAAACAGGTCCTACATGTTGCTTCAACTAAAAAATTCGGGCACATCAACAGAGAAACTCAACACACAATACCCCTGGTTGTCGGGTAATCCTGCTGCAAAAGGCTATTATAATTATGCCAACAACACCAACTGGCAGGATGAGGTCTTCGAAGCATCCTCGATCAATAAAGTCAATGCCTCCCTGAGTGGCGGAGATGAAATTGCCAAATACTATGTTTCCCTTGGATATCTCAACCATAAGGGTGTGGTGAAAAATACAGGTTATCAGAGATACAACATGCGCTTTAACTCGGATGTTTCGATCCTT
>CAJXLE010000231.1 GCA_913055895.1 uncultured Bacteroidota bacterium | reverse complement strand
CTCAAGCGACCGCAAATGTTCAAGGACTTCTTCATAGTGCTCCTGATCAAGCAGGATGCGCGATGCTGAAACCAACGATTGCTCCATAAAATCATTGGGGCGCTGTTCGATCACATCAAGGTAATGGCCCAGGGCTTTTCCGGGTTCTCCATTGCGGTCGAAACAATCGGCCATGTAAAAATGAGCGTTTACACGGAAACTGCCATTGGGGAATTTCTGCAGGTATTTCTCAAAATACTCGGTGGCACTTGCACAATCCTGGTCCATATAGATCTTCTCGGCCGAAATGTAGGTCAGTGAATCCTGCTCGTTGATGCTCACCCGGGCAAAATCACCCAAGCGGTTAACATACTCGAAATAATCATCCACCCGGTTCATGTCCACATAAATGTTTTTCAAACCCGTAAGGGCATCCTGGGCCTCCTCGGTGCGGGGATAGTCATCCACCACCCGCTTGTAATATTGCATGGCCTTCTGGTTGTTGTCGAGGTTGTAATGGATCAGCCCAAGCTGCACCAGGGCCCTCTTGCTGTAATTGCTGGACGGATAGTTATCCACGATCCGGGAAAAGTAATTGATGGCTTTTTGTTGCCGGTCAAGACTCATATAGCTCCTGCCCATCTCGAAATAAGCATCATCCAGGTAGTTCGACTCGGGGTAGTTCTGAACCAACCGCTCGAGTGAAGAAATCTTCTTCTCAGGCCGACTTAACAGTCCCAGAGCAAAAGCCCTTTGAAACAAAGCATAATCCTGATCCCTGACTTCCATCTCAATGGCCTGGTCGTAGTAATCAATGGCCTGCCAGTAGGTTCGCTGGATAAAATAGGAATCTCCCAGACGGTTGTAGGCGTCGGCCAGGTACTCGGAGTCCCTGTCATCTTCAAAATTCAGGTACTTGCGGAACCACTTGATGGCCTGGGAATGGTCCTTCAACATAAAGTGGGTATATCCCAGGTTGTAATGGGCCTTTTCATAGAGATCACTGTTGAAAGCACCCGTGGTCATGATGAACTGGTTGTAACTGCCCGCCGCCTTGTCATACTGCTTCATCTGGAAGTAGGCTTCTCCCTTCCAGTATTTGCTGCGGGCGGCTATATCCTGGTCGAAATCGCTGTACTGAAGCGACTTGTTCAAAACCCCGACAGCCTCTTCATAACGACGGTTGTTGTAGAGTTCCAGTCCCCTGTAATAGGCCACCTTTTGATAGGCCTTTTGCAGGGGCACATCCAGCTCGTCAAGTTTTCCCAGCGAACGCAGGGCATCTTCGTAGTTGTTCGAATGCATATAGGCCTTGACCAGGTAATTATAGGCCTGGGTGGTATTTTCCGAGTCGGGGTATTGATGGATGTAATGCTCAAAAGCCTTGATGGCATCGTTGAAGGGTGAGTTGCGCAGCTGGAAGGTGATCTTGGCAAAATTGAACAACGCGTTTTCCTGGATACGGGGGTCGTGATCCAGCTTGGAGGCAAACTCAAAAGCCAGCTTGGCCTTGTTCCTCTGATCCTTCCTCAGGTAGCAGTCGGCCAGGTGGTAGTAGGCATTCTGCGCCATCTCGTCGTCTTTGTCGGTAACTTTTTCCAGGTGGGTGATGGCTTTGTCAAGGCTGTCCAGCTGGTAAGCCACGTATCCCAGCTGGTAATGGTCGCTCCTGCTTAGCTGACCTGCCTTCTCCTGGTGCAACTGAAGGTAGGTGAGAGAACTGTCATATTGTTTGAGCTGATAATAGGAATCCCCGATGATCCTGGCAATCTCCGGCAACCGCTTGGCCGAGGCGGAATGGACAAAACGCGGTGCATACCGGGTGACCTGTTTGTATTTTTCCTGCAGGTAATATATCTGGGTGATGTAATAGGGCATGATGGGGGCAAAAGAACTGTTGCCTGTCAACTGGCGAAAGCCATCCAGGGCCGTTTGATAATTGTCCTGTTCATAAGCAATGTGGGAATAATAATACAAAGCCGGATTTGAGAAAGTGGCCGTGCCATCCTTGATCTCATAGAAACTTTGACTGGCCCTGTCCAGCTTGCCCTCCTGGTAATAGCTGTAACCCTGCTTGAAAAAGAACTCATTTTGTTGTTCGGAATCCAGCTTACCCGGCTCCACACGGTCGAACCAACTGACAGCCTGTCCATACTGCTTTTGGCGATACTGATATTTTCCCATCTCCAGGTAAGCTGTGTTAACCCTGGCATTCTCAGGATGTTCCGAGATGAAGCGATCCAGCAGGTACTCGGCATCTTCGTGGAAGAGCTCCATGGCGCACATGGCAACATAATAATGTGCATTGGCCCGCAGTCCGTTGGCGGCATCGGGGCGCTCATCAAGAAACATCTCAAACTGCTCCTGTGCGGCAGCATACTTCTGCTTATCATACAGCTCCATGGCGGTCTGATAGGTATTGTCTTCCCCGTTGAACCCCATGGTCTCCTGGGCATCAGCAGCGGGAACCACGACAAACAGCAACAGGAACAGATATGGTATGAAAAACTTCATAGATGCTCTAATGATTGAATTTCGGCTAAATTTATAATAAATCCTTTAAAGATGTCTTCGCCCCACCCGCTTTTAATTAACATTTCCTGTTAATTTCATTTTTCTTTGCCCCGGCTTTCTTAAGGCCTAAGAAAACCTGCCTTCATCATGCCCATTGACTTTTCACCCGGGCGTCTTCTAATTCATTTTTTGCCAAAGCAAACCTGCATCCAAGAACTTACACACAAAGACATGATCATTTCATGCTGGTTCCATAAGGCCAAATAATTAGATAAAAATGAACGCATGAAACGTCCAGATACAATTACCCCTAAAATTAGGATCAATTAATCATTTCTTTCTGTGACATGAATGATGATTGTGTCATGGATGTTTTTGCAGGCTGCCGAACATTTTAGGGAAACCCCTTTCCCTTTTATCTTATTTTTTCTCTACATTTGTCGGTGCAGTCTTTATCCATACAAATAATCTGCCACAATTCATTTGCCACAACCGCTAAATTTTTTTTCTATGTCGCCAGTTGTTCGTTTTGAAAACGCCAATATATATCAGAATGAGAACCTGATACTGAAGCAAATCGACCTGACCATCGAAGAACAGGAGTTTGTATATTTTGTAGGAAGGGTAGGCAGTGGTAAAACCACACTGATCAAGGTCATCAACGCGGAGATACCCCTCCGGGAAGGCGAAGGCTTCGTGCTGAACTACAACCTGAAGAAGATGAAAAAAAAGCACATAGCCCAACTGCGCAGAAACCTGGGCATTGTCTTCCAGGATTTTCGCCTGCTCACCGACCGCACGGTATATGAGAACCTTCAGTTCGTGCTCAGGGCCACCGGCTGGAAAGACAAGAAAGAAATACAGCGGCGCATAGAAGAGGTGCTCGAAAGGGTCGAACTAACCTACAAAGGCTATAAGATGCCACACCAGCTTTCAGGTGGCGAACAGCAGCGGGTGGTGATCGCACGGGCCCTTCTGAACGACCCTCCCATCATCCTGGCCGACGAACCCACAGGCAACCTCGATCCCGAAACTGCCGAAGACCTGCTGAAGCTGCTGCGAGAAATACATGCCCATGGCAAGACCATCGTCATGGCCACCCATGCCTATGAGCTGGTGAAAAAATTTGAAGCCCGCACCCTGAAATTCGAGAACAGCCAAATCATCGAGACCGGCACAGCCGAAGAGATCGATTTCGACAACCTGCTGACCTAAAAAAGGAGCCCCAAAAAATAGCCCCTAAGCGGTAAAAAACACCGCTAAGGGGCTATTTTTTTGGGCTCCTTTTTAGTTTAGAAGCAATACCTGTTTTCATCAATGAGCTTGTCGGCGATTCTCCGGCGTGCTTCCTTGACGTTGATGCGCTTCACTTCGGTGAAATGCTCGATGCCCTTTCGGTATTTCTCTTCGTTCTCTTCCGAGTCGAGCGAATAGATGGCATCGATGGCATATTTGCGGATGGTGTCGGCGGCATCGATCATGAACACATCGAGCATGTCGCGGTAGAGGTTGGCATCGCCCTGGGCATTCATGTCTTCACGCTTTTTGATACGCAGCAGGGTTGATTCGGCCACATAGGTCAGGGTGACAATATCGGCCAGGTTGTTGAGTATTTCCTGCTCATGGGCCATTTTTTTGCCCAGCTTGTTGGAGGCGGCTTCCACCAGCATCAGGGTAACTTTCTTGAAGTTTTCCACCAGGCGGTTCTTGTCTTCGAAATAGTTGCCTGTATCGACGGCGGGTTGGGAAGACTGTTGTTCAACCTCCTGCATCACCTCTTTGGCACGCTCGA
>CAJXLE010000230.1 GCA_913055895.1 uncultured Bacteroidota bacterium | reverse complement strand
AAGCCGCCCCTCTCGCTCTATGCACCTTTCTATGTTTCTACCCGTGGATACGGCCTTTTCGTCAAAGGCACCTGGCCGGGGCATTATGATATGTGTAAGGAAGTAGACGACCGGGTGCAGGTGCATTTCGAGGGTCCGGAGCTTGGGTTCAAGCTTTATACCTCCCAAAAGCCCATGGAGATTGTAAAGGCACACACCATGGATGCCGGGCCCCAGATACTGCCGCCTAAATGGACCTTTTCCCACTGGCGCTGGAGGGACAACCACAACGATGAGGACACTTACTACGACGGCACTCCTGTCGACGCGCCCTACAACAGCATGGTGGTGGAGGATGTCCTGATGATGGAAGCCCTGGACATACCTTGTGGCCTTTACTGGGTCGATCGTCCCTGGGCCAAAGGTGCTGAAGGATACGAGGATTTTGAATGGGACACCGGGCGTTTTCCCAATCCCCAAAAGATGATCAGCTGGCTCGACTCGAAAGACATGCGCTTCATGCTGTGGATAGCGCCCTGGGTCAAGGGAGAGATGGCCGAGACCGCTGTGGAAAAAGGCTACAACATGCCTACCAAAGAAGGAGGCTGGGAAGGCCGGCGTGAGCTGGTTGACTTTACCAATCCTGAAGCCAGAGAGTGGTGGCAGCAAGAGGGTCCCGGCAGGATGATGAGACAGGGGGTGGATGCCTTCAAGCTGGACCGGTCGGAGGAGATCGTTCCCTCGTCAAGGGATTGCCAGGTACACGATGGCAGAACCTGCCGGGAGATACGCAATGCCTACCCGATGGAGTTTGTCAAAGCCACACACGAGATTGCCAGGGAGATACATGGCAACGACTTTGTGCTGATGCCCCGTGCCGGTTACACCGGTGGTCAGAAATACGGCGTTTACTGGGGAGGCGACATTGCCGCCCCGGCCGAGGGCTTGCGGGCTGCCATCATAGCCCTGCAGCGTGCGGCTGTGATGGGTTATCCCATCTGGGGGTCGGATATAGGTGGCTATTGGGGACCCCCGCTCGACCGCGAAGTGACGGCCCGCTGGTTTGCCTTCGGGTGTTTCAGTCCCCTGATGGAGACAGGTCCCCTGGAAAACCGCGGACCCTGGAACCTGGAAGGCGAACCTTCCTATGATTCTCAGTTCCTGGCTATCTGGCGACTCTATGCAACACTTCATACCCGCCTGATGGATTATACCTACCAGCAGGCCCAAAAAGCACATGAGACCGGTATGCCCATTGCACGTCCCCTGTCGATGGCTTATCCGGATCAGCCCCAGGCACGGGATGACTGGCAGACCTACCTTTACGGCCCAGATATCCTGGTTTCGGCGATATGGCAGAAAGGCAAAGAGAAGCATTCCCTGTACCTGCCTGATGGCGAGAAATGGGTGGATGCCTGGAACAGGGATCAGGTTTACCAGGGAGGCCAAAGAATCGAGGTGAATACGCCCCTTCATAAGATACCCATCTTCCTGAAAAAAGGTTCTTCGGTGGAGCTGGGCGACCTGAATGCTTTGTATGAGGAATCCCTTGAAATCACCAAAGAGAAACCCGACCTGAAAGCCCTGGAAGAAAAGGCAGACTTTTAGATAGATAAATAACGGTTGTATTTCCGGTAAAGGCCCTGCCATCAAACTGGTAGGGCCTTTTTGTTCATGGTTCAAATTTTGGTGTGCTTTATTCCTTATTTGATAATTCAATACTTATTTTTTCCCTGGTTCTATGCTGCTTTGCTTCCTTTCTTCTTTTCTTCTTTACTTCTTTACTTCCTTACTTCCTTACTTCCTTACTTCCTTACTTCCTTACTACCTTACTACCTTACTACCTTACTACCTTACTACCTTACTACCGTACTTCCTTACTCTCTTAATGCCTCATCTATTTTCCTGCTTCCAAATCATTTCTTCCCGTCTTTTTTTATTTCTTCACTCTTATATAACTGGTTTACCTGTTATTGATAAAAAACCCAGCCTGTTTTTATGAGAAAATTCTTAAAAATTTCTGAATCTCAGAGTTTTTATCTAAATTGCCTATTCTCAATGTTTAAACTGTGTTTTTGATCAGGCCGGGTTTCCGGTTGGTATGGCCACTCGCTGGTTACAGGGTTGTTGGCAATATACATAACCTATATACCATCTTTTTCAATATTTACTTTAATTTCCAAAAACCATGAAAGTTTTCAAAACCACACTTATTTTCATGATTGCTGCCGTTTGTTCAGGCAGCCTTCAGGCGCAGATCGATGCGCGTCTTTTTCGCTACCCCGATGTTTCCAAAAGCCAAATTACATTCTCCTATGGGGGTGATATTTGGGTGGTGGACAAAACCGGTGGGGTTGCCCACAAGCTTAGTTCACCGGATGGGGAGGAGACCTGGCCCAAATTTTCACCCGATGGATTGCACATTGCCTTTAGCGGCAATTACGACGGCAATACAGATGTATATGTTGTACCCAGCCAGGGAGGCATACCAACACGTGTAACCTGGCATGGTGGATCGGACCGTGCTTTGGGATGGCATCCCGACGGCTCCCGGGTTCTTTTTGCTTCTTCCCGGGAAAGTGGGCGTCAGCGGTATAATCAGTTTTACCTGGTTCCGCACCAGGGCGGTTCTTCCGAAAAACTGACTGTTCCCTACGGAGAAAATGCCTCTTTTTCGACCGACGGCAACAGCCTGGTTTACACAGATAAATCCAGAATATTCCGCAGCTGGAAAAGATACCGGGGTGGCATGGCCCCGGACATTGTGCTTTTCAATCTCGATGACCGGTCGCATACCCTTATCAGTCCCCATGTGGCCAACGACGAACTGCCCATGTGGAGCGGCAACAAGGTTTATTTCCTTTCCGACCGGGGACCCGAAAAGCGCTACAACCTTTGGGTTTACAATCTTGAAAGTGAAGAGACCCGTCAGCTTACCAGCTACTCCGATTTTGACATCCATCATCCCTCCCTTGGCCCTGGTGACATTGTCTTTGAGGCCAACGGCAAGCTTCATTTGATGTCGCTGGACGATGAATCTGTGACACCTGTGAACATATCGGTGGTAAGCGACAGACAGAGACTGAAGCCCAGGACTGAACAGGTAAAGGATCTGATCCAGGATGCCTATATATCGCACGATGGCAAAAGGGTGGTTGTTCAGGCCCGGGGAGAGCTCTTCTCTCTGCCGGCCGAGAAAGGTTATGTGAAGAATCTTACCAATACCAGCGGGGTGGCCGAAAGGTACCCGGCATGGTCGCCCGACGGGAGGAAGATAGCTTTCTGGAGCGACCGATTAGGTGAGTACCAGCTTCACCTGCTCAACCTGGAAGACGGCACCCGGCAAAAGCTCACCGATTATGGGCCGGGATATCGTTACAGACTCCACTGGTCGCCCAACAGCAAGATGCTGGCTTTTGTCGATCAGACGATGGCCATTCAGTTGTTTGACACCCAAACCAATCAGACCATCGAGGTGGACAAGGGCCTGTGGATGTACCAGGGGCCACTGTCCAGCTTTTCAGTCGACTGGTCGCGCGACAGCCGCTGGATGGTATACGACCGAGGTGAGGAAAACAGGGCCAGCTCCGTTTTCATCTACGACACCAAGAACTCAACCCGCAAACGGGTCACCAGTCCCTACTACAATGAATATTCACCTGTCTTTGACCCGGAGGGCAAGTACCTGTATTTCATAACCAACCGCGAATTTGACCCGAAGTACAGCGATTTTGACAACAGTTTTGTCTACACCAACTCATCGCAGATCATGGCTTTGTCCCTGCAAAAGGATACCCCCTCGGCCACAGCCCCGGAAAATGATGAGGTAGGTATGAACGGGGAAGATGCGGAGAAAGAGGATGAAGATCAGAAGAAAGAAAAGGAAAACAAAAAGAAGGACAGGGACAAAGATGAGGATGAGAAGGAACAGCCGGAACCCGTAGAGATTGATTTTGACGGCCTGGAGCAAAGATCCGCGTTGGTGCCTGTTAAAGCCGGCAATTACAGTCACTTATCAGCAGCAAAGGGCAAAGTGGTTTATCACGACCTCACCCATGCGGAGAGTGACAAGCGACCCGTCAAGTACTATGATTTCAAAGAGAAAGAGGAAAAGACCATCATTGATAACGCCCGACAGTATATGCTGAGTGCGGACAGGAAAAAGATGCTGGTTGCCGTCAATGGCGGGTTGGCCATCATCGATGTCAATCCCGACCAGAAGGCGGAGAAAATGCTGAAGCTGGAGGAGATGGAAAGAAGTGAACTTTCCAGGCTGATGAGAATCAAAGATATTGTCAGATCCGAATAAATTTGTTATATTATAGTAGACTCCCCACCCTATATAGT
>CAJXLE010000229.1 GCA_913055895.1 uncultured Bacteroidota bacterium | reverse complement strand
CCAAAAACAGCGTTCCTTCGCCGGCCTGGCTCAGATAGCCTTCATGTCCGGAAGGGCTGGCACCGGTAAAGGCTCCTTTTTTGTACCCAAACAATTCCGACTCAAACATTTCCTGGTTGATGTTGGTGCAGTTGACTGCGATAAAATCACCCTGGTTGCGGTCCACTTCATGGTGCATGAAACGGGCCACCACTTCTTTTCCGCTGCCTGTCTTCCCGGTGATCATAAGGGGTACCGATCGGGTTCCCGACATTTTCTTCAGTTCGGAAAAGATCTCCTTCATCCGTTGTGAAAACAACCGGTAATCCTGCATATCCGGACTTCCGAACATCACGGGGTCGTCCGGAATCAGCTCATCAACAGGATAAGGGGTTTGATCTTCTATTTGTGTGGGATCCAACATATCGCTTGCTTACTCGCCGGGACAATAAAATTATAAAATTCATTTGATAATTATTTCATTTTCTATGTTTAAAAGAGACTTATCTTTCGAAGATTGAAGATTTCAGTTGATTCTGTTGAATTTTTATATTGATCAAATGAATCCGGGATAAGTTACCAAAGCCAACATATTAAATAAAATATACTCTTGTAGAATTTACCTCAACCAAACCATTTCCTTTTTAGGTATTTATGATGCTCCGATCAATCGGTTTCCTTTTTTAATGTTTTTGCCGATAGCCTTCAAAAGGAACGATAGCCTTCAAGAGGAACAGGTGAGCTTGTAGATCATACCAGGAAAAGTCCTGAGCGACGGGCTAACAGATAAAACGACGGGCTAACAGATTATCTGTCAACTTCTATGGTGTGGGGAGGTTGTGGGAATGGTTTGGCATAGGTAAATATTACTTACCCGATCGGGTTTTTGAAGGGGATTCGGTAGCGTTTTCAGAACCACCATCAAAGCCGCTCTTCTTTGAATCATCTTCCACCGGGGTTTTCCAGTGTATGACGACCTTTTTCCTGCCCCATTCCCTTGCTTTCTGCAAATCCCTGCCCATGTAGACATCAATCTTTTTCTCCCATCTGCGGTTCATCTTGTCCATCACCCTATAGGTTCCCGGCATTCCTTCTATCTGCACTTCGGTGCCTGAGGTCAGTCCCCTCCCAATCAGATCGCGGGAGACGGCGATGGCTTTCATACCCGGCTTCAGGGTGTCGCCCCAGGCGGTGACACGCGGATCACCCTGTGTTTGCCAGCCGTGGGAGGTGTAAGCAGTAGCAGTCACCTCCAGTTGATGTTTGTTGTATTTGGGTTTGCACGAATGGAAAAGGAAGGACAGGGACAGGGCTGCCACAAGCAGGAGCTTACCCGCGGAAAAAACTGACAATGTAAAGTATAAGGGAAACATGAAGGGTTTAAATTTTAATCTTGTTGAACAAAAGGCTGCCCAGCAGAAGCATGGCGATCAGAAAACCTCCCAGGGCTGTGAAGCTCAGCATGGGGGCAATTTGTGAGACACCCAGCATGCCGTAACGGATACCTTCCACGCCGTAGGTCAGGGGATCGATATAGGTGAGAAAAGAAAGCCAGTCCGGTATCCGGTCGAGGGGAAAAAGCGCGCCGGAGAGAAAAAACACGGGAAAAAGCACAAAATTGACGATCAGCTGGAACCCATGTGTGTCCTCCATACGCGATGCAAAGGCTATTCCCACAGAGGTAAAGGCAAGGCCTATGAGGAACATAAAGAGCAGGGCAATCAATATTCCTGATATGCCGGGCAGATTAACCCCGATAAACAGGGATATGATCAACACCAGGATGCCCTGCATCAAAGCAGTAGTGGCACCCCCAAGAGCCTGGCCTATCATCAGGTGCAGGCGGGAGACGGGAGCCACCAGGGTTTCTTTCAGGAAGCCCACCTGTTTGTCAATAACCAGCTGCACCCCTGAAAACATGCTGCTAAACAGGATGCTCATGGCGATGATACCGGGGGCAATGAACTCCACATAATCCACCTGCATACCGGGTATGGAGATGGTTGAGTTCAGACCAAAACCAATGATCACCAAAAAGAAAAAGGGCATGCCCAGGCTTCCTATGATCCTGCTTCTCATCCTGAAATATTTCAATACGTTGCGGTACCATATGGTGTAAATGGCGCTCAGTGCTTTCATCTTCTGCTGGCTTTTTGTCGTTGTCGTATGCGGTCTTTTGCCGTGGCCTCCTGTTCGCGGATGGTTTTGCCGGTATAGCTTAAAAAAACATCTTCAAGGGTAGGTATCTGGAGTGATACCGACTCGATGGGCACATCGTTCAGGAGTTTGATCACTTCGGCAACGCGCTGCT
Source organism: uncultured Bacteroidota bacterium (assembly GCA_913055895.1). Taxonomy (GTDB): domain Bacteria; phylum Bacteroidota; class Bacteroidia; order Bacteroidales; family UBA12077; genus JAGXLC01. The sequence goes on along the minus strand of CAJXLE010000229.1, from coordinate 2,040 downwards.
CGGCGTTTTTTAGGGTCACATCCACGTATCCGTTGTGGGGGTTCTTCGTGTTGAGCCAGGTCAGGCCGTCGAGTTTTTCATAAATTTTGTTGCTTTGGGGCGACTCGATGCGAATCAGGCTCCCTCCCAGTTGCTCTTTCAGAGCCTTAGGGGTGTCCATGGCAATGATTTTCCCGTGGTCGATGATGGCCACCCGGTCGGAGAGTTTTTCCGCCTCATCCATATAATGGGTGGTCAGGATGATGGTCACGCCTTTCCGGCGGTTCAGTTCACGGATGTAATCCCACAGGTGGTTGCGTGTTTGCGGATCCAGTCCCAGGGTGGGCTCATCCAGAAAAAGAATTTGTGGCTCATGAAGAAGTCCCCGTGCAATTTCCAGGCGGCGCTTCATACCCCCGGAAAACTGCTTGACCAGCTGGTTTTTCCTGTTCTCCAGCTCCACGAGTTTCAACAATTCATCGATCTTTTCCCTGCGGTTACGCATGCCATAAAGCCTACCGTGTATATCCATATTCTCACGGGCAGTGAGCTCCTCATCCAGGGTTGGATCCTGAAAAACCACACCTATCGACTTTCTGACCTGCGATTTTTGATTCTCTACATCGTAGCCATTGACATAGGCCTTGCCCGAGGTTGGCTTCAGAAGGGTGGAGAGTATGGAAAGGGTGGTGGTTTTGCCAGCCCCGTTGGGTCCAAGGAAACCAAAAACCTCACCCTGGCCGATGGAAAAACTGACATCATCGACCGCCACCAATTCATCGAATTTTTTTACAAGCTGCTGTACTTTGATCAGCTCCATATTCAGATCCTGTTGCTTTAAGTCCTTTTGCATTAATCTTTTTGCTTTAAGGAGGTCATAAAAACCTGCTCCTTAAAGGTTCACAAAATTGATAAATATTTCACCGCATTCAAAATGCCAGGTTCCCCGGACAATGATATTATTTAGTCTTCATCAGAAGCCCTGAGCGTCAACCGCAGAAACCACAACAACCGTGGTGTTACTGTATTGATCCTTTCTTATAAACAAATCACAGGCTGTTATGTTGTACGCTAAAGGCTCAGTTGAGTGATAAAAAAAATCTTCAGGAATGAAAGTTGCGGGCATCTTATTTGATGTAGACGGTACGTTGGTCAACACCTGGAATCTTTACCTGGAGGCTTACCGTCTGGTGGTGCAGCCTTATGTGAGAAAGCCCCTACATGCCGAAGACATAAAAAGATCCAGGCCCTCTTCGGAACGACAGTTTATACAAACGATGATTCCTGAGAAAGAGCAGGACCAGGCTTACAGACGTCTCATAAGCCATTACGGATACTTTTATGATGAACTTTCCGGCGGCACTTATGCGGGCATCCGTGATATGCTTGAAAAAATCCGACAATCAGGTTGTCCGGCAGGAATATTTACAGGCAAAAGCCGGCCCGCCTGGGAGATCACCAACAGGAAGGAAAAGCTCGGGATTTTTAATGTGGTCATCACCGACAGCGATGTTGAGCAGCACAAGCCACATCCTGAAGGGCTGGAAAAAGCAGCCGGCCTGCTGGGTGTGGCACGCGAAGGGATCCTTTACATAGGTGACAGCATACTGGATTACCAGACAGCCCAACAGGCGGGGACCCAGTTTGCCGCTGCATTATGGGCCAAATCAGCTGAAGAAAAAGAGTCCTTCAAAAAGGAAGCTTACCACCAGGGGTTGGACAAATTTCTCCTTCACCCCGACGAGTTGTTTTCCATCATCCGTTAATTTTCCTCCAAATCCTTTTTTTGCTTGTCGTATTCCTCGTCGCTGATCTCTCCCTTTAGATAGCGTTGCCGCAAGTTACGCATGCTCGTACTGCGAAAGGTGCGCTTATCCCTTTTGCCCATGCGCCGTAAAAATATCCATGCCACCAGGAGCACCACAATAAGTCCCAGGGTGACGGTTAAATCGTTCATGTTTCCTGATTGTAAGAAGCTTATCATATAATGAAAGGTTGTTTGTTAAACGGGCCAATCTAATATAAAAAGAATTGCAGCGAATTCAAAAAACACCGGCAGGG
>CAJXLE010000228.1 GCA_913055895.1 uncultured Bacteroidota bacterium | reverse complement strand
CTTTAAGGACGGTGATCGATTCAATATCCTTGGGATTGATCATGGCCAGGGGATTGACCTTTTTCTTGACCATGTCATTGGCTGCGTTGGGCGCGGAGACATCTTCGAGGGGCACCCCGTCAAGGATGATCAGGGGTTGTGAGGAGGCCACCATGGCGTTTCCCGTCACCTGTTTCAGTGAGCTGCGCCCGCGGATGCGGATTTTATTGGGTTTGGCCGGGTTTCCGCTGCTGTTTTGAATGCGCACACCGGCCATCATGCCGCCGATCATCTCATCGACACTGGCAGCCGACTGGTTGGTCATCAGTTCTTCGGAATTGACATGATCGATGCTGCCTGTTAGTTTTTCCCTGGCCTTGGCGCCTCCGTAGCCCACGCAAACCACCTCGTTGATCTCTTTGGATTTCTTTTCCAGGGTGACGTGGATGGTTTGTTTGTCGTCGACCTCCACACGCTTGTTTTTATAGCCAACAAAGGAGAAGATCAACACGTTCTGGTCTTCTGGCAGTCGGATCTTGTATTTCCCCTTGATATCGGTGGTGGTGCCTGTCTGGGAGGATGCCACCCGTACGGTGGCTCCGGGCAGGGCCACACCCTCCTCGGATTTGACTTTTCCCGTTATAAAATGCTCCTGACCCAATGTGGTGATTGCTATCAGCAGCATGGCCAGTGTGGTGAGGTAGCCTTTTAGTTGCATCATGTCTCATTTTGGGTTTGGATATTCTTTCACACCGGGGCCTGTCAGGAGCCCCGGTGTGAAATATAACTCTGCAGTTATGGATTATTTATTGGGTATGCCTGAAGGCATTTTTGATCATTTTTTTCAGGTATTGGTGATGGGCTTCTGTCGCCGCATCTTCAACATCCTGCTGGATGATGTCTTTGATATGCTCCAGCTCGCCCACTGCCAGTGAACGTGCCTGGTAGGGATAACGGTTGGGCGAAAACGGGCTGCTGGGGCCACTCATGTTGGCCAGCTGTTTGGTGTAGAGCACCTGCAGGTACTGACGGAAGGTGTTGACCTTCTCTCCCCTGTCCTGCAGGAAGATGGCGTTGGTCAGGTCCCTGAGGTATTCAGGCAGCTCGTAGTCGTTGCCATAATGTTCTGAATCGAGCAACCTTTGCATCATGGTGCGGTACATCATGGGGCGCAGGGCTTCTTTTTGCAGTATTTCCACTATACGGTGCACCGGGGGAGCGTCGTTGCCCACATTGAAACCGCGGCGCTGATATTGCATGTGTTGAAGCAGCCTTTTGGGAAAATCGAAGGCGTCGGGTGCCATGACATAATCGGTGATTGCCTTCATGGCTTTCTTTTGTTTCTCCTCGGGCACCGGCTGGTAGGGAGGTTGACCGGATTCCTGGTCCACCAGGTGGCGGTCGGTATAGACCCCACCGATGTAACGCGATATGGTTCTTACGGCATATTTGTATTGGTTGATCAGGGTGCTGAAGGCGTAGCGCATCTCATGGTAGGAGCGTCCCTTTTCCATGTATTTTTCCGGCAGCTCCCTGATCAGTGAATCCACCAGCCTCATCCGGTCTATGGAATATTCAATGGGTTTATTGGTCAGGTCGTAGGTCATCACCCGCGGATCGATGCCGGTGGCATAGGAGCGCATGGCTTCGGCGTCGTTGGCGAAGAGGTGGCCTTCTTCGGTCGACTCCCGGGCGATGCTTTCCAGCTCTTTTTCACTGTCAACCGGTTTGTAGCCGTATTTGACGGCCCAGTAGTCGTACGGGCCGATGGTGGTGGAGAAGTAATCCCCCTGTTGGGAGGAATCCAGCGCCACATTGATCAGGGTATAGTCCATGACCGAAGCACTCAGCCCTTTTTCAGATGTGATGGTGGTATCGTTGATCTCTTCCGGGCTCAGGTAATATGAACCTTTAAAGTTGTGGGTCAGTCCCAGGGTGTGTCCCACCTCATGGGTGACCAGCGACACCACGGCGTCATGCAGCATGCCTTCCATTTCGTTTGGTCCGTTGGTCATCATGGAACCAAAAGCCAGGTTTTGGGCCACCATTTCTCCGGGCGACAGGGGTTCAGGGCCTTCCTTGCTGTAGAGCTGTTGCCCGGCCGTCTCCCCCTGGTAGAGGGTCTTGTAGTTGACGTTTCTCTTGAACTGGGAGTATTCAAGCATCACGTCGGCGCCAAGTATCTGGCCGGTACGGGGGTTGTAGAAACGCGGACCGTAACCCACGAATGGCGGATTGGGAGAAGAAGTCCACCGAACAACATTGTAACGGATGTCACCTGCTTCCCAATCCGCGTCCTCGGGTTGCTGCTTCACAACAATCGCATTTTTAAAGCCGATTTCCCGGAAAGCCTTGTTCCAGTTGAGGATGCCCTGACGTACGGCATCCCTCAGGTGTTTGGGAGTGGTATTTTCCATCCAGAAGACGATGGGCTCAACCGGTTCGGAGAGTTCCTTCTCCGGGTGTTTCTTTTCCAGTTTCCAGCGATGGATAAAATCGCGGTAGGGTGTCACCGAGGTGGAGGTCATCTTGTTTTGCTTGGAAGTGAAATAACCCACCCGGGGGTCGGCCTTGCGCTTTTGATAGTCGTTATCGGGCATGCGCAGGAAAGTGTGCTGGAATTTGAAGCTGACACTTTTGTCGTGGGCCAGTACCGGGCCGGCCGTATATTTGGGTTTTTTGTTGACAAAGACATATTCCACCATCACATTGGTGTTTTCCGGGTAGTTGCGGATGTCGCTCACCTTGGTCATGTCGTCATTGAGCCGCCCCACTTTGTACCCCGCTCTCCGGCTGGATTGCCGTGGTTCGATCTTTGAGAGGGTTTCTTCCATGAACAGTTCGTTGGCTTCGATCAGGAAGGTGTCTTTTTGACTGCTCATCCCTTTGATCTCGCCGGAAAAGATCACCGCATCGCTGATGTTGGCATCCGAGGCATTGCTCAGTGCACTTTCCGGGTTGTAATAAAAGTTGTTGTTGGGTACAATGAATTCCAGGCGGTTAAAATAGCGTTTGACCCTGAAGACCATGTTGGCCCGGTAAGCCCCCCGGAAGAGATCGAGTGAGGGCACCCCGTTTTCGGCATAACCGAAATAGATAAATTCGTTGCCCAGCTTTTCCTTCTCAACCTGCAGGTATAGATCTCCTTTCAAGGTGTCCTGGTAGATCGTGAACAGTCCTTCAATCTTTTGGCAGGACTCGGTGACCTCATCCAGGGATTTGATCTTTCCGTTCTTATCGTCGTCTTCCTCGTCCTTTTTTCCTCCTTTCTTATCGTTTTTGTTTTCTTCCTTTTGTTCCTTATCACCCTTTTCACCAGACTGTGCCGCACCTCCTACGAGAGAGCAACCGGTGAGGATCATGCTTCCTGATACCAAAAGGGCCAATAGCGACCGTTTAATCATTTTTAGATGGTTTTTGGGATTTAACGTGGGGTTGTTTTGCTCCAAACCGTTCAAAAGTGTAAGGATTTCGGATTTTTTGAACCATTCCGTTGGAGTAGGTGATCTTGAGGGTGTCTTTGCTGATCTGTTGCCATACCTTGAGTGAATCGGTAAGGTCCTTGACATATTCAAATTCGGCAACCGGATAATCACCGGTATAGTAGGTTTTAACCCTAACTATACCGGTGTCATTGCGAGCGATATCGTTTCGCAGATGGGGACCCCTCTGCGAATTTTTCGGATAATCGCTGACCCTAACCCTCAACAATGCAATTTCTTCCTGTTTATACTGATCCCGTTGATTAGCCTTTCCGTTGTAATTGCGGTACATGGTTGTCATGAAATCGGACGTGGCTTTATGTTGATCGGTATGCTGCAGGTTGACCACTTCGTAATTGAGCGTTTCACTGAAGGATGTTTCGTTCTGACGGTATTCCAGGCGTTCCTTCTCCATGACCTGGCGCAGGTCATACAAGTCAACCTCCACATGGGGATCGGCATATATGCGTATCCGCACGGGTTCGCCATAATAGGATTCAAAACCATATATGCCCGGAACCCTTGAAAGCAGCCTGGTCATGAAACGGTTGTCATAAGAATCAAAGAAGTTGTCGATTTTGCCTTTGATGATTTTCAGTGAATCGGTTGAAGGGGAGGGTTTTTCCACCAGCATGCGGGCAGGCGAGAAAATGGCCTTTTTGATCTTCTCCCCGCTGGTTTCTTGCGGGTTATACTGAACCTTGACTTCATGATCCCTGACAAAGGTGGAGACCCCCAGTACCCCGTTCACTCGTTTCATTTGGTTGACAAAGGCCATGGAGCTGCCATAGCATTTGATGTTGCGCAGATGATCCATCCTAAAGACTTTGGCTTCGTCACGCTGGCCATCGTTCCCCCAAAACATGCGGACG
>CAJXLE010000227.1 GCA_913055895.1 uncultured Bacteroidota bacterium | reverse complement strand
GGGATGAGTTCGACCTGCGGATTTCATTGCGCCTGTGGCTTATGAAATCCGGGTCTCACTCACTTACCGATACAGAAATTGGCGAAAATGTTTCCCAGGATCTCGTCGGTGGTGATCTCGCCGGTGATTTCACCCAGGTAATGGAGTACCTGGCGCACATCCATTGCGAATAGGTCGGATGATAGCCCTGAGTTGAGTCCTTCGCGGGCGCGGGTCATGGCCTCGGAGGCGCGCTTGAGTGCTTCATAATGACGCACGTTGGTGACCATGATCTCGTTCTGCTGTAAGGGGGAGTAGTTGATCGCCTCCAGGAGCTTTGATATGAGCCGGTCGATGTTGGTACCGTCTTTTGCAGAGATGCGCAACAGCTCATCATCGGTGGCAAGAACCTCCTGTATGGCTTGTTCGGTGTGTTGAAGATCCTGCTCATGTCTTACCTGATCAATTTTGTTCAACAGCACCAGAAGCTTTTTGCCGGTATCACGGGTGCGTTGTTCGACTTTCTCTATGGTGGACTGCACGGCCTCAGCAGACTGGGTGGCATCGACCAGCAACAGGATGATGTGGGCTTTGTCGATCTGGTCGAAGGTGCGCTCAATGCCCATGGCCTCAATTTTTTCCCTTGTATCCCGTATACCGGCCGTATCAATGAAGCGGAATTCCACCCCCTCTATGTTGATTACATCTTCGATCACATCGCGGGTGGTGCCGGCTATATCTGTGACAATGGCCTTTTCTTCATTCAGCATACGGTTCAAAAGGGTCGATTTGCCCACATTGGTGTTGCCGGCAATGGCCACGGGAAAACCATTCTTGATGGCATTGCCAAGTGTAAAGGATTCCAGCAGTTTGTGGATCAAACCATCCACTTCTTCCAGCAACTCCCTAAGCCGGGTGCGGTCGGCAAACTCCACATCCTCTTCACTGAAATCCAACTCCAGCTCGATCAGGGAGATGAAGCTGAGCATCTTTTCCCGCAGCTGGCTGATCTCTTTGGAAAAGCCTCCCCGCATTTGCTGCATGGCAAGCTTATGGGAGGCCTGCGAAGTGGAGGCAATCAGGTCGGCTACCCCCTCTGCCTGTGCCAGGTCCATCTTGCCGTTTTGAAAGGCCCGCATGGTAAACTGGCCGGCCTCAGCCGCGCTGGCACCATGGTCAATTAAAAGCTGCAGGATCTTTTGCTGTATATACTGTGATCCGTGGCAGGATACCTCAACCATGTTGTTGCCCGTATAGGAATGGGGGGCAGGATAGGGGACCACCAAAACTTCGTCTACGGTCTGTTCTCCTTCCACAATTCTCCCAAAATGCATCTTACGTGGGGTCAGGGAAGTCATTGCCTCCTTCTTTCCGGCGGGTTGAAAAAATTTGTCCATCAGGTTGAAGGCATCGTCCCCATCGACGCGGATCACGGCAATGGCCCCTGATCCGCGGGGGGTTGATATGGCACAAATGGTGTTGGTTTTCATATTGATTGAGGTTATTGGGACATTTTCCGGTGCAAAGGTAAGGATTACCCGGCAAAATATTAAAGAACAACGAACAGGCTATGCTGATAAGTTTTTATACAGATCCCTAAACATGATTCAACACCGGAACAACCAATTCTTTTTTGATCCGTATGAATACAATAGGGTATCTTGCAGTAAAATGAAACCCTTATGCCAGGTAAAAGCACGGTGATAAATAAATAACCCGGAAATATTTGCTTTCAAGGAAAAAAAATTATTTTTGAATAAGCAAATTCTTTGTAATCGAAAACATCCATATTTCCCAAATACTATGAGCGTACTGGTCAACAAAGATTCAAAAGTCATTGTACAGGGCATCACCGGAAGCGAAGGCACTTTCCATGCCAGACAGATGATGGAATACGGAACCAATGTCGTCGGTGGCGTCACCCCCGGCAAAGAGGGAACAGAGCACCTGGAACGTCCCGTGTTCAACACGGTGGAAAATGCCCGCCGGGCAACAGGAGCTGACACTTCTGTCATCTTTGTGCCACCGCCGTTTGCCGCCGATGCCATTATGGAGGCAGCCGATGCCGGCATAGAGGTGGTGGTGACCATCACCGAGGGCATCCCCACCCAGGATATGGTCAAGGTACAGGAATTTCTCAAAGACCGCAACACGGTGCTCATTGGGCCCAACTGCCCCGGCATCATCACCCCCGGTGAAGCCAAGGTGGGCATCATGCCGGGTTTCATTCACCAGAAAGGACATGTCGGTATTGTCTCCCGCTCAGGAACCCTCACTTATGAAGCGGTCGACCAGGTCACCAAAAAGGGCATGGGGCAAAGCACCTGCATTGGCATAGGAGGCGACCCGATCATAGGCACTTCCACCCTTGATGCTGTGCGTATGTTTATGAACGATCCCGAGACCCACGGGATCATCATCATAGGAGAAATCGGGGGAAATATGGAAACAGAAGCTGCTGAGTGGATCCAGCAACATGGCAACAAACCGGTAGTTGCATTTATTGCCGGTAAGACCGCTCCCAAGGGCAGAAGGATGGGACATGCCGGAGCCATCATAGGAGGCAAGGCCGACACTGCTGCGGCCAAGATGGATGCCATGAGAGAGAAAGGCATCATCATTTCCGAGAGTCCCGCTGAAATAGGAGATAAGATGTACCAGGCCCTAAAGCCTGAATAATAAAACATGGGTTGTATGAACAATCCGGACTGGACAGATAAGACGATATTGATTGCGGAGAATGAAAAGATCAACTACCTTTTCATGAAAACCATCTTTGACCCGACAGGTGTCAATGTCCTCTGGGCCAGGGATGGAGAAGAAGCCGTTGAATGGTGCAGGGATTCCTGCCGGGTGGATGTGGTGATCATGGACATCGAAATGTCGGATGAGAGGAGAAAAGAAGCTGCCCGTCAAATCAAGGTATTGAAGCCGGATATATCAGTCATCGCCCAGACTTCCAATACTATTTACCTTCAACAAAACGGAAATTCCTGTATGGCTTGCGACGGGATGCTATGCCGCCCTTTTAAACCCTTTAACCTGCTTGCCCTGGTGGAAAAGCACCTTTATGGCTACTATGCCTGATTTCCTGATATTGTAAGCCCAGAACGATTACCTTTTCTTCGGCTGATAGCCCCGTTTTTTCTGGGCCTCTTCAAGTCGTTGTTGCCATTTTGACTTCTTCGCCGGCTTTTTCTTATTTTCCTTGAGCTTTTTGTGAATGGCTTCGTCGTCGACGAAATTCCGGATCAGAAGGGTCTGTCCAAGGGTGATGGCATTGGACAGGAGGAAATAGTAACTCAGGGCGGATGAGAAATTGTTGAAGATCACCAGCAGCATGACAGGCATGAAATAGGTTGTGAAGAACTTCATGCCGGGCATTTGCTGTCCGGTGCTTCCCATCTGGGCGCTGTTGATGCGTGTGGTGAAGACCAGTGTTACGGCCATCAGCAAAGTGAAAAGGCTCACGTGATCCCCGTAGAGCGGTATCTCAAAGGGCAGGCTCAGTATGGAATCGTAGGATGACAAGTCGTTGGCCCATAGGAAACTCTCCTGACGCAATTCAAACGATGATGGGAAAAACCTGACCATCGCAATCAGGATCGGCAGCTGCAACAACATGGGAATACAACCACCCAGGGGGTTGACCCCTGCCTTTTTATAAAGGTCCATGGTGGCCCGCTGCTTTTTCATGTTGTCCTCTTTCTTTGGGTACTTCTTGTTGATCTCATCGATCTCCGGCTTAAGAACCCTCATCTTGGCCTGCGACAGATAGGAGCGGTAGGTGAGCGGGAAAAGCACCAGTTTAATCATCAGGGTAAGCAGCAGTATGATGATGCCGTAGTTTGCAATGGAATTGTTGAGCCAGTTGAAGATGGGAATGATGATGTATTTACTCACCCAGCTGAAGATGGCGGGACCCAGGTTGACCAGATCTTCAAAATCCTGGTCGTAGGCCTGGAGGGTACGGTAATGGTTGGGACCGAAGTAAAAATGCATTGGAACCTGGTAACGGGGTTGCGTTTCGTATGGCATGGCCAGCTCAGCCCGCATACGCTTCAGGTATTCCTGTGAATCGTCGAGGGTGTTGAAAGACACTTCGCCGTTGGAGAAATACTCGTTTGCCACCAGGATGGAGGAGAAGAACTGCTGTTTGAAGGCCATCCATTTCAGGCGGGTGTTGATCTCCTCGCTGGCCTCGTCGTTGGCCCTGGCCCTTATGTCATCCACATCGTCCTGGTAAAATTTGTACCCAATGGTGGTGAAGTTGTTCTCGTTGTCGGCACCACGTTCCTGTTGTGGCGTATTGATCTCCCATTGCAGGTTCAGGCTGCGGTAATTGTTGGGGATGATCTTGTTCATGCCCA
>CAJXLE010000226.1 GCA_913055895.1 uncultured Bacteroidota bacterium | reverse complement strand
TACAGCAACGGGACGCCCAACCTGAACACCAGCATACCCGTGCTGGTCAACCCGCAAGGCTACAGCCTGGTTTTTGACAACCACCACCGTGCCTCTGCCGACATAGGCTCCAGCAAGGAGGGTATGCTGAGGTATGAGACCAGCAAGGGGCCGCTGACTTTTCTCATGATGGCCGGCGACAGCCTGCAGCAGCTTAGTCGTGAGCTGGCAGGGCTGACCGGGCATGCTTCGCTTCCCCCGCTCTGGTCGATGGGGTATATACAGTCGCGTTATGGATATGAGAACCGCCAGGAAGCGGAGGAGGTTGTGGAGCAGATGCAGGCCCACAATTTTCCCATGGATGCCCTGGTGCTGGATTTGTATTGGTTTGGAGGCACCAGCAGTATGGGTGATTTTAGCTGGGACCGTTCCCGTTTCCCCAACCCGCAGGAAATGATCGCTGATTTTGACGACCAGGGCATTAAGACCATCCTGATCACCGAACCTTATTTCACCCTAAACAGTGATTTGTACGATGAGGCAGCCTCCAGCGGCCATTTTGCTGTCAACGACATGGGCAACCCTTATGTGCTTTATGGTTTCTGGGCAGGCGATGCCAGCTTGTTCGATATGACATCCTCCCGGGCAAGAGATTGGCTCTGGCCCCATTATAAGGATCTGTTGGATATGGGTGTTGAGGGGCTGTGGACCGACCTGGGTGAGCCGGAGTCCCACCCTGCAGATATGCAGCATGAGATGGGCAGTGCCCCGGAGGTACACAACCTGTACAACAATATGTGGTCCAGGATGCTTGATGAACGTATTGCGGAAGCCTATCCCGGCAAGCGCCTGGTCAACCTCACCCGCTCCGGTTACCTGGGCATGCAGCGGTGGAGCACCTACCCCTGGTCGGGTGATGTCAACCGCAGCTTCAGTGGTTTGAGGGCACAGATACCCATCATGTTGCATATGGGCATGAGTGGTGTGGGTTACATGCATTCCGATGTGGGTGGTTTTACCGGTGGTGGCAAGCAACCCGAACTTTATGTGCGCTGGCAGCAGATGGGAGCCTTTTCCCCGGTCATGAGGGCCCACGGTACAGGTGTGCCCCCTGAGCCCATCTATTATGAACAAGCGACGCAGGATCGGGTTCGCAAGGCCATCCAGATGCGGTATGATTTTCTCCCCTATAATTACACCCTGGCCTGGCAGTATGCCAAAACGGGGATACCCCTGGCCAGGCCTATGGGGTATTATCATCCCGCCTCTGATACCCTCCACACCATCAATGACCAGTATTTGTGGGGAAAGGATTTGCTGGTGGCTCCTGTCTTGTGGAAGGGGCAATCATCGCGGGAGGTGATACTGCCCGAGGGCAGGTGGGCTGATTATTACACCGGTGACATACATGAAGGTGGCGGGGAGATCACAGTAGAAGCGCCTCTGGATCGCATTCCCCTGTTTTTGAGGGAGGGGGGATTTCTTGTACAGTCGCGTGAACAGCTGCCCCATACCAGGGCCTATGACAGCGATTCGATCCGCATACGCCATTACCTGTCCCGGGAAGCTGTTGATGCTTCAGCTTACTGGTATCATGATGATGGCACCACCCCAGGCAACATGCAGGAAGGTCATTACAACCTGATGAAAATGAGTACTTCTTTCCGGCAGGATACGGCCCTCGTAAAGCTTGAGCGTACTGTGTCCAATTTGCCTGCCATAACCCGCAACATAGAATTTATGTTTTATGGACTGGAGAATCCACCGTCAGAGGTGTCTGTCGATGACCAGTCCATTCCTGTCTATGATGCCCAATCTTCCTACGAGGGTATGGAAGAGGCAGCTTACTGGAAGGAGCCTTTCCTGTTTGTTCATTTTCCATGGGGGGAGGAACCGGTTAACATCCGGATAGAACCCGATGGTGTGCTTTCTGGTCTGTCACCTGGTGCAAAGGATCATGGGATGGAGCTGCAGGCCGAGCCCAATCCCTTCAACAGTTATCTCCGTCTTAAGGCTTCTGTGCCGGTGGGCGGGGAATACCAAGTTGTGCTTTACGACATCAAGGGTCAGAAGGTGGCAGGTGGCGCCTTGCAAATGAGCCGGGGCACAAACAGGTTTAAACTTTCCAGCCTTACCTGGCAGGCAGATAACCTTTCTCCAGGGGTGTACGTGGTGGTTTTAGAAGGACAACCCGGCACCACCCGCTTACGTCTACTTAAGACAGGCCAGTGATGGGAGGCACCAACCGGGTATTCTCTGAACCTTCTGTGAATGACAAACAGGGCAAGAGATTTTACCGGTTAAACAATCTGAAAAAACCGTTGTTTGTACGATATGAAAGATCGTTTGATGAATACAGAACCCTTGTTTAGTAAAAGGCAGGTTTTTACAGTTGCCTTGCTTTCGGGTCCCCTGCCTGCGGGATACTTGCTATCGCGCAATCTTAAAAGATCGGGCTATCCCAAAGCCTCACACTGGGCCAGGGCATTGGGTTATTTCCTTGCTTTCTTGCTCTTTTTCCTTCTTTCTTTCATCCGGGAGGGGACCGGACCGGGTTCGGGTGGCTTGAACCGGTTGTTGGGGTTGACGGGTTATCAGGTGATGCTCCCGGCATTGGTGGTTTTTCATGGTGTCCTGGCTGGATGGGTTCTGCTTCTGGCTCGCAGTCTTTCACAGAAAGCTCCTTTCATTCTGCCTGCGCAGCCGAACGAAAAATATACCATTATGGATGTAGTTCCCTGGTTGCTTGTGGGGGTGGGATTGATTGCATATTTTTTAGCAGCGGGCACCTTCCGGTTTGTTTTTTTGGTCATCTACCTTCTGCCACACATTTATCTTGCCGGACATATCAGGAAGGCTATCTCTCCGGGATTCTACCGCAAGCTCTCGCTGGGGGTTTTTGTTTTTGTGCTGCTGCTTTTTCCCGTCTCCATGCTCATTGAGGAAGACAGTGGAGGCTTGCTGATGCATCTTCTTCGCATGGCAGGGTACTACTATTTGCCTGTACTCCTTTACTTGCTGTTGCTTTACCTGCTTTTCGACATCATAAAGGTGGTTGGCAGGATTTCGGGTTTGTTGCCGGATAATTTTTTCAATCTCCGCCGGGTAAGACAATATGCCCTTGTGGTGGTTTTGCTTATTACCACCGGCATCATGGCTGTGGGAATTTATCATTTCAACCATACCAGGCTGCACCGCTATCATGTCGACATACCAGCCCGTGCTTCGGGGATGGATGGGGTAACCATCGCCATGGCAGCCGATCTGCACCTGAGTGAGATCACCCGCAGGCATTTTGTGGACCAGTTTGTTGAGACGATGAATGCTGCAAATCCGGATGTTATCCTGCTGGTTGGCGACCTGGTGGAGTCGGGCAGGAGCACGCCCGCGCTCCTGGCTTTTGAAAAGCAGCTAAGCGGGATGGAAGCGCCTTTGGGGGTGTATGCCGTGGAGGGCAACCATGAGCACTACGGTGGCAATGGTGGATTTGACTTCATAGAAGATTCAGGAATGAAGCTTTTGCGCGACACAGCTGTTGTTGTCGAACGAGGCTTTGTACTGGTCGGCCGCAAGGACCGTCATGTCGATAACCGGGCTTCTCTCCGGTCCCTTCTTAAAGGGGTTCCCGACACCCTGCCACGCATTGTAATGGACCATCAGCCCTACCACCTGGGAGATGTTGCCCGTCAGGATGTGGACCTTCAGTTTTCAGGGCACACCCACCACGGCCAGCTGTGGCCGGTAAACTATATTACCGAGGCCATATATGAGTTAAGCCGGGGTCACAAGAAAATCCGCAACACCCATTTCTTTGTCACCTCCGGAGCCCAGGGTTGGGGCCCGCCGGTCAAGACATCCTCCCGCTCGGAGATCATGCTGGTGGAGGTAAGCTTTACTGCCAGCAATGATTCCCAGTAGCTGGATACAATTCCGCAATGTATAGATACAATTCCGTAATACAGCAGACCAAAGATGTTTGGGTTCCGAGCAGGACAATTCATTACCGCGTGCTTCAAGGCTTTTGTAAATTCTGTCAAAATATTTTTTTAAATCCCTGTAACCGGCTGGCTATGGAAGACGTCATACCTGAAAACAACCAGCCATGTTCAAAAATTATATCAAAACAGCATTACGGAACATCAGCCGGCAAAAGGGTTATGTTTTCATCAACATCCTGGGACTGGCCATAGGCATTGCCAGCAGCATGCTGATCGCCATTTATATTTTTAGCGAGCTCAGCTATGATCAGCACCAGGAGCACAAAGACCGCATCTACCGTGTGTATCTGGATGGCAGGATCAACAACCAGGAGTTGCTGGGTGCGTGGACCCCGGCGCCGCTGGCTTTCACCGTACGCGACAAGTATCCTGAAGTAGAGCAGGCTGCCAG
>CAJXLE010000225.1 GCA_913055895.1 uncultured Bacteroidota bacterium | reverse complement strand
ACCAATCCCAGTATGGTAGAGGAGATGGTCAGCAGGATCGGGATGATCTTGTGGTTGAAGGCCTTCAGGTATCGCCTGAGGTGGCTGCCTCCCAGCCGTGATACGTTGTTGTATTCGTTGATGATGTAAAGTCCTGCGTTCACCGTGATGCCTGCCAGCAGGATGAACGATGCGAACCCGCCCTGGTCGAAGTTGATGTTGAAGATGTAGAAGGTCAGGAACACGCCGATGAAGGATACGGGCACCAGCGACAGGATCACAAACGGCTGGCGCAGCGATTCGAACAGGATCGAGCAGATGAAAAAGATGATCAGGATGATCAGCCCAAGCATCCAGGCCTTGCTACCTTCTTCTCTCCAGTAAGAATAGGAGGCCTGTTCAGCCCGGTAACCCAGCGGCAGGCCTGCATTGGCCTCCCGCACGAACCTTTCCATCACTTTTTCCTTGAGCGGGTTCGGACCAACGAAGTCAAAAGCCACCGCAAGCTGGTATTCCTGATTTTGCTTGTGGATGTCGGTGCCGGTCTTTGTGCGTTTCACCTGTCCGGCCAGCTTCAGTCTGGTCATCTTTTTCCCGCTGTCCAGGGGCATGTTGCTAAGATCCCACCTGTCGAACCGGCTGGAGGAGGCTTCCAGGTTCACCTGCTCGCGCTGGCCACCGATGAAAAAGCCCCCGATCTTTTCGGGCTGGTGTGTCTTCCTTTTCAGCGACCGGTATATCTGGCGGGGTGGGAAATTCATCCGGGCCAGGTACTCCCGGTTCAGATCCACCACCACCTTGTGGCGTGTACCCGATGACCACCGCCTGCTTCCACCGGTGATCTCCGGGTCCTTAACCCGCTCATGCCCGCTGACGTTTTCTTGCAGTCTTTGGGCATAATGATGCAACCTGTCGTAATTGTATCCATACAGGTAAATGCGGGCGTTTTTGTAGCCCGTGTAAACGGCATTGCTGAAGCCCCTTCCCACTCCATAAATGCCCCAGTTCATACCGCCCAGGTTGTTGGCCTTGGCGATCAGCTTGCCTTTCAGCTCAAAGGGAAAGAAGCTCCGCTCGTGTTCGGGCTCAAAATAAACAACAATCCGGGCATTCTGTGGGCTGGTGATCCGGGTGGTGTAAAGCTGGATCTCATCGAACCGGTTCAGATAGTTCTCCATTCTTTGAACGGCCGTGTTGAGCTGCTGGATGGTGGCCCCTTCGGGCATGTCGCCGTTTACATACAGCTTGGTTCTTCCCGGCTCACTGTAGAAAGACGATTCATAAACAAACTCGGTGAAAAGCCGCAGCGTACCGCCCAGGTACTTACCTGCCGGTGCCTGCACGTTGTTCTGATACCAGTTGCTGCCGAGGCTTTTGTTGTACATGTTGGCCCAGAAGCTTTCCTGTTCGATCTTTTCAGGGAGCATGTATATCGGGGTTCCGAAAGCCAGGATCAGGACCACGATGAAGATCCATTTATAGCTTACCTGGAAGCGTATCCACCGGGCATACCAGCCGGTGACGCCAAGTATCCTGCGTTTTCTCCTGATGAAACGCCGGGTGCGGATGGGGCGCAGGTCGATCTTTTCCAGCAGGGAAGGGATCAGGAAAAGGGCCACGAACAGCGATACGCCTAAATTGATGATCACGATCAGGCTGAAGTCGATCAGCCTCAACTGCTGCTCCTGGTTCAGGAAGAACACCAGGCTCAGGGCACCCATGGTGGTGAGGGTGGCCGCCAGGATGGAGAGGAAGGCCTTTTTATTGTGCTGGTGGCGCATGTGGTCGGCCATGATGATGCTGTTGTCGATGATGATCCCCAGTGATATGGTCATCCCCGCCAGGGAGTAGATGTGAATCTCCAGGCCGCTGGCATAGTAAAAGATCACCGCGATGGCCAGGTTCACCACCAGCGAGATGGTGATCAGTATCAGGTACTTCAGCCGCCGGCTGATGAGCAGGACAAAGGTCAGCAGCACCACCACGGCAATGATGGTTCGGATGCCCACCTTGCGCAGCTCATCCTTGATGAAATCGGTAGAATCCCGCATCGTGCGGATGGAGTAAGAGGGAGGCAGATCTTCCTGTGCCGAGGCCATGGCCTCTTTTACCTCCCGGGCCAGCTTCAGGCTGTTGACCTGTTTTTCCGGGTACACCACGAAGTTGACCGTATTGAGCCCGTTGATGCGGTAATAGGAGGTCGGCTGTTTTTCCTTGTAGCGTACATTGGCAATATCGGTGAGGTAGATGATGCGGCCTCCCTTTTGGGTTACGGCAATCTCATCCCACCTCACCTGCTCGTTTCTTTGGGTGACCATCCGCACACGGATGTGTTTGCCCCTGTTATTGCCGTGGTCGATGGAGGCATAGCCCAGGTTTTGGGTCTTGAAATAATTCTGAATGGCCGTCCTGATCTCATTGGGGGCGATGTCCAGGGTAGCCAGCTTTTCGGGGTTGTAGGTAACAAACCACTCAAACGGGGTGGCCCCGGATATGCGCACGCTGCTCACCCCGTCTATGTTGGCTACCTTCGGCTGGATGTTGTTTTCCGCGTACTTCTGAATGTGCCAGGCAGAGGCGGAGCCGTAAATGGAGTAGGAGAGCAGGGAGCCGCTTTCTTCACCGGGCTTGTTTACAGATAATCCCGGATAAGTGACCGGTTCGGGGAAGTTGGCATACGCCTGCCGGATATAGGAAGATACCTGGAAACGGGCCGCATCCATGTCCGCATCCTCGTCAAAGCTGATGGTGATACTTCCGTTTGACTTGCTTGTGGTGGACTCGATCTCCCGGACGCTTTTCATGGAGTTGAACAACGCTTCCAGGCGGGAGGTGACCCGGCTTTCGATGATGCGCGCCGAAGCCCCATGCCAGCCATAATTGACCGTAATGGAGGGCAGCGACCGCGAAGGAGCCAGGCTCACGTTAAGCCGCGGAATTAAGGCAATACCGATGATGCTCAGCAACACGAATACCACGATTACTGAAAATGCTGAAAACGTTTGTTTGTTGTTGTTTACCATATTATCCTGCTCTTGCTATATTGTTTGAACGTTTGACAAAGAGTTTGACGGGAGTTTGACAAAGAGTTTGACGAAGAGTTTGAAACCCGCAGGATAAAAGTAATGCACTTTTGTTTAGATCCGTGAGTGGTTTATATCCAACGGGTTGAATGTTGATCAAAAGGCGCAAAGCGCCAAAATATGTAGTGACATTAATTTTTGTCATCTCTTTATTTATATTTTAGAAGTTTAATTAGTAACCTTTTACTGCCAATTCTTTAAATTTCTAAAGGCCTAACATTTCAAACTCTTTGTCAAACTCCTTGTCAAACGTATTTTGTGTCAAACTCCTGTCAAACAGCTTTATCCAGCATGCTTCCGTTTCAGCAACAAATAAAAAAGTGGTATAAAATACAGGCTCACTAAAGTCCCAACCGCCATTCCCCCAATCACCGATATTGCCAGCGGCTTTTGCAGGTCTGATCCCAGTCCTGAGATGAACAGGAAGGGTACCATGGCCATGATGGTCGTGAGGCTGGTCATCAGGATGGGCTTCAACCGCCGCTTGCCGCCTTCGTAGAGGGATTCAGTAAGGCCCATTCCGCCTTTCCTCAGCCTGTTGATGGTGTCGATCTTGAGTATCGAGTCGTTGATGATGATCCCGGCCATCACGATCACACCGATCAGCGACATGATGTTGATGCTGTAGCCAAAAAGGCGCAGCAGCAGGAACGACCCTGCGATGTCAATAGGCACCTCCAGCAGCACGATCAGGGGTAGCTTAAGCGACTCGAACTGCGAGGCCAGGATGAAATAGAGCAGCAGCAGCGAGATGACCAGTATCACCAGTATCTCCCGCACCATCTGGCGGTTGGAGAAGATGCTGCCCTCCCAGCTCACATCGAAATGGGCAGCCTGGTCCACCACGTTTTCCACCTTGTTTTGAACCCGGCTCACCCGCTCCTCTGTAACCTGGAAAGGTACAGGGAAGTACTCACCCGTGCGGCCGGCAATTACCTGCTTGAAATCCCTGGAGGTGCTGACGCTGATCAGCTCCCGCAGGGGTATCTCGCTTCCGTTTTGGTTGGTGACCTTCACGCGGTTGAGCAGCTCGAGGAACGATCCTTTCTCGTGGCCCAGCACGATGGGCATGAACTGGCGGCTGCTCTTGATCTCGGTTACCTGGTATTCGCTGTATAGGTTCTTCAGGGTGGCGGCTACCTTTTGGCGGCTTACATCATAGATGAGCAGCTTTTCCTGGTCCACGGCAATCTCTATATGTGCTTCACCCGGCACGCTGAACCCGCGATCGCCTTTGAACTGTTTTTCAAAGTTCTGCATCAGGCCTTTCAACCTGTCGTATTCAAGCCCTTCCTTTTTCTCAAAAGGCATCACCCGTC
>CAJXLE010000224.1 GCA_913055895.1 uncultured Bacteroidota bacterium | reverse complement strand
CTCTTCTTCAGTGACTTCCTCCCCGGTAGCCGCCTTGACCAGGGGGGGGCCGCCGATGAAGATGGTTCCCTGGTTCCTGACAATGATGGTCTCGTCACTCATGGCCGGCACGTAGGCGCCACCTGCAGTACATGACCCCATGACAATGGATATTTGGGGAATGCCCTTGGCCGACATCTGCGCCTGGTTGCGAAACAAACGGCCGAAATCTTCTTTGTCGGGAAAAACACGCGATTGTTCGGGAAGGAAGACACCGCCGCTGTCGACCATGTACACCACAGGCAGGTGGTTTTCCATGGCCACCTCCTGCGCCCTGACATGTTTGCGGATGGTTTCGCGAACATAGGTGCCGCCCTTGACGGTGGCATCATTGGCCACTACAACGGCCTCGCGGCCCTCTATCATACCAATGCCCGTGACAATGCCTGCCGATGGGAAGGCATCCTCATACTGGCCGTTGGCTGCCAGGGGCGAAAGCTCCAAAAACGGTGTTTGCGCATCGGTTAATTGTTCGATGCGCTCACGAGCCAACAGCTTGCCCCTCTTGCGGTGCCTTTGCACTGCTTTTTCCCCGCCGCCCCACATGACCTGGTGCATCTTGCTGCGAAAAGTATCCAGCAGGTGCCGGTAACGCCTTATGTGATCCTGAAAAGCCGTTGAAGTGGTGTCAATATTTGTTGTCAATTGCTCCAAGATATTCGTGTTTTGTGTTATGCTAGAGTTCAGTTTGATCTGTTAAACGCTTTGTTGTCCCATTTTGTTTAATCTATTGTTTTTAAAATTTAAACAGGAAGGGCGTGGGTATGTTGTATCTTTTTATTGATGCGGATTTTGTTTGTTTAAAGATGCTCATCAAAGTAGCGGGTTATTTTCCGCATCAGGTGTATGCGGTCTCTTCCCCCAACACCATGTTGGTGGCGGGGATAGATGAAATAATCAACCTGGACATCATTTTTAACACACTCACGCAAGAAGCTCAGGCTATGCTGGGGAACGACAATATCATCCAGATAACCCTGTATCAGCAACAGGTCTCCCTCCAGGCGGGTGACATAGTTTTTCAGGTTGGCCTGCCGGTAGCCCCGGGGGTTGTCCTCCGGGGTGTCCATGTACCTCTCACCATACATCACCTCGTAATATTTCCAGTCTATGACTGGTCCACCGGCAACACCTACTTCGAAGACATCAGGTCGTTTCAGCATCAGGGAGGTGGTCATGAATCCCCCGTAACTCCAACCGTGTACACCAATTCGTGAACTGTCTACATAACCCAGACTTTTGAGCATTTCCACTCCTTTCATCTGGTCGGCTATCTCGTGTTTGCCCAGCTGGCGGTGTATGACATTTTCAAATGCCCGTCCCCTGGCTGCCGATCCGCGGTTGTCGACAGTGAGCATGAGATAACCTTTTTGGGCCATGAAGTGCTGCCAGAGACCTGCCGCACCCAGCCACCTGTTCTGAATGAGTTGTGCATGGGGGCCTCCATACACATAGACGATGGCAGGATATTTTTTGGCGGGGTCAAAATCAGACGGCTTGATGAGTCTGTAGTACAGGTCGGTCTTTCCATCGGCAGCCTTGATCGTGGAGAGGGTCATCTCGCCCAGGTCATAGTCCTTAAGCGGGTCGTCTGAACGCAGGAGGGTTCTTGCAGTGCCGCCCTCTGCATCGAGCACCTCTATGGTGCGGGGGTTGGTGCGACTGGAATAGCTGTCGATGACCCATGAACCGGAGGAACTAACCTGCGGTTGGTGGTAGCCCGGATCGCTCGTCAGCCTGCTGACACGGCCCGAAGAGAGGTCGACGGAGTACAGGTGTCTCTCCAGCGGTGTTGCGCGGGTGGAGGTGAAAAAGAGGGTCTCCCCGTTTTCATCGAAACCATGCAGACCGGTCACTTCCCATTTGCCATCGGTGAGTTGCCTTACCAGCTTGCCTTCGGTGTTGTAGAGGTAGATGTGGTTGTACCCGTCCCGCCGGCTCATCCATACAAAGCGACCAGGGCTGTTGGGCACGAAAGTGACGGGATCAAGGGGCTCTACATATTTGGGATGCTTTTCCTCAAAAAGGGTGCGGTCAAGAGTCCCTGTAGCGGCATCATAACGGTTGAGCTTCATGTGATCCTGGTCTCTGTTCAGAAGCGCTATGTAAATGTACTGGCCCCGGGGTCCCCATTGAACATTGGTCAGGTATTGATCGCGCGGGGTTCCTGTGTGCAGATACAGCGTGTTGCCACTTTCCATGTCGTAAACACCCACACGCACATGGTGGCTCTCCATGCCGGCCATCGGATATTTTACGGGTTTCTCCCTGGCAACCCGGTTTTCTATGTCCACCAGGGGATAATCGCTCACCATGCGTTCGTCTTTGCGGTAGAAAGCCAGCTTCTTTCCGTCGGGCGACCAGAAAGTGCCGGTGTTGATGCCAAACTCCCGGCGGTGCACCTCCTGGCCGTAGACAATGCCTTTGTCTTTTGAATGGCTGATCTGCCGGGTTTTCCCGTTAAAAGACTGTACCAGGAGGTTGTTGCCTTTTGTATAGGCAATGTGTTGGCAGGCAGAACAATAATCGGTGTTTTGGGCAGCTGAATCGAGGTTCGTGGTTTGCAAAAATTTTTTCTCATAGGGATCGACAAGGAACCATTGAGGCCCGTGATGAAATACCATGGTTTGCGGACCGCTCCAGGTGATCCTGGGAAATCTTCTGAGCCTGACATCGGAGCCGCTGACCATATCCTTCAGCTCTTCCAGCGTCAGGATGGTTTTCTTACTCTCCTTCCCCGGATGGCCCTGCATCAACGCACCATCCTCTATAAAGGAGAAGTGCTTGGTGTTGGCAATCCATTGCAATTGCTCCATGTTTTCTGGAGCCAGCCCCTGCCATCTTCCAATAACGGCTTGTTTCAGGGTGAGTTGCTTTTCCTGGCCATAACTGCAGCTTAAAAGTATAAGGGCGAAAAAGAGGAGGGTGGTCAGCTTTTTTTTCATGGCTGTTGATTTTATTGGTTATGGTTTTGGATCTTTTTGATAAACGCTGTTTTCAGAATTTAAACTTAACAAATTTTTACTGGAATCAAGAAAGCAATGCGTTTCTAATTGACCATCAAAAGCTAAAAATATCATTGTTAAGGTTTTATTTTAACCCCCTGTTGGTTGTACCGGGTTTTTATTTTCATGGTTCTGTAGTTCAGCAGGTTATTCATTTCTATTTGCTTCAAGCTTGCCCGCGTTTTTTAAAGGCTGTATTTAAGCAAACGCCGGGTAATGTTCAATCAATCCGGGCCATGAACCGGCTTTTGTAATCAAAAACAAACCAGGTGAAACCTCCATGACAAAATCATCATTCATATCACAAAAGGAAATGATGATTTTGCCATGAATGGTAAGTTGCATAAAACTGGGGTGTTAAAGAAAAAACAACCTTATAAAATAAAAGGGACTATATATAATTGAGTACAACGGTTTGTTTATTTTTCGCGTTATTTTGGAAGCAAAAAAAAGGATGGGCTGAATTTTGTACTTTGAAATTTCTTATTTTCACCCTCATCAAAACCCGTTGAGCCAAATACACTATCTATGGAGCTGACCCCCGTCGACTGGATCATCATTCTTTTGTATCTTGCCATTGCCATTTATATTGGCTTTCGTTATAGAAACCGAGCCAGCCGCAGTTTGGCCGATTTTTTCCTGGGTGGCCGCAGGTTGCCCTGGTTTATTGCAGGCATCTCAATGGTGGCCACCACCTTTGCTGCCGATACCCCCCTGGCCGTTACCGAGATGGTAAGCCAGCACGGCATTTCAGGCAACTGGCTCTGGTGGAACATGCTGATTGGCGGAATGCTGACCACCTTCTTTTTTGCAGACCTGTGGCGAAGGGCCAATGTGCTCACCGAGCTGGAATTCATTGAGTTTCGCTATAGCGGCAAACCCGCGGCTTTTCTCCGTGGCTTTAAATCGGTTTACCTGGGGCTTTTTCTCAATGTGCTCATTATTAGCTGGGTCAACCTGGCCCTGCAAAGCATCCTCCAGGTTTTCTTTGACATACCGGCCGATCATCTGATATGGTACATCGGGGGTGCGATGCTGGTGGCTTCCTTTTATTCAACCCTTTCCGGGTTGCTGGGTGTGGCCATCACCGATGCCATTCAGTTTGTCATTGCCATGGCCGGGTCGATTATCCTGGCTGTCACGGTGTTGTCGACTGAACAGGTTGGCGGCATCACCGGACTCAAAGAGCAGGTTCCATCCTGGGCTTTCCAGTTTTTTCCCCGGATCGGGTCGGGTGGGGGTGATGTGGCTTCTACACTGACCATCAGCCTGGGTGCTTTCCTTGCTTATATTGGTGTTCAGTGGTGTGCCTGAAACCGTTCTCCCCCCGACGGAGGTTGTCTCCTGGAGCTGCTTCTGC
>CAJXLE010000223.1 GCA_913055895.1 uncultured Bacteroidota bacterium | reverse complement strand
GTTTCCGGGAAGTTAGAGGCAGAAAGGTTTTACATCCAAACAGATACCACCAAAAAAGGGCTGTCGTTTTTGACAGCCCTTCTTGGTACAACTACCTACGCCATAAAATGAATCAAACTATTCTAAACCCTAACCCAATCTCTATGAGAAATAAACAATCCTAAAAAATTACCCTTTTATTGATTGTTTTCATTACGGTATACTTATATGGAGACCGTTTGTTTAAAAAAGTTATTCAACGTACACTTTTTTTAGATGAGCGTTTGGTTGGCTTTGATAAATGGAAAGCTTCTTGGTTTTGTTTATGAAAACCAGTGTGTTATGTATCCTTCGTTCACTAGACTTTACCGATGGAATTCAGTTTGGCTTCAATCTCTTCAAAGGATGCCCGGGAGTTGGGCATGACAAAATCGGCACATCTTCCCAGCTTTTCTATCACCTGGTAGCGCCGGCAACGGGTCCATTTCTCTTCTCCTGCAGTACAATATAGCTTTTTATAAACCTGCCCGTACGACTTGCGGATGAAGATGCGGTCGTTGAAAAGGGGGCAGTCATCGGTATAAGGGCAAAATCGTTTCATAACCACCAGGCTTGTTGAAGTATGTCTTTCTAATCCTACTCAATTGCCCGGTTTACGTTGCATATAATCAATCAAAGCCTGGCGGTTTTACACGAACGCCATGTTTTTGTTGACGAACGACTCTTTAAAGCTGGTATTTATCAGGCTGCACCCTTTTCAACCCAGCAGCCAGTTATGAGATAAAGTCCATAAGCAGCCGCTTTGTTTTATGCCTTGATTCTGGCTTTCAAAATTTGTTCTGAAAGCCGGCGTGGACAGGCCGCCATGGGTTTTACGATTCTGATGATTGGTCTTTCCGCAGCTGCTCGTTCTTGAAGATCGGCAGAACAGCCTTGTGCATGAAAGTGCCCTTGAACTCGGAAAACATCATGCCCCGGGTGGTGGAGATGGCCATGGAATTGATCTCGGAGATGAAGGCATCCGGGAACCTTGCCTGGTTGTCCTCGCCGATGTATTCGCTGAAATTTTCAACATGGAAAATGCAGCTGGTCTCTATATGCCCTACCTGGGTACTTTTGTCCTTGTCCATGATGTCGATGTTGGTAATCACAAAAACCAGGCTTTTCTCGGCGTTGATGCGGTGCTGCAGTTTGAGATCAAAATGAAAGGTGTTGAAATCCATATTGTCCTGCCTGGGATGCTTGATCTCCAGGTTCAGCATTTCAAGAGCGCTGATTCTATATGTTACCGGTTGATTCTGTGTTGTGTTGCTCATAATATTATGTTTTTTGGGAATGATTAATTAAGTCGGTCGATGTCCACCCGTGCATTGCGGTATTTTTCATTTCGCACCATCTTCTTCATGTTCAGTATCGTATGGTAGGGACCAATCTGGTATACATGGTTTGCCAGCCATTCCGGAAGCTGAACTTTGGGCTTGACCCGGGTGCGAAATACGATTTTTATGTTCCCCTGCTTCTCCCGGACAAAACGCCAGGTCGTCCTGACCGATTCGATACGGTGAATCCCGTCCTTCTCCCGGACCACTCCATTCACGTTTTGTGATTTGGTGTACACCTCACGCTTTGACCCGTCTTTGTGGATGCGCAGCCTGAGGATCACATCCCTGTCCTGGGCAGGCCATGGCAAATCGTTGAGCATGTAATAGGTGAACGCATATGGGCCCTGTCTTTCAATCAAGTCGGTCTTCTCAGCAGCATGCATCCAGTTGTTAAAGTTGTCCACATCATTCATCAGGGCTACAAATGAAGATAATGAGGCTTCACTGCGGCTCTCGGCTTTGATTTCAATGAGTTTTGAATCATTGGCTCTTGAAAATATTTTTATTCCCTCTTTTTCCTTAATCAGTTTCCACTGCCCGCTGGCTTGCGTCGTGAAGGAAACAGCCAGCAGGAGGACTGTAATCGAAAAGTTAATACGCATCGGCTGAATGACGGTTTTGTTTGAGGCGGTTCAAAAATAAGAAAATTGTGGGGAAAACGATAATCCTGATTCGATGCCATCTGGAATGTTTGTTGTATGATCACTTCAACTTTCAGGACCGGACCGATAAAAATCATGGTTCCTTTTTATCATTTCTATACAAATGGATCCATGTAAAAGTGTATGTTTGCCTTTAAAATTCTAAATATGGAGATAACCATACCTGAAAGCACGCAAGCATTGATTTTTGATGTGGATGGAACCCTGGCCGACAGCATGCCTGTTCATCTGCAATCATGGAGGGTGATTGGTGAGAAGTATGGCTTTGACTATTCCCGGGAAGATCTGGAAAAGTATGCCGGCATGTCAGGGCAGGAGATCGTCCGGATCATCAATGAGAAAAACGGCCTGGAGCTGGATCCCGACCGGATAGCTCATGAAAAGGAGGATGCTTTTCTGGAAATGCTCGATGAGGTGCAGCCCATTGAACCTGTCGTGAAGCTTTTAAATGATTACCGGGGCCGTATGCCACTCGCAGCCGGTACTGGTGGTTTTAGAAAAATTGCTACACGGATTTTGAAATCGATCGGTGTTTGGGAAAAGATAGATACACTGGTAGCTTCCGATGATGTGGAGCACCACAAACCCCATCCCCACACTTTTCTCAGGTGTGCCGAGTTGTTGGGTGTAGCACCCGGCAATTGCGTGGTGTTTGAGGACGCCGAGCTGGGTTTTCAGGCCGCCCGCAGAGCAGGCATGCACCTGATCGACGTCCGCCCTTACTACAACAACATTTCCGACCCCGCTAAGCGGACCCCTTAGCGGACCCCTTAGCGGTCCCCTTAGCGGTCCCCTTAGCGGTCCCCTTAGCGGTCCCCTTAGCGGGGTCTAAAGTACTGGTTTACTGGTCGATAGGCTGGGGTGGACTTCATTATGATAGGTTAAGCCCGGCTGTGCTGTGGATGATGGATTCTACTGAATTGAGAGAGATAATATTTTCAATACCGGGAGGGAATCGACCGATAACTTCTAAGCAGGATCGCAGTCTGAGGACAATCCGGCCGACCTGATGTGATCGCAGATGTACTCGCGGTGTTTCATCTTGCTGAACTCCAGCCATTGATCTCGATATTTCGATGACTCCACCAGGTACTGAAAATTTTCCAGGGGATTTTGTCGGTACATTGCATCCAGCAGCTGGTAATGGAATTTTTCGTCCACCTGGAAGAGAAACTCCTCCATGATCTCAAAAATCTCCCACGACTCCATACAGGTGATGATGATGTAATGGTCCCAATGATCGGTGATGCGGCGGTGGGCATCGGTTCGGAATTCTCCCTGAAGCGTCCATTGTTCGGGGTCAGATAACGCCTGGTATTCGCCTGTGTCGGTGTTCAGGTAAATGGTGAATCCACTCTGCAGCTCATGAGCCATCCTTTCCACTTGTTCTCGCGACAGGTTGACTGGATGCGACATATCCTTTTGGTATTGTTTTCTTTTAATAATGGGGTGCCCCTAGGCAAAATTTTCAGGCACCAGAGCATGCACCAGAGCATCAAGGATAAATATAAGAAAAAAATCGCATTTCACCGATCTCTCTTTTTTCAGTGGGTGTCATAATTTTTTAATAATCGCTTCCATTCATTTGCTTTTCAAAAAGGGTTTTCTCATATTGGTAGCACGATTTTGCAAATTGTGTTATTGAGAATCTCATTAGGGAATGTCTATGGTCAGAAAAATTTTTATTTGGGTTTTTGTCCTGGTTATTGGTCCATATTGGTCGATGTCCCAGGATAAGTTAGAAGGACGAGTTATTGACCAGGGAAGCAAGCAGCCCCTGCCGGGAGCCACCATACGGGCCATGCAACACGATCGGGCTGCCATAACAGATCAGCAGGGTTATTTTGACATTCAACTGCCCCCGGGTGTTGACAGCCTCCACATCTCTTACGTAGGCTATCAATGGCAAAAGATAAAGATTTCTGATGGGGATGGTTTTATTTCAGTTGCCCTCGAACCCCGGCAGCATAGCATACGGGAGGTAGTGGTAAAAGGAACAGTAAGCTCTTCCAACGAAATGCTTTTCCACCGTTCGCATCTTCCCGCCCGCGCCCTTGAACAGGAGAGGGTGGCTTCCAATGCCAGTGTTTACGATAAGATCACCCGTCTGCCGGGAGTGGCGGTAGAAACGCAGGACATATCCGGATTGAGCGAGAAATCGGTACGAATTAGAGGTATTCGCAGTCTTTTCACAGGGATGACCCTGGAAGGTGTCCCCAACTATGGCATCATGCCCATTGGTCCGCGCGATTATCTGTATGATATGGAGAACATCCGGTCAATAAACCTTTACAAAGGCAGCATTCCGGCCGATGTGCTCTCCGCTACAGGTAACAAGGGCGGGGTGATCCGCCTCGACCCGTTCAAGGTCGCGCATGGCTCGATCGACGCGCTGGGGTTCCGGG
>CAJXLE010000222.1 GCA_913055895.1 uncultured Bacteroidota bacterium | reverse complement strand
CGTACCTCCTCCACCCATATAGGTAGAAGCGTAGCTACTCTCCTTCACTTCTTTATGATGCCTGACCAACAATTTGGGATAATCTCCCCGACCTTCAGCAACCTCAAAATAACCCCCACTGATATAGGGCTTGCCATTAATCTCCTCTTTGGACAAAGAGAAAATAAAAGTCTTTGCCCCTATATCGATTTTCTTCACCAGGCTGGGCTCGGAAATATAAAGGGTGTCCCTGTCCAGGACCACTTCAAAATTCTGATAACGCACATTATATCTAAGCATTCCATTGACCTTTTTATCGTTTGCCAGGGTAATGGTGCCATACATATAATCCCGGTTCCAGTAAACACTGCCTTTTATTTGCTTATCCGGACTGCTTCCCCTGCTTAAGCTCATATTCTCAAGAACTCCCTCTCCTTTGATGGTTACATGGTGGCTCTGACCACGAGCGGCAGAATTAAGGAGAAACAATAGAAAAATTACGAGGGGCAAGGTTCTCATAATCGATGGTTTTATTATGATTAGATAAGTGTAAATGTAACAAAACCTAAGTAGACTTTAAGGTGGCATTCAGGATTTTTTGAAATCTTTTGAAAGTTTTTCTAATTTTAAGATCAACAACTGGCTCTTTACCCCATCTTTTTTCCTGACGAAAGCAAGAGTGGTGGCAACCAACCAAACAGATGACAACATAATCACCTGACAAATAATAAATAACCGGAATAAAAAAGTGTTTTTAAACACATATCTGCCAACAGGGAACCATACTATCATTTGCTCTTAAAATAAAGATACCTTCAAACCATCCCTATGAGAACTTTCAAAATTCTATTCTCTTCAGCACTGGCCGGATTATTTGTATTTCTCAGCCAACCGGCCAACCATTCCCTGGAAAATATCAGGGAGCGACTCATCAGTTACACACGGGAGAACCTGGCAGAAAAGGTTTACCTGCACACCGACAAGAATGTTTTGCTTCCCGGCGACACTTTGTGGTTCAAAGCATGGTGCATCCTACCTAACGAGAAGATCATACAGGAAAAAAGCCACACATTAACCCTTCACCTCATCAAGCCGGGACAAAAACCAACCCTCACCCAAAAGTATCGCATAAAAAAAGGGAGTGCCCACGGACATTTGATCATACCCAAAGGTGCAGGCTTCGGCAAACACCAGTTAATGGCCTATACCGGTTTGATGAAAAAGAAAAGCTCCAACTCGGTTTTCACCCAGAAGGTGGAAATCAAGGAACACATCCCCCGCATTTTTATCAAAGGAATGCTTGCCGACTCCCTTTATCACGCGGGAGAACAACTTAAAGGGAGGATCATTGTATACAACGACCTGAAGCAACCCCTCAAAAAGGTGCCCCTCACCTACAGTCTCAAAGCCGGGAAAAAAATCCTTTATGAAGAAACCGATTCCACCAACACTAAAGGATTTAAAAGGATGCGGTTTGAACTGCCGGGTGAGTTGCCGGAATCACCCCTTGTTCTGACCGCTCAAACCAATTTCCGTGGTTACGATGCCCGTTATCAAACGGTGGTCCCTACCAGGCAGTTGGAGGTAAACCTCCGATTCTTCCCGGAAAGCGGCCACCTGGTCAGCAACAGCATGAACAGGGTGGCATTTAAGGCCACCGACCCCTTCGGGAATTCCTGTGATATTAAAGGAATCTTGATGGACCGGCAGAACCGGAAAATAAAGAACATCCAGAGTTGCTACCGGGGCATGGGGACCTTTGATATTGACCCGGGCAGGTACCCGGAGGCAAAGGTAAAGATCACGGCTCCCGTGGAAAAAGATCAGGCCTTTTCACTGCCCCGGCCTGTCGACAAGGGTTATGGCATCCGTCTTGAAAAGCAGAAAACAGGTCACCTTTATCTCAAGCTCCGGGCCACCGGCAACCTGAAAGGACAAAAAGCCACCTTGCTGGCCCAGATGCAGGGCACCATACACTGGAACAAAACCTTCCCCTCACTTGATTCAACTAATGTACGGGTGCCTGTAACAGATCTTCCGATGGGCATCGTGAAGCTCACCATGCTGGATCGCAATGGCATGCCCAGGGCGGAAAGGCTGGTATTTGTGAACAGGCACAAAAGGCTTTTCATTGATGTCTCGACAGACAAGGAAAAATACCATCCCAAAGACCGGGTTGCCATGACCATCCAAGTGAGGAACCACGATGGAAAACCTGTTCCGGCAACCCTTTCCCTGGCTGTGGCCGATGAAAAACGGCTGAAAAACATGCCGGATACACCCGACCTTTTGGCCTACCACCACCTCACATCAGAATTGAAAGGGAATATAGGCAACTGCAACATCTATTTCCGCGATGACCCCAAAGCGGATACTGCCATGGATCACCTGATGATGACCCACGGGTGGCGAAAATACCGGTGGGAGAAAGTACTTGACAACCCTCCGGACAATAAAAGCCACCCGGAACCCTTTTTCTCCGGCCGGGTTGTCAGAAACAACGGCAAACCGGCAAAAAGAGCCACAGTGGAATTGTTCAGGCCCCGGTTTAAAATTGAGGAAGACCTGCTGCTACAAACCGTACAAAATGAAAATTCAGCGGTACAGCTCACCAACCCCGATTATTTCAGTTATGTGGATAAGACCACCGACCAGGATGGTTTCTTCCATCTTTCAGCAAGTGAATATGCCCGAATAATGGATACCGGCAAAGTATACATCATGGCCAGGCGGCGAAACGGCAAAAAAGACATCAACTTTGTCTTCAACGAATCCTATGCACAAAAAACAGGGGCAAACCTGTTCGAAAAAAATGAGGAAGGTAGCCTGCCCGATGTTCCCGTGTTCAAGCTCCGTCCCTTGTTTCCTTTGTTACCGGGGCAGGAGGCTTCCATGAAAAAAGATTACTATTCCCGCTTCGACGAGAATGCCGTGATGCTCGATGAAATTGTGGTGAGTGCACGAAGACCGGTTAAAATGCCGGAAGAGGTCAGAAAGGAACGTTACCAGGTACTGGAAAAAGACAGTGAGGACATCGTAAAACAAACAGGAGGCGCCACCCGTAATTTTCTTTCCCTGCTGCGTACGGTAACATCAGGTTTCACCGTCGATCAGGATAAGATCCTTTTCAGGGGGTACAACAGCATCATACCCGAACGCCAAAGCGGTGCCCTGATCGTACTTGACGGAATCAACATGGGTGAGAACTACCACAACGTCGATTTCCTGAATGCGGAGGACATAAAAAAGATCAGGGTGATCAAAAATGCCGGTGCAGCATTAAAATATACATCTCAAAACCGTGGGGGACTTATTGTGATAGAGACCAAAAGCGGGGCATGGAAAAAGAAAGCTTCCGGGGAAAAACCATCGGACAATCACATAACAGCCATACGGGGTTATTCGGTTCACAAGGAGTTCTATTCACCTGCTTACCCCAGCAAACAGGCAAAACTCAACAGTGTGGACCTTCGTAACACCCTCTACTGGAATCCCGAAATACAGGTAGACGAAACCGGCAAAAAAACCATCATCTTCTACAATTCCGATCAAAAGATGGAAGCATTTTGCAGGGTCCAGGGTATGAATGGCAAACTACTGGGAAGCAGCCGGATATCATATGTGGTTTACTGAGGTAGGAAAGATAAAATAATGGAATGGTGCTGAAAAAATCAGCCGTAGGGATTGTCCGAACAGAATGGTATAAAAACCAAAAGAGATAATTGATCAAAAAAAAGGATCCCGCCTGGGCGGGATCCTTTTTTGATATTAAGAGATGAGAAAGCCTCCTTAATTTTTGTACTCGAACATCAGGTAATCGCCATCACCACTCGGCGTAAGATAAGCCTCCACAATCCTGATCAGTCCATAGTATGGAGCGCCGTCACGGGTGGTCATATAGATAAAGTAATCTCCGGCGTCTACATCCGGCATGGATGTAACGGGAGAACCCGAATCGTATTCGGCCATGACTTCATGGATGTCGTTGTTGTCATACACCGTCTTGGTGGTGGGGACAAACATGGCATTGTGGTTGGATTCAAAGCCAATGCTGGTGAGCTGTACATTCACCATTTCAATGTCGGCGCTATCGGCCTCAGGACCGGCCATCACCATCTCATTGGCCACCAGGTCGAATGCCAGGTTGGTGGTGGTATCCAGCTTGACCTCACCCATGTTCATGAAGGAGTATTTGTTCACCACGAAAGAAACTGTCTTGGGTGTGGTGGTCTCCTGGCCATCGGTGGCAGTGATCTTCATGTACACGGTGTCGTTGTTGCTGTAGTTGCTGCCCATGAAGGTCACAGAATCTTCTGCCGTGTCAAAAGTACCAGCCACATCGGCATAGGTGCCATTGGCGCCAATCTTCTGCTGAATGCTGACGCTCTGTACAGTAGCCGAGACGGTCTCTACCTCATAGTAGAACTTGTGCTCCGTGTCATTGTTGAAGACCGTCCCCGATTCGTTGCCGAAGCCAAGCCATGCCTCTACAGGATGACTCATGGACAC
>CAJXLE010000221.1 GCA_913055895.1 uncultured Bacteroidota bacterium | reverse complement strand
TTTTGCTGGGCAAGTGTACCTGTCGTTCCTGCCAGGAAAAGGCCTGTTATAATGATCAGTGCAGTCAAACGTTTCATAAATTTGTTAACTTGTTTCACTTTTTTACAACGGTTCTACAAAACCGCTCATTGTCCCTTATTTGATTAAGCCATCTTATTTTTTTATTGAGTGCATAGGCTAAAAAATGAAATATCAGCACAAAACTTCGATTTTGTCTTCCAGGTCAATTTAAAGACCTGACTGTAAAAACGATACATTCTCCTGTTATAAAGAGTATATAAATGTATAACATCTTACCCTCACATCCAACCGATTCATCAAAACAGATCTTCATTCATCAAAATCGGAGCTCAAATCCACCGCAGATACCTGTCTATGAAACACATACAAAAAAATCCTTTAAAAAGGTTCATTTATCAATGCTCTGCCTCCGTTCGTCATAGATGAATAAACGGACCAAAAAGCATCTTTCCCCCGTCTGAACAAACACGCCCTTTTTATTGTTTCCGCTGGACACAGAATAAAAAACAAGCCCTTTTATTTCAATGTCTGGGGAATTTATTAATTTAGGACTTGAGATAAGATACAAAGCTTTTAACAAATAAGCAACACATAAATACCATTATATGAATCATAAAGCAAATAAAAGAAGCTTACGGATCTTTTCCTGGATTGCCCTTCTGAGCGTGGCCATTTTTATGTACCAGTGCACCGAGGATCCTTATGAACCGGATGTTACTGGTACCATTGCAGGAATCGTCAAGGATGCGGAAACAGATGCGCCCCTGCCGAATGTCACCATCACCACCCAGCCTGCCACGGCTGAAGCCCCGGTAACCGGCCAGGATGGTAGATATTTGATTTCCGAAGTGGACACGGGCCAATACAGCATTGTCGCTGAAAAGGCGGATTATGACAGCAAAATATTGAGCATCAAAGTCAAAAAGAACGATACAGCCCGGGTTACTGTACTGCTCAACCCATCCGACGGCAGCGCCTCCAGCGACATCACCTTCGAAGATCGTTTCATGCCGGGTGAAGGAGCACAGGATCAGCCCATCGACCCGCTATTATCCTGGAAAGCAGTTGATGGAACTGCAGATGATTCGCTTACCTACGATGTTTTCCTATATCGTCCGGATTCACCCTCCAGGACGCTGGTTGCCGAGGGCATCACCGACACCTCATACCGTGTTGATCCCTTGATCTACAACAGCGTCTACTACTGGCAGGTAAAGGCCATGGATGAGCAAGATGACGAAAATGTCACATACAGCCGTACCTTGAGCTTCAAAACAAAAGGCATCTCCGACAATTCACTTTTTTTCGTTCAAAAGGTTGACGGTGACTATGAAGTGATGGCTTATGATTTTGACCGTGAAGATGTCAATCCCATCACCTTCAACAACCAAAGAGACTGGGCTCCCAAGCTCAACCCGAAAAGTGGCAGAATTGCCTTTGTAAGCGATGCAGATGTAAAACCATTGATCTATACAATGGATAAGAACGGTGGAGAGATACAGCAACTCTCCGACGACCTTGCTGTGAATGGCTACCACAATTATGGAAATGCTTTCGACTGGGATGAGAAAAGGGGAAAAATCGTTTTCAGCCACAACAGATATTTGTATGAAATTGATGCCAATGGCACCAACCTGCAGGCCATAACCACTGCCCCGGCAAACAGGCACTTCAGGGAGGTTGAAATATCTCCCGACGGCGCCCAGATCCTGACATTGACCATTGGGGAAAAAGTCTACAATTCAGAAATATACCTGATGGACAGGAACGGAAGCAACAAACAGGTGCTCATCGACAACCCGCCGGGAATCGTCCAGTCGCCCTCCTGGTCGATCGACGGCAATTCCATCCTTTATACCCAAGACGTTTCGGGCAATGAATCTATTGACGGCCGTATGCTCGACAGCCGCATCTTCCGCCTGAATTTATCCACCATGGACACCACCGCGCTTTCCCAAAACAAATCCCAGGGCACCAACGACATGCATCCCCGTTACTCTCCAACCGGGGCACAGATCGTATTTACCAACGCCCCCAATGACGATTCCCAACCTCCGCGGATCATGATCATGGGCGATGACGGGGAAAGCAGGGAAGAGCTGGTTGAAGAGGGCAGACTCCCCTTCTGGAAATAAACTTACCATCTTCATAAAACATGATCTTTTTGACCCGGAATACCCGGGTCTTGTGTTTTCTATGGATTTTACTCATTTTTTTTGTTTTTTTTTGGATTTTTCTGGCTACAAAATGACAAAAAAACACTTTTTATTAATAGCCGGAGTTATATCCATATCCATACATACCAATGAAAAATCACAAGCCATACCTCGTGGAGGATTTTGTCCTTGATGACAGCTTCCGCAACTGGGTCTTAAGCGAAGATCCGGAAGAGGATGCTTATTGGAAAACATGGAAAAATCGGCATCCGGAATACTGGCATGTGATGGAAGAAGCCCGCGAGATGGTCAGAGGTTTGCAGCATCAGCCTGCCGAAGTGAGCCAGGAGGAAATTGAAGAAGGTTTTCTTGAAATAGCCGATCATTTCGACCAAACGGTTCAAGACAAAGCATTATGGTCTAAATCTTTCCTGATCAAAATTGCTGCTGCTGTTCTGCTGCTGGTTGCAGCAGGATTAGGGGTACTTTACCAGAATCAATCGAACCAACAACTTACCGAATACATTACCCAATACGGAGAAAACAAGAAAGTCGGGCTTCCTGATGGCTCCAGGGTTTATATGAAGGGGAACACCCGGTTGAGTTATTTTCCCGACTGGGAAAAAAGGCGTGAGAGAAAAGTGAACCTTCAGGGTGAAGCCTATTTCCAGGTAAAAGAAAAATTTTACCAGGGAAGAAAGACCAAATTCATTGTCTCCACCCAAAACCTGGATGTGGAGGTCGTGGGAACAGAATTTGTCGTCAGGAACCTCACCCACAAAACACGTATCAGGCTCAACTCGGGTAAAGTCAAGCTCAACCTCAGGGGACGTTCGTCCATGGACCTATCACCGGGTGATGTCGTGGATTACTTTACTTCAAACCGTGAGATAGTAAAACAAAGAAAAGACATAGGTCCCAAAAGCAGCTGGCTTAAAGACTTTGAAGGCAGTACTGAATCCACACGAGAAACAGCAGGAAACAAGTCCGGGGAGCAAACAGAAAACACAGGATCCGGGCAACTGAAGAAAGAACAGCCTGCAAGATCCGTAAGAAAGTCCATCCAAAAACAAGATCCCGCCAATACTTCATGGTTGCTGAACCGTGAAAACAATAACAGTGCTAACCCTCCCTCGCAGACGGGTCCGGGAATTCCATCACCGGTAGCATCATACACCGGACAGGGAGCAAGCAGCGGGTCAGATCAAACCCTCTACATCCTGCAGCTAGAAGAGACCGGTGAAGAAGAGAGAAGCCACACAGGGGTGATCATCCAAGAGGGCGAGGACAACCAGGCCTACATCAGGCAAATTGGAAAGAACCTTCGATCAAGCGTTGAACAGACCGGCCACCAGAATAAAGCGGACGCCATCTTCAGCGGGGAGAACTACAAGGACGAAGCCGACGACCTGGAATGGTCAACCCGCCAAATACAGGATGGCATGAACAACATATCCTTCTTCCGGATCATGGAATCGTACAACACGAACCTTTACTCCAGCCAGAAAGGATACGAGAACCTGGTGGACATCGAGAGCGAAGGCTTTGCCAACAAAGGTATCATATACCAGGAGGGAGAATACAACGAAGCCTGGATTCTCCAGTACGGGTCGTTCAACCAGGCCGGACTGGACCCCCTTACTCCGGGAGTGCTGCAAGAGGGGCAGTACAATGAGATCGACATCATGCAGATGGGGGCCGGCCACAGCACACAGACCATTCAACGGGGCAACAACAACCAGATTGAAGTGAACCAGAAAGAAAAATAATGACCCCTTTAGGGTAAAAGTACCCAATTGTTTAACCAAAATGCATGTCTAACTCTTAAAACCAACTTCTACACAAGCTGAAGTGGCTT
Organism: uncultured Bacteroidota bacterium; assembly: GCA_913055895.1. GTDB lineage: Bacteria > Bacteroidota > Bacteroidia > Bacteroidales > UBA12077 > JAGXLC01. Next base: position 454 of record CAJXLE010000221.1, on the reverse strand, counting down.
AAGCCGGCCCCAGGCAGCCAAACCATAAAACGGCTCACAGCAAAACTCAATTTGTTTTAATCAAACCATTGTTTAACCAAAAACTTACATGTCATGAAAAAATTATTAAGCGTACTTGCGCTGGTCATCTTTGCGACCGGCATGGTAATTGCCCAGGACAACCAATCGGATGTTCGTCAGAGCGGCGATGGCAACACCGCTGATGCCTATCAGGAAGGTTCCGGCAACATTCTGGATTACGGCGTCATGGGAGATGAAAACACCTTTGATGGCGACCAGCTGGGATTGAACAACACGATGGTCATCGACCAGGAATCCTGGTTTGACATGCCCGATGCCTATCAGGCCTACAACAACCTGAACATGGTTAGCGTTTATCAGGAAGGTGATGAAAACTGGGCCTATGGCTGGTTCAAGGGCGATGAGAACACCATCAGCTTCACCCAGATGGGCG
>CAJXLE010000220.1 GCA_913055895.1 uncultured Bacteroidota bacterium | reverse complement strand
ATATGTACATCGGCCAGCTCCTTGTCCCTTACATAATCGACCACCGGGATCTGCTGACGGATATAATCGCGGTCCATGCCCCACTGAAGATCCAGGAAAACAGCCAAACGGCCGTTGGAGACATTATTGATGGTGGAGTCGCGTCCTGTATTTCCTTCACCCGCCATAGCAACAGAAACAGATACAAACACCATCAGGAGGGATGTTATGGATGTTTTTGCAAATAAACTTTTTAAATTGAACATACGATAGATAATTTTCTTCACACAAGTAACTGCGAACACTTTTCCAACCTTTTGATGCTGGAGGCAAAGTCAGGTTTAACGCCGCCCTGATCGAATCTTTCTCATCATCCACGTCGAGATCTAAAAGGGGGAGTTTGTCAGAGAGATGAAAAATGCAAATGATACCTTACAGGTACAAACACTCAAGCCCTGTTGTTCAATGAATGGTTCACCTGCCAGATGATCAAATCGGGCCGGAGGGGAAATGTCCAATCGGGCATTCGGAAGATCTGTCAGACGTTCCGGGCAGGGAGCATCAACTGTTCAATAAGAAGCTTTCTTCAAGCGGTTCATAATGGCTACCCCTATGCCTTCTTCAGGAAGGGGTTCGGCCACGATGTACTCGATGTGGGATTCGTCGAGCCGGTGCATGGCACTGAACAGGTTGATGGCTGCTTCCCGGAGATCTTTTGACCTGGAAAGAATTTCTGTTCTGGAAAAATGACAGTTATCGCCGGGGATGCCAAAAGAGATGAGCCCTGCCCTGTCCTGCTCCTTAAAATGGTTGCAGGGATCGGCGACAATGTACATGGGTTTACCGGGACTGTAATGCGATTTGAGAAGACCCGGGGATTGTTGCTGCTTTTCTTTGGAATCAATGCCGGAGCGGGTCACGACCGCTTCCAGGTCGGCTTCGGTGATCACACCCGGCCGTAAGACTTCGAACCCGTCGTCATGAAGGGCGATGACAGCAGATTCTATACCAACCTGTGTTTTTCCGCCATCGATGGTGTATACATCCGGGAACTGTTTTGTTACATGATGGGCTTCCGTTGGACTTATCCTGCCAAACTTGTTGGCACTGGGGGCAGCCATAGGTGTTTGGGCCTGCCGGATAAGTTCACGGGCCAGTGGATTGGCTGGCATCCGCACGGCCACCGTATCCATTCCCGCGGTTACTATATCGGGTACGGCCTCCTGTTTGGGCAATACCATCGTCAGGGGGCCCGGCCAGAATTTTTCCGCAAGTCTATAGACCCGCTCATCGTCACCACGATAGAGCCCGTCTAATTGTGAAAGCTCACATATATGCACGATCAGCGGGTCAAAAGACGGTCGTTCCTTGGTTTCAAATATCCTGGCCACGGCCACCGGATCAAAAGCATTGGCGCCCAAGCCATAAACCGTTTCTGTGGGAAAGGCCACGAGTTCACCCGCCGCGATCATCCGGGCGGCCTGTTGTATTTCACTTGAATGCTTCATCCCCTCCATCCATCAAACGGTGCTACACTTTTTCCAGGACCATCGCTATTCCCTGGCCCACCCCTATGCACATGGTGCAAAGGGCTTTGTTCATATTGCCCCGCTGCAGCTGGTGAAAAGCTGTGGTCACGATCCTGGCACCGCTCATGCCCAGGGGGTGACCCAGGGCAATGGCGCCGCCCTGGGGGTTGACCCGGGGGTCGTCGTCCTGCAGCCCCAACTCACGCATGCAAGCCAGTGACTGGGAGGCGAAAGCTTCGTTCAGCTCGATCAGGTCCATCTGGTCCAGGCTGGCTCCAAGCTTTTTCAGCAGCTTGTTGGTGGCGGGGACGGGTCCCATACCCATGATCCTCGGGGGAACGCCTGCCGTGCTCATACCCAGTATTTTGGCTTTGGGCGTCAGCCCGTGTTTTTTGACCGCCTCTTCCGATGCCACGATCAGGGCGGCAGCACCATCGTTGACCCCTGAGGCATTGCCGGCTGTCACCGTACCTTCGGGGTGGGTCACCGGCTTCAGGGAAGCCAGTTTTTCCAGGGAGGTGTTTCTCCGGGGGTGCTCGTCCTGCTCCACTGTGATGGGATCGCCTTTGCGCTGGGGTATGGTGACGGGCACGATCTCTTCTGCCATCAGCCCGGAGTCCTGTGCCTTCCATGTCTTCTGCTGGCTGGCCAGGGCAAAGACATCCTGGTCCTCCCGGCTGACATGATATTCGGCAGCAATGTTCTCGGCTGTCTCTATCATCGACTCTGTGCCAAACTGCTTATCCATTTTGGGGTTGACGAACCGCCAGCCTATGGTGGTATCTTCCAGGGACTGCTTGCGGTCGAAGCCCCTGGTGGCTTTGCCCATGACAAAGGGAGCCCGCGACATGCTCTCCACCCCGCCTGCTATGATCAGCTCGGCTTCTTCTGCCTTGATGGCCCTGGCGGCCGTGCCCACTGCATCCATACCCGATCCGCAAAGCCTGTTGATGGTCATCCCGGGTATGTGCTGGCCGTACCCGGCCAACAGCAAAGCCATCCGGGCTACATTCCTGTTGTCTTCGCCGGCCTGGTTGGAACAGCCCATGAAGACATCATCCAGCTCTTCCAGGTTCATAGAGGGATTCCTGTTCACGATGGTTTCCAGCACCCATGCTGCCAGGTCATCGGTCCGGACAGGGGCCAGTGAACGGCCATACTTGCCTACCGGGGTTCGGATGGCATCACATATAAATACATCTTTCATAGGGTTTCTTTTTGTTTTTATCGCTCTATAACTTATCCTGCTTTGGTGGAGGCTAAGATATCATAATATTTCCGGATTCATTTGATTGTATTCTCATTCATTTATGTGGCAATGGAACTTACACAATCACACAATCATCTCCTTTTGTGATGTAAATGATTGAACCAAAGCTTTGCCCTGGTCATTTGCTTCCATGACTCAGAGTAGGTTCTGCCTTTTCAATTTCCGGTTTAAATTTTCTGAACATGTTGAGCATGGCACCCGACAGGACATCCACCTCTTTCTGCGTCATCACGGTTGAAAACATGCAGGCCAGGGTGTTGATCATCATCAGGTTTTCTTCATAAAAAAGGTAATCCAGCATCCTGGTGATCAGGGAGGCGGCTTCCGGTGTTTGATAGGCTTCCCGGTAGGTAGTGGGGGGCTCCGCCCTTAGGTGCAGGCGAAACATAGAGCCCGCCCCTGTTATGGAAACCGGAACACCGGCCGTTCGGATGGCCTGCGATACCTGGTCCATCGCCTTTTGGGTCAAAGCGTTTATCTGATCAATGGCATCCCTGTCATAATGTTCCATGGCGATGCGCCCGGCCACCATGGAGACGGGGTTGGCGGAGAATGTCCCCGAATGCGGGAACAGCCAGTTCTTTTCGCCGGGATCCAGGATGCTCATCACATCTGACCGGCCGGTGAAAGCTCCTATGGGGAAGCCACCGCCTATGATTTTTCCCAGTGCAGTAAGGTCGGGCTTTACCGAATATCTCTCCTGGGCCCCTGAATAGGCTACGCGGAAAGTCACCACCTCATCGAAGGCCAGTAAAGCACCATTTTCACGTGTCCAGTTGTAGAGCGCCTCCACAAACGCATCTTTTCCCTGTACCAGTCCCACACGGTGGGGAACAGGATCGATCAGCACACAGGCTATTTCACCGGCATGCTGGTTGAGAATGGAGAGGGTGCGCTCAATGTCGTTGTATGGAAAAACAACCACATCGTCGAGCACGTTTTGCGGGGTACCCGCTGCCACCGGCACGCTGTTGGGCTTGTCGATGTCTCCCCAGTTATCCGGCTTGGCTTTCTGGCTGACCTCGGCAAAATCGTAGGTGCCGTGGTAGGCACCCTCGGCTTTGGCAATTTTGGGCCGGCCGGTAAAGGCACGGGAAGCCTTGATCATAGCCATCACCGCCTCGGTACCGGAATTGACAAAGCGGATCTTCTCAAAGCCGGGAGCCCTGTTGCACAGCAGCCGGGCAAAATCCAGCTCGGCCTCGGTGGCGATGGTGAAAGCCGTACCTTTTCTGATCTGGTCGGTAACCCCATCCACGATGGGCGAAAAGCCGTGTCCGTGGATCAGCGATGCCATGTTGTTGGCAAAATCAATGCGCTCGGTGCCCTCCACATCGGTCACATAGCAGCCAGAGGCCTGCTTCACATAGTGGGGAAAAGGCCGGTGGAAGACCGTGTTTCTGCTCACTCCGCCTGGTATCAGCTGGCGGGCTTCTTCATACAGTTTCTCGCTCTTGTATGGGTTGTGTTTGGAATGGGATTGCTCACTCATCAGACAGGCGGGTTTTGTAAGTTAGCTCGTTTTCAGTCTGGCATCGGTCTTCTCCTGCAGCTCATCAAAACCGATGCCCGGGGCCATCTTTTTCACTATAAGTCCTTCCGGGGTCACCTCCAGTATGGCCAGGTCGGTATAGATGCGTTTTACCACCCCTTTGCCGGTGAGCGGGAGCTGGCAGTTGCGGACAATCTTGGGTTTGCCCTGTTTGTTGGTATGCCTGGTGATGACAAAGATGTTGCGGACCCCTGCCACCAGGTCCATGGCTCCGCCGACCGCCGGTACGGCTCCCGGCTT
>CAJXLE010000219.1 GCA_913055895.1 uncultured Bacteroidota bacterium | reverse complement strand
CCCAAACCCACAGCATCGTGAAGCTGTTTCGCGAGCTGGCCGAGCTGATCCACCCGGATACGATCATCCTGACCGAGACCAATGTGCCCGACAGAGAGAACCTTTCATACTTCGGAAGTAAAGGCGACGAGGCACACATGATCTATCAGTTCCCCCTGCCCCCGCTGCTGTTGCACGCCCTGCACTCAGGATCGTCCAAGTATCTTACCGGCTGGGCACAAAGCATCCCCGAGCCGGGGAGCGAAGCCACCTACTTCAATTTTACCGCTTCGCATGACGGTATTGGGGTGAGACCGGCCGAAGGCCTGATACCAAAGCAAGAGGTAAAAAATATGGTTGACAGGATGCGGGATTTCGGGGGATATGTCAGCACCAGAACCAATCCCGACGGTTCTGAAAACCCTTATGAGATCAACATCACCTGGTTTGATGCCCTGAAAGGCACGCAGGAAGGACCCGACAATCTGCAAAAAGAACGCTTCCTCTGTTCGCAAACCATCATGATGAGCCTCAGGGGCATACCCGGTTTTTACATCCACTCCCTGTTTGCCACCGAAAACGACAGGGAAGGGGTGGAGCGCACCGGCAAATACCGCAGCATCAACCGCAAAACATGGGACCTTCAGGAATTGATGGACAGGCTCAACGACACCGGACACCCGGCCCACCATATTTTTCAGGAACTTAAGAGGTTGGTGGCCATCCGTACCGACCAGCCAGCCTTTCATCCCGACAGCCAACAGGAAATCATCGATATGGGAGAGCCTTTCTTCGTCATCAAAAGGACACATGAATCGGGCGAACAGCTGTGGTCGGTCTCCAACATCACACCACACCGGCAGACCATCAACCTTTCAGAACTCAACACCCCGTCAGAGCTGTACGAACTGATCAGCGGCAACACGCTTCAGACCGGCAAATTAACCCTGTCCCCCTACCACACCGTTTGGTTAAAATGACGCCGCTAAGGGGACCGCTAAGGGGACCGCTAAGGGGACCGCTAAGGGGACCGCTAAGGGGACCGCTAAGGGGACCCCTTAGCGCTAAATCCCGGTAGCGTAGTTTTTAAACTCCTGCGGGATATTTTGATAATGTTCCGTAGCGGCTGGTACCAGGGAGGGCTGGCCGTTGTTTTGCATGATCTCCATGCCCTGGTCGGAGTCCAGCAGCAGGTGGAGAAAATCACGGGCGACATCTGGGTTGGGGGCGTCGCGGAGCATGGTAACCCCATATATCATAGGTTCGCCCTTCATGGTGATGGTGTCGGAGGGACTGCCCCCGGCAATGTCGACGGTGGCGGTGGCATAGTGCTCCTCCAGGTCGGGGTTGCCCAGGTTGATGCTGTCGGGAAGGGTAAGATAAGGCAGGCCGTGTTGTTCGGCCACCGACCGGTATAGGAAGGCATAGTCGAGTGCGCCGGATTCCAGCAATGCCAGCAGGTCGGTCTCCTTGGGACGGATAAAACGCTGGTCCTTGGCCAGCAGCTGGCTGGCCATGCCGGGCTTCCGGTAATGCTGCTCGGCCAGTCGCAGGGTGAGCACGGTGCGGTATCCGCAAGGATCGGAGTCGGGGTTGGAGCGTCCGTAATAGACGCCGTCGCGCATCAGGAAGTCGGGCCAGTTCTCCGGGCTGACCTGATCGCTGTAGCGAGAACCTTTGTGGTAGACCAGCACCATCTCGTTGGCGGCAAAGCGGATGAGCCAGTCGGTATGCTCGGGGATGAGCAGTTTATCGATCACCCTGTAATCGGCCGAAGCCATGATGTCGCATTCCCGGTTCAGCTCGGTGATCTTACGTGCACAATCCACACTGCCTGCAGCTTCCAGCTTCACATCCACATGGGGATGTTGTTGCCGAAAAGAGTCGGCTATTTCTTTAAAAGGCACCGACAGGCTGCCGGCATGAAAGATGATCAGTTCCTGGGAGTCCATATGGTCTTGTTTTTGTTTGTCTTGCCTGAGACAACCGCTTAAAAGTAACAAAAAAACCAGGGCCAGGGTTGATCCCCGGCCCCTGAAAAAAGCTTTGGTCATGTCAATGATTTTGCAATCCCACATACAACATATTCATTTTTATTCGGTGTGCTTCCGCGCATTTGGTGGCTGTGTGAATGCCAAACCAAACCAGACACATCAGAAAGGCTCGGCTGGTGTCACAAACCGTAATATGGATGCGTCCCGGTTATATTTTCTCCACCTTACAAGCTGAATATTTATAGGGTGGGATGCGCGAGGACGGGTCCAGGTCACTCCGGGTAAGCTTGTTTACCAGGGATTCGCTAAAGTGGAAGGGCATGAACAGCTCGCCTTCAGCCACCTCAGTGCTTTCCCGCAACATCGTCTCCAGCTTGCCCCGTTTGTTAAAGAGCCTCACACGGTCGCCATCGCTGAAGCCATTCTTTCGAACATCGGCCGGGTTCATCAGCACATACGACTCATTGGCAAAGTCTGTAAGCGACTTGTTCTTTCTTGACATGGTGGAGGTATGGTACTGGTAGAGTATGCGGCCAGTGTTCAGCACATATGGGTATTCACCGGAAGCCGGCTCACTCTGCGGCTGATAATCCACAGGATTGAGAATACCAAGGCCATTGGATGTGCTGAACTGCTCCAGGAACAGGGTGGGTGTACCGGGGTGATCGGTGCCGGGGCAGGGCCATTGAAGGCCTTCCTGCTCGATGCGTTCGTAGGTTACCCCGGCCAGGATGGGGGTCGCCTCGCGTATCTCTTCGAAGATCTCTTTGGCGTTGTTGTAGGAGCCCAGGTTGTAGCCCATCTTCTCGGCGATCCATAGGATGATCTTCCAGTCTTCTTCTGCCTGCCCGGGCTTCTCCACAGCTTTTCGCACACGCAGCACCCTGCGGTCGCTGTTCACAAAAGTCCCGTCTTTCTCGGCAAAGGAGGCGGCTGGCAGTATCACATCGGCATAAGGTGTGGTTTCGGTATGGAAGATGTCCTGCACCACGAGAAAATCCAGGTTCTTGAGCGACTCTTCGGTATGGTTCAGGTTGGGATCGGTCATCATGGGATTTTCGCCCATGATGAACATGCCTTTGATCTTTCCTTCGTGGGCGGCATTCATCAGCTCAACGGTGGTCAGGCCCGGCTCGGAAGGCATCTGCTCAAAAGGCACATCCCACAGCTGTGCCAGCTTGTGGCGGTTTTCCTCGTTGCTCACGGGAATATAGCCGGGGTAGTTGATGGGAGAGACGCCTATGTCGGTCACACCCTGGACATTGTTCTGACCACGCGGGGGATCGATGCCTGCGCTCTCCTTGCCGATCTGCCCGGTGATCAGCATCATGTTGATCAGCGAGAAGACCATGTTGGTGCCAACCTGCTGCTGGCTCAGTCCCATGCCGGTGGCAATCATGGAGCGGCTGGCGCGGGCGTATATGCGGGCTGCCTCCATGAATTTTTCCCGGGGTACGCTGGTGATGCGCTCGGTTTCTTCGGGGGTATAAGACTCCACCCTCTCCCTGAGCTTTTCGAAGGCTTCCATACCGCCTTCGACGCGCTCTTCAATAAAAGTCTCGTCGATCAGCCCTTCGTCGATGATCACCCTTATCATGCCGTTGAGAAGGGCCACGTCGGTACCCAGACGGGGTTGCAGCCATATGTCGGCATATTTGACCATCTTGGTCCATTTGGGATCACAAACGATGACCCTGTTGCCTTTGTATTGACCGTTCTTAACGAACGTGGCGGTCACCGGGTGGGTCTCGACCATGTTGTTGCCGGTGATGAACAGACAGTCGGCTTTGGCGAAATCCTCGATGGAATTGCTGCCGGCCCCGCTGCCGAGCGATTTGAGCATGGCCGTCACGGTGGAGGCGTGACACAGCCGCGTGCAATAGTCGAGGTTGTTGTTGCCAAAGGCCACCCGGATGAATTTCTGGAAGATGTAATTGTCTTCATTGGTGCATTTGGCCGAGCCGTAGCCACCCAGGGCCTGCGGTCCGTGTTCTTGCTTTATCTGGCTAAATTTGGAGGCGATGAGGTTGATGGCTTCATCCCAGGATGCTTCCACAAACCGGCCATTCTTCTTGATCAACGGTGTTTGTAGTCTCCCGGAATCGTGAACATAGTCATAGCCGTATCGGCCTTTCACACAAAGGCGGCCGTCGTTGGGTGCCACCCCCTCCACCCCATCTGAACGCATGATCTTGCCGTCCTGGACATACAAAAGGATCTGGCAGCCTACACCACAATAGGGGCAGGTGGTGCGTACCTGCTTCTCCACCCTGTCCAGGTTGATCTCGTCGCGGTGGGGCTTGTCGACCAGGGCGCCGGTGGGACACAGCTGCACGCATTCACCGCACCCGTCGCATTCAGAATTTCCCCACTCATCGATGCCGGCGACGATATAGGAGGCAATGCCTCTTTGGCTGAAGGAGAGCACGTTTTTGCCCTGCACTTCATCGCACGCCTTGATGCACCGGAAACATTTGATGCATTTGGTGCCATCGTATGAGAGTATGGGCGAGCTGTCGTCCAGTGGATAACGCATCTGCTTATAGATGTTGGGATAGCTGCGTTTGTTGCGCCGGTCGAGGTCGTAGTGCTGCACCCAGTAGAGGAATTCATCGTGGTA
>CAJXLE010000218.1 GCA_913055895.1 uncultured Bacteroidota bacterium | reverse complement strand
GGAGAATTCGGTGACAAGCCCGTTGCCTTCAATGTTGAGGTGTCCGTACCTGGCCGGTGGCCTTACTGCCGTAACAGTGGCCAGACGGCCGTGCCGCCGGTGAAAAGCCAGCAGGTCGTCGATGTTGACGTTAGAGAGCCCGTCGCCCAGGGTCAGCATAAAGGTTTGATTGCCCATATAGGGTTTGAGCCTTTTGATCCTGCCGCCGGTGAGTGTGCTCAGGCCAGTCTCGATGAGCTGTATGTTCCAGTCGATCTTTTCCTGGGTGGTCTGGCTCTTGATCCTGCCGTTTTTAAAGTCGACCAGCACGTTACCGGCCAGGGCAAAATAGTCGGAGAAATACTTTTTAATGTAATCGCCCTTATATCCCAGGGCGATGACAAAATCTTTGTGTCCGAAGCGGGCATAATGTTTCATGATGTGCATGATGATGGGCTTGCCGCCTATCTCGACCATGGGTTTGGGCCTGATTTCCGTCTCCTGTGCCAGCCGGGTGCCATACCCCCCGGCCAATATACCTACTTTCATGATTATGGGTTTTGGGTTAAACAATGACTGGGAATGGGATGGTTATGTTGATTGACGTTGTTCATTACTCGTATTCAAAATTGTATCCGAAATACTGGTTGAGAATGATTTTGACGCGGAGTTTGATCCTGCCTACCATTTTGCGGCGGAAAGTACCCGTCAGGTATTTATAGAAGCTCCTAATGGTCCATTTATAAGAGCTAAGATAAAGGGAGATGCGCTCTGACCGGCGGGGTATGTCGCGGTTGATGGACTGGATGAAAACTTTCAGCCATACGAAATGGGGGAACTGTCTTGCCTTGCCCCTGGGGTCAAACCATTTGGCCACCTCTGCAAAGCTTTTGTAATAGAATTTGCCCGGGTTTTTTGATTGCAGGATGCCGCCCCGGTTGTTGTTGTTTAACGACATGGAGATGCCCGGGTGTATGCGCCGAAAGAAAAGGGGCTCATCGATGACATAGAATTTGCCTTTCAGGATGAGTTCAAACAGCAGTATGACATCGGCCCCGGCATATGGTCCGATCAGGTTGGTGTCCCTTAGCTGTTCCCGCCGGTGGAGCCCAAAGACAAAATCGCCGTACCTGAAATGCCTGAACACTTTGAGCAGCTGTTTAAACCGTTGGGCGGGATCATCATTGGTTAGTTGAAGCTCTTCAAACAGATAATGCCGTATGATTTGCCCTTCGGCATCCATGCTTTTCTTCTGGCACCCGCAGAGGACGATGTCGTCATGGTTTTCCATAACCTCTAAGGCTTTGGCAATGTTTTCCGGAGCCATCATATCGTCGTGGGCCAGCCATTTGAAATAAGGTCCGGCGGAAAGGGCGAAAGTTCGGTTGTAGTTCAGGGATGCTCCGTAATTCTTGTCGAGGCGGTGGTAGCGGATGCGGTTGTCCCTGTCCTGGTAATGCCGGCAGATGGCCGGCGTCAGGTCGGTGGAGCCGTTGTCGGAGATGATCAGTTCCCAGTTGGTAAAGGTTTGCTCTATGACCGACCCGATGGCCTGGTGGAGGTAGTTTTCGCCGTTAAAAACCGGTAGCCCGATGCTTACCAGGGGGGTGCCGTTATTTGCTGCTGTTGCCATCTTTTAACTGAGGATCCTGTTTGTTTAGCTGATGCCCCCGGTCATTGGCCGCTTCTCATCAGCACTGTCTTGAAGGTTTTGACAAAGACGATGAAGTCCAGCTTCAGCGACCATGAGTCGATGTATTTGAGATCCATCTGCATCCAGTCTTTGAAGATGATCTCATTTCTTTTGGGCATGGTCTGCCAGATACATGTGATGCCGGGTTTCATGGACAGGCGGCGCAACTGCCATCGTTCATATTGTTCCACTTCGCTCTGTATGGGGGGTCGGGGACCTATAAATGACATGTGGCCATTGATGATGTTGAAGAGCTGGGGCAGCTCGTCGAGTCCGCTCCTTCGCAGGAACCTGCCTACCCGGGTGATGCGCGGGTCGTTCCTGATTTTAAAGACCGGTCCGTCCATCTCATTCATGCCGGCAACCTGCACCCGCATCTCTTCGGCCTGCTTGACCATTGTACGGAATTTATACAGGTTGAACTTACGGCCCCGGAGACCCACACGCTCCTGTTTGAAGAAAACCGGTCCCTGGGTGTCCACCCTGATGGCAATGGCAATGGCAGCCATGACAGGAAGAAGCACGATCATCATCACCAGGGCAAACGAATAATCCATGATTTGTTTGACGTGCAGGGCAAAATAATCGGAGGGTTTGTTCATGAAAGTGAAATAGGGCATGTCGCCAAAATAGCTGAGGTGGTATTTTCGTCCGGTCAGGTTCCAGCATTCCGAATACATATGGAAAACCACACCCACCTCCTCGCAGGAGTAAATGATCTTATTGAGCTCTTTTTGATCGATGGTGTTTTTATAGTATATGATCTCATCAATGACGTCGAGCTCGAGCATCCGGTGCAGGTCGTCTTTTTCCGGGACCACCTGGATTCTCCTGTGGTATTTGTTGAAAATTTTCACCGAGTTGGAGATGATCTTGACAATCTGCAGTCCCCACTCCTTGTTGGTGATGATTTTGTCGATGATGTTCTCGGAAGATTCATCCCCGATGACCACCACGTACTTTCGGTTCTTTCCGCGGCTGCGGATGTTTTTGAGTCCCCTGTAAAAACTCAGGCGAAAAAAGTACAGCACCATCAGGTTCAGGGGGGTGAAGATGATGACAAAGCCCCGGCTGATGGTTCCCAGCTTGAAAAGGAAGATGGCCCCGGCCAGTATGGCTGCCCCCACAGCAATTCCTTTGGTATAGTCGATGAATATTTCGCTGTAGGTCTTCGTGCGGTGAAACTTCTCAAAATTTTCCGATCGAAGGATGAAAAACCAGGAAAAGGCCATGATCAAAAAGAGAAGCTGATATTCCCTGGTGAACAGGAAGTTTTCCCGCAGCGAGGGCTCCTTGATATAAGCTGCTGCATAGAAGGTGGCTATGGAGAGCATCATCTCGATGAGCGTGATATAGAAATATACCGTGCTTTCTCTGTCTTTTATGAATTTGGACTTCATCTCTGGTGGAATTTTTTGTTTCTAACGGTTGGGAACAATGAGGCAGCGGCAGGCTTACCCGGAAGCCGGTGATCCCTTTCCTGTACAACACATCAGGCTGGCGGCATTCCGTATTTTCCTGCAAAAGAGCTGATGATCTTTACAAAGAACAGACTTTGACACCAGGTTTGAACAATCCCGGCGGGGCATATGGCGGGTGTGCCTTCAGGCAGAAGCACCAAATGCCGGCGATGCAAAACTTAAATGTGTCTCATGGGCAGGGTGCTTATGGTCAAACAACTGGCTCGAATAATATGAAGGGCGATTATGATGCATGGGAATTTTACATGTTACCCTAAAACGAAGTTCTGGAAGGGATGAGCTATTCGAACCACGACATGATCTTGGATTCTTTTTCCTGTGGCTGGTCGGAATAATATTTATACATGTAATTGTATTCTTCATTTTTAGGAGAGAAGTCGTTCATGACAATATGGAAATTATGGACCTGGTTGCTCTTTAAGCTTTTTAGGGTGTGGATCAATTCATTTTTGCGGGTTTTGGACTGGCGAACCACCAGCAGGTTGATGTCGGCATGTTTCATGATCAGCTTGCTGTCGGGTACAATGCCGATGGGGGAGGTGTCGATGATGATGTAATCGTAAAAGGGTCTTAACTGGTGAAGCATCAGCCCGGTCCTGGAAGACGCGATAAGCTCTGTGGGGTTGGGAGGCAGGGGACCCTCGCTGATCAGGTCGAGGTATTCGTTTTCTGTTGGTTGGATGATCTCGTCCAGGTGCTGTTCAGTGGCCAAAAAAGTGCTGGTGCCATAATTGTTTGGATGTTTCATCATTTCGCCCAGCTTGGGTTTGCGCAGGTCGAACCCCACCAGGACCACCCTTTTTTTGAGCATGGAAAAACCCTTGGCCAGGTGGATGGATGTGAACGTTTTGCCCTCGTGGCTGCGGGAGGAGGTTACCAGGATGACCTTCTTTTCATTTCCATTGGTGATTTGAATGTTGGTGCGCAGCATGCGGATAGATTCGGCAGTCATTGAATAGGATATTTTGTTAAGATCCAGGGGTTGAAAAGTTTTCCTGCTGCGGATGATGTTGCCGATGACCGGAACATTGGTGATGCGTTCAACGTCGGCGATGGAGCGGACGCGGGTGTTGAAGAACTCCAGCATCAGGATGAACGAGGCGGGGATGAAGAAACCCAGGACCAGGGCTATCAGGTAGTTGACCGATCGGCGGGGGGCAATGATGGAGTGGTCGAGGTTGCGTGCCGGGTCGATGATTTCATAGGAGGGGAAGTTCGATGCCTGGGCGACCTGCGCTTCCGCATGCTTGGTGAGCAGGTAGGTGTATATCTCGTCGTTGAGCTCGAATTTTCTTTGCAGGGCCTGCAGCTTGAGCTCGGTGGCAGGCAGAGCCGACAGCTCATCGGATTTTTTCCGGATGCGGTACTCAATATCTTCCAGCGAGATGTCAATGTTTTTCAGGCTGCTGCTGATGTTCTCCAGGATGGATTTTTTCCGGTTCTCAATCTGCCGGTTCAGGTCTTT
>CAJXLE010000217.1 GCA_913055895.1 uncultured Bacteroidota bacterium | reverse complement strand
ATATGCAGGCAGGCTTTTTTATGCCTTTCACAGGCTGCACAGCGATGAACGTTACGGCGGATCTGGTATTGGTCTCAGTATGGTCCAACGGGTCATTCATAAGCACGGAGGCAGGATATGGGCAGAAAGTGAGCCAAATCATCAAACCACGTTTTATTTTTACCTGGGGAAGTTTGACAATGAATAAGGAATTCTCTATTTTAGAACCATGAGTCATTTCTGAGATGAACCACTACCTCAATATTCTCATTCTTGAAGACAATCAGTCGGATGTCGAATTGATTTTGGCCGAGGTAAGACAGGCCGGAATCAGCTACAACGAGGTACGGGTGGTGGACTGTCGCGAGGATTTCCGTCAGGCCCTGGATGAATTTCCCCTGCATTTGATACTTTCCGATTACAACCTTCCCCAGTTTGATGCCCTTTCCGCTTTAGAGATGGTGGAGGAAAAATACCCCGATGTGCCTTTTATCGTGGTCACAGGTGCACTGGATGAGGAAACTGCAGTGGACACCATCAAGTCGGGTGCCTGGGATTATGTGTTAAAGGAGAATATGTTGCGGCTTGGACCTGCCATACACAACGCCATGGCCCTGAAAAAGAAAAAAGATGAGCTTAAGGCGGCCCATCAGCAGATACGTAAGCTCTCCTATGGTGTGGAGCAAAGTCCCACTGCCATTATCTTTACCGACCATAAGGGAAAACTGGAATATGTCAATCCCAGGTTTGCGGAGATGACCGGCTATTCAATGGGTGAAGTGATGGGGACTGATCTGCACCAGGTACAGAACATGAAGGAATGGGAGGAGAACAGCTACCGTGAGTTGTGGGATCATTTGAAGCAGGGGAAGGAATGGAGGACGGAGTATGAAAACAAAAAGAAGGATGGAACGGCTTACTGGGAACGCCTGATCATCTCACCCATCCGCAATGATGAGGGTGAGATAAGCAATTACCTTCTGATCAAGGAAGACATCAGCGACCAGAAACACAGGGAAGGGGAATTGAAGAGGGCCAAAGAGCAAGCCGAGGAGTCCGATCGTTTGAAATCGGAATTTCTGGCCAACATGTCGCATGAGATCAGAACTCCTATGAATGGCATCCTGGGTTTTGCCAAATTGTTGAAAAATGAAGGACCCGGTAGCAAAGAATGGCGCGAGTATGTCGACATCATACATAAGAGTTCAAACCAGCTGTTGCGCATCATCTCCGACATTGTTGATTACAGCAAGATTGAAGCCGGTCAATATGAGTTGCACCATGAACAGGTTGAAGTGGTGCAGCTGCTGGAAGAGATAAGAAAGTTGTTTTATGAGGAACTTGAACCGGGAGAGAGAGATAAGCTGGAGCTGCGGACGCAAAGCCATCACGGGGAAATGGAAAGGATCATTCTTGCTGATGAACGAAAGTTGAAACAGGTGGTCTCCAACCTGGTAGAGAATGCCATCAAGTTCACGCACGAGGGTTTTGTGGAACTGGGCTACCGCCTGCACGACGACAGCATCCTTTTCTATGTGAAAGATACGGGCATAGGCATTGCTGAGGAGAAGGTTGATGTGATCTTTCAAAAGTTCAGGCAGGCCGACAGCACAACTACAAGGGAGTACGGAGGAACCGGTTTGGGCCTGACCATCTCCAGGCGCCTTGTTGAGATCATGGAAGGCAAACTGTGGGTCGATTCGAAAGTAAACCACGGCAGCACCTTTTACTTCACCATACCCTACCGCCCTGTGGCGACCAAAGACAAAGCCGAACAACCAGACAATGAAGAGCTTGACTGGAGCACCTATCGCATTCTGGTTGTGGAGGACGACCACCCCAGTTACTTATACTTTTCCCACCTCCTGGGCAAGACGGGTGTACAGCTCAACCATGCCAGGAGCGGGGAGGAAGCGTGGCAATTGTTCAGGGAGAAGGATTTCGACCTGATCCTGATGGATATAAGGCTGGGCGATATGAACGGGCTGGATTTGGCCCGAAGGATACGCCGGTACAACCAAAATATACCTATCCTGGCCCAAACGGCTTATGCCCTTTCATCGGACAAGGCAAAGTCGTTGGATGCGGGTTGCAACGATTATATCTCCAAACCCATTCAACCCGGAACTTTTCTCACCAAGATAGATGCCCTGCTCAATCTCGGGGAAATCAACCCCGCCTGATTTTTCCACCCTTTCCCCTTCGCCTTCTTCCCTTAGCCTTAGCCTTCTCCTTCCTTCCTTCGCCTTCTTCCCTTCGCCTTAGCCTTCTTCCCTTAGCCTTCTTCCCTTCGCCTTCTTCCCTTAGCCTTAGCCTTAGCCTTAGCCTTCTTCCCTTCGCCTTCTTCCCTTAGCCTTAGCCTTCTTCCCTTCGCCTTCCCCACTCATTTCAGTTAAACCTGACAAACGACATTTTTGCCGACTAATTAAGAATGATTATAAATAATAACCCAGGCTGCATCATCCACTATGTCAGGACTCCGCTATTGAACAGCATGTTTACAATATTTTGTTTTTATGATAACAAGTTATAAATTAAGCCCAAAATTGAATTTTAACCCCAATACCAAGCGTTATGCGTGTTCAAAGAATCCCAAGAAAGGAAGATCAAATCGACCAGGAGCCGGTGGATTTGACTCTGATGGATCCCCTGATTGAAAAATATCGGCATAAAAAGGGCAACCTGATACCTCTTCTTCAGAAGACCCAGGATATATACGGGTATCTGCCCTATGAGTCCTTTCTCAAGCTTTCCCGGGAGACCGGCATACCGTTGAATGAGATATACGGGGTGGCCACTTTTTACACACAGTTCCGTTTGAACCCGGTTGGCAAGCATATTATCAAGGTTTGCCACGGTACTGCCTGTCATGTGCAGGATGCCGAAACCATCACCGATGCCCTCCAGGATGCCCTGAAGGTGGAGGACGGAGAGACCACTGATGACGGGCTCTTTACCCTGGAATCCGTGGCCTGCCTGGGCTGTTGTTCGCTGGCGCCGGTGATGATGATCGATGGCAACACCTATGGCAAACTTACCGGTAAGGGGGCCGTAAAGATCGTCAAGGAGCTAAAAATCAGCGAGCGCAATTAATGAACTGGATTGGAACCCTCAACAACCACTCAATATGGAAAAAACCAAAGTATTAGTCGGTTTAGCCAGTTGCGGCATTGCAGCTGGCGCTCAGAAGGTTTATGACAAACTCTTTGAGCTCAAGAAAGCTGACCAGGTCGATATAGAGATCAAAAAAACCGGTTGCATCGGCATGTGTTACCGCGAACCTTTGGTGGAGGTAATCGACGAGACAGGATCCTATCTCTATGGCGAGGTGGATGAGCAAAAAGCCGTGGAGATCATGGACAAACACCTGACCAATGATGAGCCCATCAAGGATTATGTGGTGAAGACCGACCTTTTTGAGACCCCGGATGACTCTTTTTGGAAGGGACAGGTTAAGGTTGCCCTGCGCAACTGTGGGGTCATCAACCCGGAGAGCATACGTGAATATGAAGCAAGGGACGGCTACAACGCCATCCGCAGGATACTGGATGAGGGCATTGATCAGGAGGATGTCATTCAAACCGTATACGATTCCGGTCTGCGTGGCAGAGGCGGGGGAGGTTTTCCCACCGGCCTGAAGTGGCGTTTCACCTACAAGAATCCTTCCGACAAGAAATACATTGTGTGCAATGCCGATGAGGGTGATCCCGGTGCATTTATGGACCGTTCGCTGCTGGAGGGCGACCCCCATGCAGTCATTGAAGGGCTGATCATCGGGGCTTATGCCACCGGCGCCTCTGAAGGGGTGATCTACTGCCGCGCCGAATACCCCCTGGCCATCAAACGCCTGAACATTGCCCTCGAACAGGCACGCGAGAGAGGCTACCTGGGAGAGAAGGTTCTGGGGCACGAAGGCTTTGATTTTGACCTTTACGTCAAGGAAGGAGCCGGAGCTTTTGTTTGTGGGGAGGAGACCGCCCTGATGGCCTCCGTGGAAGGACGACGGGGCATGCCCACCAAGCGTCCGCCCTATCCGGCAGAGAAAGGACTTTGGGAAGAGCCCACAAACATCAACAATGTGGAGACTTATGCCAACGTACCCCAGATCATCCTGAAAGGAGCTGATTTTTTCAATCAGTATGGCACGGAGAAAAGCAAAGGCACCAAGGTCTTTGCCCTTACCGGCAAGATCAAACACGGGGGGTCGGTTGAAGTGCCCATGGGCATTACCATTCACGATATTATTTATCACCTGGGAGGTGGCATCCAGGGGGATAAGGACTTTAAGGCCGTTCAGCTGGGCGGTCCCTCGGGGGGATGCATACCCGCTTACCTGAGCGACACCACCATCGACTACGATTCGGTCACCGCCACGGGGGCCATCATGGGTTCGGGCGGTATGGTTGTGATGGACGAGACCACCTGCATGGTGGACGTGGCCAAATTCTTCCTGGACTTCACCCGGAAGGAATCGTGCGGCAAATGCACTTTTTGCCGTGTGGGCACCAAGCGCATGCTGGAGATCCTCGACCGCATCACCAGGGGCGAAGGACAGGAAGGCGACATCGAGCGACTAGAGGAGTTGGCCCATGAAATCAAGGCCAACACCCTCTGCGGTCTTGGCCAGACAGCTCCCAACCCGGTGCTGACCACCATCAAGTATTTCC
>CAJXLE010000216.1 GCA_913055895.1 uncultured Bacteroidota bacterium | reverse complement strand
CTCAGGAGCATCAACCCCAAAGGCACCACCCCCATTGCCCGGTCGCTGGCCAAAGCCCCGGATGATTTCCCGCCCTGCGAAGACTGTCGCAATGTCGTTATTCTGATCACCGACGGGAAGGAGGCCTGTGAGGGCGACCCGTGCGCCGTAAGCGAAAAGCTTCAAAGCAAGGGCATCATCCTCAAGCCTTTCATCATTGGCATAGGCATCGACCCCAGTTTCCGCGAGACTTTTGAATGTAGCGGTGATTTTCACAATGCTACCACCAGGGAACGTCTGAAACATACCCTGGATGTAGTGATCACCGAAGCCCTGAACACCACCACTGCCCAGATCAACCTGCTCGACGCCTCGGGCCGGCCCACCGAAACCAATGTGCCGGTAACCCTATACAATCATAAGAGCGGGCAGGTCAGGCACAATTTCATGCACACCCTCACATACAAAGGCCATCCCGACACGCTGACCCTCGACCCCCTGGTAACCTATGATATGGTGGTCCACACGCGCCCCCCTGTGCGTAAGGACAGCATCCGGCTTACACCCGGCAGGCACAATATGATCGGTGTTGATGCATCACGCGGCATGCTTGAGCTGAAGTTTCCCACCAGCAGCCGCCTGCGCGATGTCAGGTACCTGGTACGTCGCCACGGCAGCCAACAAATACTCGACGTTCAGAAAGCCAACCGAAAAGCAAAATATCTGACCGGCTCCTACGACCTGGAGGTCCTGACACTGCCCCGTATACACCTGGAAGATGTGCAGGTCAGCCAAAGCCATACCACTTCCATAGAAATACCCAAACCCGGCATCCTGAATGTTCTTTTCCCGTCTGAAGGCTATGGCAGCCTGTTTGAACAAAAAAAGTCGGGCAAACTGAAGGAGATTTATAAATTTCATTCGGTGAAAAAAAGGGAATCATTAACTTTGCAGCCCGGAAAATATGAACTCATTTTCCGGCCTCGATCCATCAGAAAAAGCATGTATACAATCAGGAAAACGTTTCACATAAAATCAGGAGCATCGACAACAATCAAGCTTAATTAGAGAAACTCCAGGACTATGAAAGATTTTACATCCACCGAATTCAAACCCACGCGATCCGGCTTCGGAGCAGCCCTTTACGAACTGGGCAAACAAAATGAAAACATCGTAGCTTTTGGTGCCGACCTGAGTGGCTCACTCAAGATGACCGAGTTCTTTAAGGCTTTTCCGGAGCGGTTTTTCCAGTGCGGCATAGCAGAGGCCAACATGATCAGCACTGCTGCCGGCATCACCATGGGAGGCAAGATACCTTTCGTGGCCACTTTTGCCAATTTTGCCACCGGCAGGGTTTACGATCAGATCCGCCAATCGGTGGCCTATTCCAATAAGAATGTGAAGATTTGTGCCTCACACGCCGGCCTGACACTTGGTGAAGACGGTGCTTCACACCAGATCATGGAGGACCTGGGTTTGATGAAGATGCTGCCCAACATGACGGTGATCAACCCGGCCGATTACAACCAGACCCGGGCAGCCACACTAGCCGTGGCGGAAATGCAGGGCCCCGTATACCTGCGTTTTGGTCGCCCCAAAGTACCCAATTTCACCGCTGAAGACCAAAAGTTTGAGATCGGCAAGGCTGTGCTGATGAGCCCCGGCAGCGATGTAACCATCCTGGCAACCGGTCACCTGCTGTATACAGCCCTACAGGCGGCCCAAAAACTTGAGGAAAAAGGCATACAGGCAGAAGTGATCAACCTGCACACCATCAAGCCGCTGGATGAAGAGGCCATCCTGACCTCCGCACAAAAAACAAAAGCCATTGTCACCGCCGAGGAACACCTGCGGAACGGGGGGCTCGGAGACGCTGTGGCCCAGCTCACTGCAAGAAAATACCCGGTTCCTGTCGAAATGGTAGCTATGGACGATGTTTTTGGTGAAAGCGGCAAACCCAATGAGTTGCTGAAAAAGTACAAGCTGGACGTCCCCGACATCATCAGCGCAGCCGAACTGGCCATCGACAGGAAAGCGCACAAGAGCAACGACTTTTTGATTTCTTCCGCTTCCTAAACCACCTGCTACGAAACAATGTCCGAATATACCGATAAAGAACTCCTTGAAATGTTTAAGGAAGGTGATTACAAGAATTTTGCCTTCAAACACATCATCAAAAAGTATCAGGAAAGACTTTATTGGCATATCAGAAAAATTGTCATCACACACGATGACACCGACGACATCCTGCAAAACACTTTCATCAAGGTTTGGAAGGGACTGGACCATTTCAGGGAGGATTCCAAGCTGTATACCTGGCTTTACCGAATCGCTACCAATGAATCACTCACCTTTCTCAAGCAAAAGAAAAAACGACAACACATACCCTTTATGGATGTCGAACACCACCTGATGAACACCCTGGAGAGCGATGAGTATTTCAACGGCAACCAGATACAACTCAAGCTGCAAAAGGCCATCCTGACATTGCCTGAAAAACAAAGGCTGGTTTTCAATATGAAATATTTTGATGAGATGAAATACGAGGATATGTCACATATTCTGGACACATCAGTGGGTGCCCTCAAGGCATCCTTTCACCATGCAGTCAAAAAGATTGAGAAGTATCTGAAAGAAGATTAAACCATATTTTTCTTTTTACGTCATACGTGTAAACAAAAGTATCAAAATCAGGGGAAAGCAGTCATGAAACAGGATAAGAGATTATCGGACATAGGCAGGGAACAACCTTTCGAGGTGCCTGACAACTATTTCAGGGACCTGCCGGGTCGGATCATGGAACAGTGCGAAGCCCGGGAGAAAAAAAGATCCTTTATACATATCCTTAAACCGGCTCTATCATTGGCAGCTATGTTTGTAAGTGTAGCACTGATTGCTTACTTTGCCATCCAGCTCATCGACCAGCCTGAGAGCAAAACCCCATATGGAAAAGAAGATATTGCTGAAGCCGAGTACTACGATCAGTACTACAACCAGAATGAACTGATGGAGAACCTCCAGGAGAATGAAGCCATTCAGATTGAAGAAGACTCTGAAAAAACCAAGGAATACATCGAATACCTCCTGAATGAGGACATCGACTACACCACCCTCATCAATGAACTGAAAGAGAAACAGAAAGAGGGCAAGGACAATCAATAAAAAACATTCATATGAATTTTTCAGTTAAAACCATCCTCTTACTGATTGTTTTTATTCTGGCTGGCCAGCTCCTGGCCCTGGGTCAGGAAAAAGATCACCCGGCCAATGAATACGTCACTTCCCAAAAAATTGCTTTTTTCACTGAAAAAATTGGCCTTACCCCGGAAGAAGCAGAAAAATTCTGGCCTGTATACAACGCTTACTGGAAAAAGAAAAATGCCATCATCGAGGAAAGGCAAAACAAGATGTCCCACTATTCAAAAAAGCAGGAAAACCTTTCCCCCGAAGAGATGGAAGAGCTGGCCGACAGCTACATCCACCAGGAAGTGCAGAAAGCCCAACTGCTCAAGGAATACCACGAAAAATTCAAAAACATCCTCCCCATTCATAAAGTAATGAAGATCTACAAGGCCGACTATCAGTTCAAGGAATACCTTCTGGAAAAAATCAGGAAAAGCGGCGAAAAAAAGGATCAATAGTCCTGCTGTTTTTTCTGCTCCCTGGTCTTATCAACCTGGCTGGGGCCAAACCAGCCTTTGGTCAGCCCGCCCCCGTGTTTGAGTGTTTCCATCCCCACTCCCGCTATATTTTTTACCTTCAAAAAAACTTTTAATTTTATTCAATCGTTTTAAATGTGGTATTTAGGGTGCCTGCCATGCCACTTGCCGGTAAAATAAGCTTATATGGAAGACAACCACAACAAAAGGCCGGAGAACTACCAGCAGCTCCTGGCCGAAAACAAAGAACGGCTAAAAGAGCTGGCTTGTATCAACTATACAAGCCGTATCATTAAGGAACAAAAATCCATCGAGGAGACCCTTCAGAAAATTGTACTGAATCTGCCCCGGGGATGGCAGTATCCTGAATATACCGTGGCACGCATCATCTACGATAAAAAAGAATACCGGAGTGCTGATTTCAAGGTAACCCCCTGGTATCAGAAGCAAAACTTTGAAACCATTGAGAGCAAAGAAGGTTCCATAGAGATATTTTACACCAAAAAGTTCAACACCCTCGATGAGGGCCCTTTTCTCAAGGAAGAACGCGACCTGCTGGTGAACCTGTCCAACATCATAGTGGGCTACATCAACAGCAGCAAAGCCAAGGAGATCATCGGGAAGGATGAGAAGAAAAAGGAGGTGCTCTCGCGGGAGCAGCCCACACAGGAATCCCTGAACAGCAGGCAACTGCTGCAAAAATTCATCAACAACTACAACGCCGACCGCGACATCCTGCACGACCTGATGCCCTTCAAGGTCAAGGAGATCCTGCTGGTGGCCAACCTGTATGATGCCTTTAGCATTGAGAAGGAAGGGCGGTTCACCGATCACATACTGGGCGAATACCACCAGCTGAACCTCACATCCCTTCCGCGCGTCACCGGGGTGTCCAACGAACAGGACGCCCTAAGGCAGATGGAGGAAAAACATTTCGACATGGTGATCCTGATGATGGGCGTCGACAAAAAGAAGCCCTTTGGAATCAGCAGGACACTAAAGGAAAAATACCCCT
>CAJXLE010000215.1 GCA_913055895.1 uncultured Bacteroidota bacterium | reverse complement strand
GGCATACCTGTCGCTCATCCATATTTCGCTCCTGCTGTGCGGATACGACGATAGGGAAGCCAGGAAGTCAAAATGGAAATGGGAGTTGTGGGGTACGTCCTCCATGATGCCGGTGATCTTGTATTCCGTTTCGTTGTCAAAAGTAACGGTCTTGTTCATGGGATCTTCGTTCCCAAAGTATTTCTCTGCCATGCTTTGGGTGAAGACGATAGAGTGGGGGCGGGCCAGTGCTGTTTGCGGATTGCCGCGGAGGAGCTCCCAGGAGAAGATGTCAAAAACCGTGGAATCGGCATAGTAGATCCCGTCTTCGATGAAGCTGTGATCGCCGTGTCGTATCATCGTGTTGCCGACTGAATTGAAGCGCACGGCATTTTGTACCTCGGGAAATTCTTCGATCATGGTCCGTGCCAAAGGAGCGGCACTGGTGTGGGTTTTCATCTGCCGTTCACCAATCTTGCCATCTATGCCGGCCCGGTAGATGCGTTCTGCTTTTTCGTGGTAGCGGTCGTAACTAAGCTCGTCTGCCACATACAGCATGATCATTATGCATCCTGCCATGCCTATGGCCAAACCGGCAACATTGATCAGGGTGAATACGCGGTGGCGGGCGATGGTGCGAAGGGTGGTTAGAAGATAGTTTCTGAACATGGCGTAAGATGTTTAGGTATATGAATAAGCAGAAGCCTTTCATTCCGGTCCCTATAGAATGAACAGATCATATATCAGAAGGTGTTTGATAAGTAGGACGCCCGATTGCCTGGTTTGGTTACAGGCAGGTTAGAAAAATGATGCTTTTTTCAGCCCCGGGGATCTGATCAGCGATGTGGCTGTGAGAATACCTGCAGCCACCGCTATGATATGGTGGGTGAGGGCCAGGTGGACCAGGAAGATGATGACCAGCAGGTAGTTGTTGTTTCTCAGGCTGAGAAAGAGAAGGAAGAGAAAGACCATACCCAGGAGTATGTGGGGATGGCTCAGGCTCGTCCAGTGGACCAGGGGACTGATAAGCGACCAGAGGCCGATCAGCAGCAGGAGCCAGGCAGGACTGCCAAGACGGAAGGCAAGCCGCAGCACCGCATAGGTGAAGGTGGCGGCCAGGAAGGCACTGCCCGCATGGAAGGCTGTCAGGGGCGTGTCAAAGAGGCGGCTGAAAAGCTCATAGAAGGCAAAGACCAGCGGACCGGCTGCAAAGGGTTTGTCACCTCCTTCGGGTATGGCACCCATGAAGGGTTGGTAAACATCTGCAGCCGCCTCCATCCCATACATTCCGTTGTGGAGCATCCAGTCGTGGACCAGCAGGGATGCCGCGGCAAAAGCAAGGTGGAAAACGGAAGTGCCGGAGAAACGTTTCATATTTTCGGCGGCATTTCGTTAGGTTTGGTTGAACATGAGAAAATATGGATCTGACAGACGCTGACTGCCACTATCATTTGCTCCCAGTTGTTCCCAGTTGTTTTTAGGTGTTATAAGATATTCTCAGGTACTCTCAAGCGTTCTCAGGCGCTGGCTCCCCCTTTGCGCAGGCGTTTGCGTTCGTGCTCGTCCAGTATGACTTTCCTGAGCCGGATCGATTTGGGTGTCACCTCAATGTATTCATCTTTTTTGATGTACTCCATGGCCTCTTCCAACGAAAATTTGGTGGCCGGGGTGAGCATGACTTTCTCATCCGAGCCGGCAGCCCTGATGTTGGTGAGTTTCTTGGTTTTGGTGACGTTCACCAACAGGTCGTCGGGCCGGCTGTTCTCGCCGATGACTTGTCCGGCGTAGACTTTCTCATTGGGCTCGACGAAAAAGCGCCCCCGCTCCTGCAGTTTCTCGATCGAATAGGGGATGGCCGTGCCCGTCTCCATGGCAATAAGCGAGCCGTTGTTGCCGGCCGATATGTCGCCCTTCCAGGGCTCATAGGCATGAAAGCGGTGGCTGATGATGGCTTCACCACCGGTGGAGCTTAGGATCAGGTTGGACAGGCCAATCATGCCGCGCGCCGGAATCTTGAATTCCATGGCGGCGCGGTCGTTGCGGTTTTCTATGTTGACGATCTCCCCTTTCCGCTGGGAGACGATCTCGATGACCGTGCCCGAATAATCTTCGGGTGCGTGGATGGTCAGTAGCTCCATGGGTTCATGCTTCTTGCCCTTTTTCTCCTTCAGGATCACCTGTGGCTGGCCCAGCTGAAACTCATAGCCCTCGCGCCGCATGGTCTCAACCAGGATGGACAGGTGCAGCACACCCCGCCCGTAAACATTAAGCTTCTCCGGCGATTCGGTCTCCTCCACCCGCAGCGCCAGGTTCTTTTCGGTCTCCAGGAAAAGACGCTCCCTCAGGTGGCGCGAGGTGACGTATTTGCCTTCCTGGCCGTAAAAAGGTGATGTGTTGATGGTAAAGAGCATGCTCATGGTGGGCTCGTCGATGGTGATGGGCGAGAGGGCCTCGGGGTGTTCGGCGTCTGCAATGGTGTCGCCAATGTCAAAACGCTCGGGCATCAGCACCGCCACGATCTCACCCGCGGAAACCGACCCTTTCACCTTTTCTTTTCCCAGTCCTTCAAAAAGATATAGCTCTTTGATCTGGGAAGCCAGGATATCCCCGTTTCTCTTGACCACCGATACCTGCATGCCCGGATAGATGCTGCCCCTGGTGATCCTGCCCACGGCGATGCGGCCCAGGTAGGAAGAATAGTCCAGGGAGCTGATCTGCAACTGCAGCGTGCCTTCTTCCTGGCGGGGCGGAACGATATGCTCCAGGATGGTGTCCAGCAGGTAAGAGACGTCCTGGGAAGGCTTGCGGTAATCACCCGACATCCAGCCTTCCTTGGAGGAACCAAAAACCGTGGGGAAATCCAGTTGCTCCTCGGTGGCATCCAGGTTGAACATCAGGTCGAAGACAGCTTCCTGAACGGCGTCGGGCGAGCAGTTGGGCTTGTCTACCTTGTTGATCACCACGATGGGCTTGAGTCCCAGCTTCAGGGCTTTCTGGAGCACGAAGCGCGTCTGGGGCATGGGGCCCTCAAAGGCATCGACCAGCAGTAGAACGCCGTCGGCCATGTTCAGGACACGTTCCACTTCGCCACCGAAATCGGAGTGCCCGGGGGTGTCTATGATGTTGATCTTTTCATCTTTGTATCTCACGGAGACGTTCTTCGAGAGGATGGTGATGCCCCTTTCCCGCTCCAGGTCGTTGGAATCGAGAATCAAATCCTGTACTTCCTGGTTTTCGCGAAAAAGCTTCACCTGGTGAAGGATGCGGTCGACCATCGTGGTTTTGCCGTGGTCGACATGCGCAATTAAGGCTATGTTCCTGATATTCTGCATGGTTTTGCTGTTGGTACTTTTGTCAAAAGATCTGCAAAGGTAAGATTATTTTTAAGATGACCTATTGAAGATAATGATAAAATGATAAAATGATAAAATGGGAGAACGATGAAATGATGGAACGATAGAACGATAGAACGATAGAATGGGAGAATGATTGGTAGGTTAAATGATAGAATGATAAGAGATGAAATGATAAAGGGTTAGATCGCGAAAAGGGTTTTGAGGCCAGAAACATTTTTTTATCTTTAGGATCCCCGCCAGTCGATTACAATGGTGGTCAAATCATGGAGGTGATTATGAGCAAGAAGAAGAAGCAAAAGAAGAACAAAAAAGGATCGGGCATCGTCTATTCCACCGATCCGAACTTTGAACATCCGCAGGAAGAACAGGAAGAAGAGCAAACGCTGCCTCCCCGGCAGCAGGATCTTCGTGTGAGCCTGGACAAACGTCACCGGAAGGGCAAGGAAGTGACCCTGATCACCGGCTTCGTAGGGTCGGACGACGACCTGAAGGACCTGGGCAAGGAACTCAAATCGAAGCTGGGAGTAGGGGGCTCCACCAAAAATGGTGAATTGCTGATACAAGGGGATTTTCGCGACCAGGTCCTGCAACTTTTAACCGATAAAGGCTACAAAGCCAAAAAATCGGGAGGATAAGACTCAGTTTTTTGACCGGATTGTCAAAAATTTATCCTACTTTTGCCGCTTATTTAAAACAGGAGCCTAGCAACCATTCATGAAACAATTCAAAGATGCCGGCCTGCATGAGGACATCATCCGTGCAATCGGCGAAATGGGTTTTGAAGAACCCACCCCCATCCAACAACAAGTTATCCCCCAGATACTTCAATCCAAAAGCGACCTGATCGGCCTGGCACAGACCGGTACAGGGAAAACGGCTGCCTTTGGCTTGCCGGTGATCCACCAGACAGATGCCACCTCAGCACAAACGCAGACCCTGATCCTGAGCCCTACGCGCGAGCTCTCGCTCCAGATAGCCCGCGAGCTGAAGGGTTATACCAAGTACAGCGGTAAAATTGGCGTGGTCGCCGTCTATGGCGGAGCCAGTGCAGAATCGCAGATAAAGGAGCTTCGCTCCAATGCCCAGGTGGTGGTGGGAACGCCCGGCAGGGTGCTCGATCTGCTGAAACGCAAGAAGCTGAACGTCTCCAACATCCAGCGGCTCATACTTGATGAGGCCGATGAGATGCTTTCCATGGGATTCCAGGATGAGCTGAATGCCATCCTGGAGCGTACCGGCCAGGAGAAGCAGGTGATGCTTTTCTCTGCCACCATGCCCGGTGCCATTGCCGGTATGGCCAACAAGTATATGAATCAGCCCGTGGAGATATCGGTGGG
>CAJXLE010000214.1 GCA_913055895.1 uncultured Bacteroidota bacterium | reverse complement strand
GGGGAGGAAGGCACTGAAGAAGAGCTGGGAGGTGCCGAAGTACACACCCGCATCTCGGGGGTGGCCGACCATATAGCAGAAGACGACGCGGATGCCCTTCGCATATGCCGCAACATCTTCAGGGGCCTTCCCAGGCCTTACAAGGAGCCCCTCGACATACAGGAGCCCCGCGAACCCCTCTACGACCCCGAAGAACTATACGGACTGGCTCCCATCGATCTAAAAAAACCTGTGGATGCCCGCGAGATCATCATGCGCATTGTCGATGGCAACAGTTACCAGGAGTTCAAAAAGGATTACGCCACCACCCTGGTGACAACTTTCGCCCGCATCATGGGTTATCCCGTTGGCATACTTGCCAACAACGGTGTCATCCACGGGGAAACAGCCAGGAAGGGTGCCCATTTCATCGAGTTGTGCCAGTATCGCAAGATTCCCCTTATCTTCCTGCAAAACATCAGTGGTTTCATTGTTGGAAAAAAATATGAGCAGGAAGGCATTGCCAGGGATGGTGCCAAGCTCATTCACGCCGTGGCCAACGCCAACGTTCCCAAGTTCACCGTCATCATCGGCGGCTCCTTTGGTGCGGGCAACTATGCCATGGCCGGACGTGCCTATGATCCCAGGCTGCTTTTTATGTGGCCCAATGCCAAAATATCGGTGATGGGTGGCCAGCAGGCCGCCAGTGTGCTGACAAGCATACGGGAAGCCCAGATGAAGAAAGCGGGTAAAGACCCTGACCCCGGGGAGATCAACAGCTTCAAACAAAAGATGCTGGAAAAATACGAACACGAAGGCTCGGCATATTACAGCACCTCGCGGGTATGGGATGACGGGATCATTGATCCTGCCGATACACGCAACGTGCTGGCCATAGGACTGGCCATGTCGCGGAATGCCCCTTACGGTGAACCCAAAAATGGCGTTTTTAGAATGTAAAACATCCAATCATGAACCCATATAAAACCATCAAGCTCGAGATCAGCGAACGGACGGGTCGTTTGACCCTCAACAGGCCTGATGTGCGCAACGCTTTCAACGACCAGATGATCGGCGAACTGAAAGAAGCCTTTGCAAGAGCAGCAGAGCATAAGGATCTTGTCGCCCTTGTCATCAGCGGCAGCGGATCTGTCTTCAGTGCAGGAGCCGACCTTAACTGGATGAAAAGCACCATTGACAACACCTTCGAAGAAAACCGGGCCGAGAGCAGCAACCTGCAGGAGCTGTTCTCTCAGCTTTACCACCTGCCGGTGCCTACCATCGCCATGGTTCACGGAGCATGCATCGGGGGCGCCAATGGACTGGCAGCAGCTTCCGACATCGTTCTGGCGGAAGAACAAACCCGTTTCCGCTTCAGTGAAGTAAAGGTGGGTCTTATACCCGCCACTATTGCCCCTTATATCATGGAACGCATGGGTGCGCAGGCTGCCAAATATTACATGCTCACAGGCAAAACCTTTCTTGGTGAAGAAGCTCTTCGCAACAGACTTGTCAATGCCACAGGCAACCAGGAAAAGCTGGACACGGAACTCGACATCCTGTTGAAGGAACTGCCGGCAAACAGCCCGCAGGCTATGCGTGCCACCAAAAGACTGATTCATCAAATCAGCATGACCTCCGATCCACAGCAAATAAGGGAGGAGACCGTAAATGCTATTGCCGGGGCCCGCGTCAGCAGCGACGGACAGGAAGGCATGCAGGCTTTTCTCGAAAAACGCAAACCACGTTGGGTAACAGATTAATATTCAAACACAAGCACCTTGGAAAAGATGAATAAAATACTCGTAGCCAACAGGGGTGAGATAGCAGCAAGGATCATGGCTACCGCCAGGAAGATGGGCATAGCAACGGTAGCTGTTTATGCTGACAATGAAGGCAATCCCCTGCACCGCACCCTGGCCGATGAAGCCTGGTCGCTCGGTACAGGCACCCTGGCAGATACATACCTGAACATCTCCCTGATCATCGATATTGCCCGCAAAAGCGGTGCCGATGCCATCCATCCCGGTTACGGCTTCCTGGCGGAAAACCCCGATTTTGCAGATGCCTGCAAAGAACAGCAAATAACCTTCATCGGTCCTTCAGCCGAGGCCATCCGGACGATGGGCAATAAGCTGGAGGCAGCCCGCTTTGTCGAATCGTTGGGCATCCCCTTGTTGGATGTAAAGACCGGCACACCCGACGAGTTGGTGGAAAAAGTAGACGAGGGGGATTTTCCCCTTATGATCAAAGCTGCTGCAGGGGGCGGAGGCAAAGGCATGCGCATTGTACGGCAACGGGAAAATCTCTCCGGGGCACTCAGGTCCACCTCCCGGGAAGCAGCCAATTATTTTGGCAACCCCGAGGTATATGTGGAAAGGTACCTCGACCAACCTAAACATATTGAGATACAGGTTTTAAGCGACCATCACGGCAACCATCTCCACCTTTTTGAACGCGAATGCTCCATACAACGAAGGCATCAAAAAATCATCGAGGAAGCCCCTTCACCCACCCTTGACGGCAAAACGCGCGAAGAGATGGGTGCTGCCGCTGTGCGCATTGCCAGGGCCATAGGTTACTCCGGGGCGGGAACCGTTGAGTTCCTGGTGGATGAAAACCGCAACTTTTATTTCCTGGAGATGAACACCCGCATCCAGGTGGAGCATCCCGTCACCGAGATGATCACCGGCATGGACATCGTGCGCGAGCAAATACTTGTTGCCGGCGGCCATACCCTGTCGTTCAGTCAAAAAGACATATCCTTAGACGGACATGCCATAGAAGCCAGGCTTTATGCCGAAGACCCGGAGAAAGAGTTTATGCCGTCGCCCGGCACCGTGGGTCGTTTTACCCATCCCGAAGGTCCTGCATTGAGAACAGATGCGGGCATCCGATCGGGCGAGACCATCACACCCGACTATGACCCCATGGTGGCCAAGGTTATAGCCTGGGACCAGGACCGCAGGGGAGCCATCAGGCGCTTGCGAACCGCTTTAAACAAAACAACAATCACCGGCATTCGCAACAACAGAAAATACCTTGTTCAGGCCCTCAACCATCCCCAATTTATTGACAATGTGTTTACAACGCAATTCATTGATCAAAACCACAACGAGCTGGTTGAAAAGATCCACAGGCAAAGATCCGGGCAAGACCTGGAAGGCTTGCTGGCTGCCTACATTTTTGCCCGGAGCCTTCCGCAGGGTACAATCAGCAACGAACCAGCATGGAACAACATAGGCTATTGGCAACCCCACATGCAATGGGCTGTTGAGATGGAAAATAAGATGACGCATGTACGTTTTCTACGCCGCCAAAACCGGTTAACCCTGTACCTGGACAACGGGAGTTACCATTATAAACTGACCGGTCATGGCAGCGATTGGCTAACGATCGCCTCAGAAAAAGAGCGCATAACAGCATATCACACCACGGATGGCCAATTTATCGAGCTCTCTGCCGAAGGATTCATTTTCCGGGCAAGACATGAAGCTTACCTCGATCATCTGAAAAATAAAGCCCTTCACAACGGCCACCACAAAAACGAACGGACCATAACTGCGCCCATGTTTGGAAAAGTCCTGAGCATTGAAGTGAACGAGGAGATGACCGTAAAAAAAGGACAAACATTGATGGTACTGGAGGCCATGAAGATGGAGAACAGCATTCAGGCACCGCAGGATTCCACCATCAAGTACATAGCTGTTCAGGAAGGCGACCAGGTGAAGGACGGTCAGCTCCTTCTTGAAACAACATAAAAATCAACATTTTGAAACAATCTTTAAGTATATTACACAATACATCCCCGTGATGACGGGTAAAAACCACATGGCAATACGTTCCACAAAAATACAAGCACATGAATCCTTTTACCAATGACAAACATGAAGCATTCAGGGAGAAGATCCGGAGATTTGCAGAGGAAGAGATACGGCCTCAAGCCAGGAAGCTGGATCAGCAAGAGCGATTCTCGCCTGAACTGACAAAAAAGATGGCCGGACAGGGACTCTTTGGGGTAGCCATACCCGAAGAGTACGGCGGACAGGGTCTCGATTACATGGCCCTGGTCCTTGCCGTCGAAGAGATAGCCCGCATTGATGGTTCGCAGGCAGCAACCATCACCGCGGTCAATTCCCTGGGCATTGGCCCCATATACAAATACGGGACCCCGGAACAGAGAAAGCATTTCCTGCCTCCCCTCACCCGGGAAGGCCAGACATGGGCTTTTGGTCTGACCGAAAGGGATGCGGGATCCGACAGCGGCTCGACCCGCACCACGGCCGAGCTGGTGGACGGCCAATGGCACATCAACGGTTCCAAGATGTTCATCTCCAATTCCACCTCTGAGATCTCGGCTGGCATCACAGTACAGGCCATCACGGGGACAAACGGCAACCGCCATGAGTTTTCCACCATCCTGGTGGAATCGGACCGCGAAGGGTATGTCAGACGGCCTATCCGTGACAAGATGGTTTGGCGGGCAGCCGACACCGGCGAGCTTCATTTCCAGGATGTAAAGGTTCCCGAAGAAAACCTGCTTGGAGAAAGGGGCAAGGGACACCGCATCATGCTGGAGACCCTCGACTCGGGAAGGCTTACCGTGGGGGCTATGGGACTGGGGCTGGCACGCGGTGCCTACGAGCTGGCACATCAATATGCTCAAAAAAGGGTTCAGTTCGGTCGTCCCATTGCCAAGTTTCAATCCATATCTTTCAAACTGGCCGAGATGGCCACCAAGATAGAAGCGGCCAGGAACATCCAAAAACAAAG
>CAJXLE010000213.1 GCA_913055895.1 uncultured Bacteroidota bacterium | reverse complement strand
GAAACCCGAACAGCACCTTTCAATAAAGTCTTTGTCGTGCAGGTCTTCGGTGATGATCACGTAAGCCATGGCACTCATCATGGCCACATCGGTGCCCGGCCGGATGGGTATCCACTCATCGGCCAGGGCCACAGCGCTCATGGTCATCCTCGGATCGATGCACACCACCCTGGCGCCCCTTTCCCTGGCCAGCTTCAAGAAATACTCGCTGTTGGTGCCATCGCGCATTTCCGAGGGGTTCCACCCCCACATCAAAATGTATTTGGAGTTGACCCAGTCCTGGCGCTGGTTGCCGGTCACATTGGTGCCATAAACGTAAGGCGTCACCTTGCTGATGCAGGCCCAGCTATAGCTGTTGTAATACCCCAGGGAGCCCCCAAAAAGGTTGAGCAGCCGGGCTGCCGTTTGGCGGCCGTTGACCTGGTTGTAGCTGCCTGTGCCATAAGGCAGGAGAATGGCAGAATTGCCGTATTGGGATTTAATTCGCTTCAACTCAGATGCCATCGTGTCCAATGCCTCTTCCCAGGATATTCGTTCAAACTTGCCTTCACCCCGCTTTCCCACACGCTTGAGGGGGTACTTAAGGCGGTCCTTGTGGTACTGGCGGCGGCGGTATGATCTGCCACGGATACAGGCTCTGAGCTGGGGATCGGCCAGGGTGTCGCCCTGCCTGTCGTCGGTCTCTATCCTCAACACCTCGCCTTCCTTCACATGCAGCTTTAACACACACCTTCCGCCACAGTTATGAGCCGGGCAGCCAGCGCGAATGACCTTCACCCCGTCATATTCCCGCTCCACCACACCTGCGGTCCGCTCCAGCTCTCTGACACATGCAGCAAAGGTTCCTGAAAGCATGATGCCCCCTGTCAGAAAAGCACCCAGCTTGATAAAACTGCGGCGGTCAAGGGCCGAGTCAAGAGCAAAGGAATTGCCAGATTTTTTGTCTGTGTTCGATTTGTCGGATTTTTCGGACTTGTCGGGTTTGGAGTCGTGCATAATGGCTCAGTATATGGTGGCGTTAAACTAAAGAGTGGTTTTTGCAGACTAAAATAAGATTTTTTCCGTGCATTGGATCTCGTTAATGGATGTCATTGAATGATTTAAACAGCCAAGGGGTTCTGTTTTTCAACATCTATTTGTCAAACACCGGCCAGCCAAACCGTTTACCGGGTTGCTGCCTGAATATTCCTTTGGTCCATATGTTGGGCAATGACCCTGCTGTTTTTTACGGGATCGCTCTCCGAAACATGCATTATGGTATAATCTTTTAGTTGCCATCTTTCTATGATCTCGCCCATAAAACGGTCGCGCACAGACAATATCAAATTATGCCCTGAATCATTTAACAGGTGGTTGAGATCATCTGCCCAACCCATGTTGCTCAACTCCAGTTTACCCACTTCATCGATAACCACCAACTGTTTGTTGTTGTGTGAATGCCGCAGTGCCTTGCAACCAGTTTTAATGCCTTCACTCAAAATGCTGTAGCTGCCTATCCGGGGCAATTTTTCACCATCGGCTATTCTCAAAAAGGCTGCCCGCTCATTGGTAGCAATATCCAGAATGTCATATCCTATGGTGGTCCCGTTTTCCATTATCCTGGGCGAGAGTATACCGCCTATGGAGATGTTTTGAGTCTTGAGGGCTTCAACAATTTCCTGGATCCGGGTTGTTTTGCCTTCACCTACCGAACCTGTCACAATAAAAATTTTGCGGGACAGTTGACTTTTAACATCATTCAGTCGCCATTCTATTTGTGAAATGATCTGACAGACAACGGAGACCGGATTTTTGATCATGGCCCTTGAATCCGGAAGGTGGGCGATCATCATCGGCAGGCTTTGGAAAGATAGTTCCAGGGCCAGGGGCAATTGTTTCATTGAGGTTTGCATGAAGAATTGCCGGATCCTGGGGTTGTACAGTTCGGTGCCCAAAACCGAAAAGCCAAGTACGATGGTTGCCGCCCTGAAATTCATCTGCAACCCGATTAAAAACCCGTTCGACAAACTCTGCGATTGCATTTTATTGAATGCGAAAGCCGTCAACATGGTAATGACCACAAAAAACACCCAGAAAGTGGGTTTTGACAGCCGGCGCAGTGCACGCTTGTACCTGAAAATCCAGATGGTGGATATGATCAGGACAGAACCCATCCAGATGAACCACGAGGTGGCATTCAGCAACACCAGGGCCGTGATGATGAACCCCAGATTCAAGAACAGCCAAAAAATGGAGTAATGGAATGATGTGTTGTTGCTGCCGGTCTGGTAACAGAATTTTTGTGGATCAGGTGGTCCGGCTGAAGCAGGTTTTCTTTTAATTCTTTGTCCTGCTTTTATCCCGATGATGGCTGCTGTGATGCCTGCCAAGGCGTATATGGCCAGTAAGATGATGAGCGGCAGCCAAACGATGTCAAATTGGATGTTTAACTGCACCTGGGCGTATTTGAGCAAATCTGTATATACATCGACTATGTTGGAACCATAGAAAATGATCATGTTGAAGACTTTTTGAAACAGGTTCCATGACATAGCCAGCATGCCGCCTATCACAAACCCAAAGGCTGTTTTTCGGAAGACCCTCACGGAAAATTCGAGCAGGGTGGCCTGGGTGAAAATGGCGATCATGGGACCGAAAACCACAGCGCTGGGCGACATGGTTTTCATCAGCGCACAGATCAAGCCGGCCCGCCAGAACAAGCCCTTCTCCCTCCATATGTAGCTCATGGAAATTAAAATGACGATGCCGATGGCCGTTAAAAGCAGGGAAGCAAACGGCACTTTCAGATTGTGCAAGAAACTGCCCAGCACAATTTCGGAAGCAGCCCAGGTTGTACCCACAATGGACGCCTTGATCCATTTTTCACTTAGCTGGTTTTTGTTCATCGACAATGCATCATTTACGATATATGGCTGAAAAGCGCCCCATAGGGTTTTCAGTTTTCCCATCGGCTCTCCCGCGGGACAGGACCCGGCAATGTTATATACGCCAGACCTTTCCGCAGACACCCCGCAAAAGCCTGTCTTTCAACAAATCAAACACCCATCATTCATCTTGCTCAGGACAAAAGTAATATTTTGTTTTCTTTTTTGCGCAAGGCCGTTATCATTCTAACAGTGCAAAAATTGGTTCGTACTTAAAACCCCGTAAAAAAACACCAATTCTGCCTACATGAACCTGCAATGCCAATCCAGCCGGGTATTCTACTAACATATCCCCTCCTGTCAATTGACGTTAGATTTTGCGGCATGCACGGATCCTCCGCGAAAGCATCGGCTACTTTCATCGTTTTGGTATTTTTTTTACCTTAGGCAGAGGTTAAAACCTGGTGTTGAATGAAAAAATTGAAAACCTCATGAATCCGTTGTATAACTATACCATCATTATTACTAACCAAAACCACTGATCTATGAAAGGACAAGCAATTACTTTAGGCAAAATTGGGATTCTGTTGCCAATAGCTTTCGTTATCCCGTTTTTGGGTTCACTGGCCGGACTGGCGGCAATGATCCTTCTCTTATTCTCTCATTATTACTTTACGAAAGTCTACGAAAAACCGGAAATCTTCAGAAAAGCATTGACAGGCACGATCATCGTTGTCGCAGGCAATATCATAGGGGGAATTTTTATAGCCATTGGCCTGGGAACGGCCATATTTACATCGGCCGAGACCGGACTGGACATGTCGAATTACCAGGAGCTGATGGGACAAATCTTTGGAAGCGGCATGTCCATATTTGGCGGCATACTGATGCTGGCAGCCGGTATCGTTGGCATCTATTTCGTGTTTAAATCGCTGCAATCGTTAGCCGATCAAACCAACGTCAACTTATTCAAAACAGCAGGATTGCTTTATCTGATAGGAGT
This sequence comes from uncultured Bacteroidota bacterium, assembly GCA_913055895.1. GTDB lineage: Bacteria > Bacteroidota > Bacteroidia > Bacteroidales > UBA12077 > JAGXLC01. The sequence continues at coordinate 888 of CAJXLE010000213.1, read as the reverse complement.
CATCACTTCGGTCATCCTGATAGGCGGGCTGGTCATTTTCGCAGGATGGATCCTGCATATCATCGCCTACTTTTCATTGCGCCAGGAACAGGAAGGTGCTGTGGTCTAGAACTCCCGTTAAAGAATCTATCCATGATGCCCCCTTTGGTAAAACCTTCGGGGGCATCATTTTTTCTTCTTCTTCTCTCCCATGGAGGTGGCAAACAGGTAGGAAATGGGTTCCATACCCACACTGTAATTGGAAATGATATTGACCATGGCAAACAGGGGGACAAACAGCACCATCCCGGCTATTCCCCATATCAGTCCTCCTGTTATCACGGCCACGATGACGATCAGGGGGTTGAGCTTCACTTCCTTGCCAATGATAAGCGGCTCCAGCACATAACTTTCCGTCAATTGTATGATGATGATGATGCCAGTGAACACCAGCACACTGGTCAGGCTTTCAAAAAATATGATGGCAAAAACAATCGGTATCAGGCCACTGACAAAGGGACCCAGGTATGGTATGATGGTAATCAGTGTAGCAAATATAAGTATGAGCACTGCATAAGGAAGATCGAATGTCAGGAAGGCTATATAGTACATTACCGCCAGCACAGCCATAACCTGTACCCTTCCCCATAAATAATGACCAACCACCTTGTTTATCTGGCTCAGCACCACTTCTGAATCCTGCTTCTTCTCCCGGCGGACATACATCATGATGAACTCATAGATCTTCTTCCTATACAGCAACAGCAGGATCACATAAAGCATTACAATCAACAGTTCCACCAGAAAATTCAGAAAATCGCTGATAAAACCGGTGATCATGTTTTCAACGTTGTTCAAAAATTCCTCTGATCGCTCCTGCCAGAGTTGACTCTGTCTTTCAAGGGAAAG
>CAJXLE010000212.1 GCA_913055895.1 uncultured Bacteroidota bacterium | reverse complement strand
AGAGATCAGGGCAGCAGCCGCACCCCCCATACCATTAAAAAACGACACCAGTTGAGGCATCGCTGTCATCTTTACCCGTTTGGCAATCAGGGTGCCCACGATGGAGCCCAAAGCAATGGCCCCCAGTATCCATCCTATGTTTTTGATGGGTTCACCATCCTTTTGGTGGAAAACGATGGTCGATAATATGGCCAGACCCATCCCCACGGCTGCCCAAAAGTTTCCGCGACGGGCTGTTTCGGGATGGCTCAACATTTTTAAACCAATAATGAAAAGGATAGAAGATATCAGGTAGGTGATCTGCAAAACGGAATCACCCAGTGTAAATTCAATAATCTCCCGTACTTTAATCAATTCGTCCATATCTTATGATTGTTTTTTATTTTTATTCCTAAACATCCCCAGCATGCGGTCGGTCACAACAAAACCACCTACCACGTTCAGGGTCCCCAACACGACGGCCAGGAAACCAAGAACCAGAGCCAGCGTGGTTTCAGCATGCCCGATGACAATGATGGCGCCAATGATCACCACCCCGGCGATGGCATTCGCCCCGGACATGAGGGGTGTGTGAAGCACAGCCGGCACGTTCGAAATGACCTCGACACCCAAAAAGATGGAGAGGATGACGATGAAAATCATCTCGCGGTATACATACATAAATTCAAGAATGCTTTCCATAAATCAAGGTTTTATAGTGTGTTGTTACATGTTTCGCAGAAAAAGACAGATTTATTCTTTGAGGCGCTCATGAACGATTTGGTTGTCGTGTGTTATACAGGATTTTTCCACAATCTCGTCGTCAAAATTCAAAACAAGTGCTCCCTGCTCGTCGATGAGCAGCTTCATGAAGTTCAACAGGTTGTTGCCAAACATCTTACTGGCATCAGCAGGGAGATCAGAGGGGTAATTGGAATTGCCGACGATGATCACCCCCTGATGGATCAACTTCTGGTTATCCTGTGTCAGCTCACAATTGCCACCACTGGAAGCAGCCAGGTCCACGACCACGCTACCGGCTTTCATTTTTTCGACGGTCTCCTTCTTCAACAATACCGGCGCCCTTTTTCCTGGTATTTGTGCGGTGGTGATCACCACATCCGATTTCACAGCATGGTCATGAATCAACTGTTGCTGTTTCTTCTTGTATTCCTCCGTCTGTTCAACGGCATATCCTCCACTGTCCTGTTTTTCACGGGCACCTTCCACCTCGATGAACTTACCCCCCAGGCTTTGTACTTCCTCTTTCACTGCAGTGCGCACATCAAAAGCTTCTACCACACCTCCCAGTTTGCGGGCAGTGGCAATGGCCTGCAATCCAGCTACTCCGGCGCCAAGGATCAAAATCTTGGCGGGGCGTATGGTGCCGGCGGCCGTCATGAACATGGGAAAAAAACTGGGCAGGTTGTTGGCCGCATCCAAAACAGCTTTATAGCCGGCTGTTGTGGCCATAGAAGATAGCACATCCATCGACTGGGCCCTTGTAATCCTGGGTATCATGTCCAGGCTAAAAAGGGTATGTCCCTTTTCTGCGGCAACCTGCATAAGCTCTTTGTTGGTCAACGGATTGAACAGGGAAAGCAGCACCTTCCCGGATCCCATATGGGAGATTTCCTCGCCGGTAAAAGGATGGATCCGTACCAGCATATCCGACTCAAGCATGACTTGATCACCGGTTTGGATCTCAGCCCCGGCTTCCCTGTACTGCTGATCACTGATAAAAGCTCCCTCACCGGCGCCCTGCTCTATGGCCAGGGCAACATTCATTTGCTGAAGTTTCACAACATTTTCCGGCAGCAGGGCAACCCTTTTATCTCCCTGAATCTCTTTAAGTATACCTATTTTCATGTTTGAAGCTTTTTATTGTATTTACTTATAAAGCCCACGGCAATCCCCCCAAACGTCCCATATTTAAATGTTTCATGGGTGAAACATTTTATTGGATCATTTTGTTCAACTTTACAGAATGTATACATTTACAAAACACCTGGGCGCAAATGGCAGTAAACATTGTGTGCCTTGAATTGTCTTTAGTTAAAAATCCTATATTGGCACAATGGAACGATTCACCTTTTTGGGAAACACCGACATACAAACCATTGAAGAGATATATCAACAATACCTGAGTGATCCGGAATCTGTGGATGAAACATGGCGCAACTTCTTCAAGGGTTTTGAGTTTGCCCAGAAACACTACCCGCTTTCCCGGGAGGATGCGGAAGCTTTTAACAAAGAATTCAAGGTGGTCAACCTGATTGATGGTTACCGCAAGCGCGGACACCTCTTTACCAAGACCAACCCGGTACGCAGCAGGCGTCAATACACCCCCACCCTGGCATTGGAAAACTATGGTTTGTCGCAGGATGACCTGGACAAGGTGTTCCAGGCCGGCAATCAAATAGGCATCGGGGCGGCAAAGCTTCGTGATATTGTGGATCACCTGGAACAGACCTACTGCCGTTCCATCGGGGCCGAATACATGTTCATTCGCAACCCGGAGATCACTGCGTGGTTGCAGGAACGAATGGAATACACACGCAACACCCCGGAATTCACTTCCGCGGAACGCCGGCACATCTATGATCACCTTAAGCATGCGGTAGGCTTTGAAAGTTTCATCCACAAGAAATTCATTGGCCAGAAACGGTTCTCCCTGGAGGGAGCCGAATCGCTTATCCCTGCCCTTGACGCTGTGATTGAGCGAGGTGCCGACCTGGGCATCGAGGAATTCATCATTGGCATGTCGCACCGCGGCAGGTTGAATGTATTGGCCAATGTTCTTGAAAAGCCGGTGGAAGAAATTTTTGCCGAGTTCATGGGCGAACAATATGATGAGAGCATTGCCCTGGGAGACGTGAAATATCACCTGGGTTATGGCAACAAAGTAAAAACCGATGCAGGCCGGGAGGTCATGCTGAACCTGGCGCCCAACCCCTCACACCTGGAAGCAGTAGACCCGGTGGTGGAAGGCATATCTAAGGCAAAAATCTACCACAAATATGATCACAACTACGAAAAGCTGGCACCGATTCTGATCCACGGAGACGCCGCCATTGCAGCCCAGGGAGTGGTATATGAGACCATCCAGATGTCGCAGCTGCCCGGTTACAGGACAGGAGGCACCATCCACCTGGTGATCAACAACCAGGTGGGATTCACCACCAATTATCTGGAAGGCCGCTCAAGCACCTACTGCACCGATGTGGGCAAAGTCATTAAATCGCCCATCTTCCATGTAAACGGCGATGATGTGGAAGCATTAATCTTCACCGTGCAACTGGCTATGGAATACCGCCAGCAATTCCATACCGATGTGTTCATTGACCTGTTGTCTTACCGCAAGCATGGCCACAATGAAGGGGATGAGCCCCGGTTCACCCAGCCCCTGCTCTACAAAGCCATCAGCAAGCATCCCAACCCCCGGGACATCTATAGCCAGAGCCTGATCCATGAGGGCATCATGAGCAGGCAAGAGATCCGGGAAGATGAAAAACGATACAACCAATGGCTGGAAGAGAAGCTGGAGCGGGCCCGGCAAACCAATAAAGTCCACATCAAACAGTTTCTCCTGGAAGACTGGAAAAACTATATCCATCCCGAATACAAGGATTTTCCAGGTTCAGCCCAAACAAACATGAAGCTGGAAAAGCTTCGTGCCATTGCCGACCGGATCAACCAACTGCCCGATGACATGACCTTCTTCAAGAAGGTGCACAAACTGATCGAAGAACGGCAAAAGATGATCCGTGAGAACAGGCTGGACTGGGGTATGGCTGAGCTTTTGGCCTATGGCACGCTGGTAGATGAAGGTTTTCCAGTGCGCGTCAGCGGACAGGACTCGGAGCGGGGTACTTTCTCACACCGCCATTCCAGCCTTACCCTGGAAGATAAAGATGAGAAATACATCCCCCTGAAGCATGTCAGTGAAAACCAGGCTGAATTTCACATTTTCAACTCGCCTTTGTCGGAATTCGGAGTAATGGGATTTGAATATGGCTACGCCCTGGCCGCCCCACAGGGATTAACCATATGGGAAGCCCAGTTCGGGGATTTTAACAACATGGCCCAGGCGATCATCGATCAATACATCAGCTCGGCCGAGGAAAAATGGGGTTTGATGAACGGTATTACCCTGCTCCTGCCCCATGGCTACGAAGGCCAGGGCCCCGAGCACTCCAGTGCACGGATGGAACGTTTCCTTACCCTGAGTGTGAACAACAACATGCAGGTCGTCAATGCCACCACCCCGGCCAATTTCTACCATGTGCTAAGAAGACAGATGCACCGGAATTTTCGTGTTCCCCTGGTCATTTTCACCCCCAAAAGCCTCCTGCGGCATAACCGGGCCGTTTCATCCCTTGAGGACCTGGCCAGTGGAAAGTTCCACGAAGTGATCGACGATCCGCATGTAGATGCCGAACAAGTCAAACGGGTAGTATTTTGCAGCGGAAAGATTTACTACGACCTGCTCGAGCGCAAGGAGCATTTTGATGCCAGGGACATCGCCCTGGTGCGCCTGGAACAGCTTTACCCCTTCCCCAAAGAACAGGTACAGCAGATCATCAACCAATACAGCAATACCCTGATGTGGATATGGGTACAGGAGGAACCAGAAAACATGGGTGCCTGGAAATTCATCCGCGACCAGTTCGAGGGCATCCACCTGCACGGGGTCACCCGTCAATCCAGCGCCAGTCCGGCAGTGGGACTATACAGCCTTCATCAGACCGAACAAAATGAAATACTCGGCAAGATATTCCGAAAATGTACGTGCGAGCGGAATTATAAATACTGCAACCTGGATTGTGAAGTAGGCAGTTACCGAAAAGAAGTCAAACAACAAAAT
>CAJXLE010000211.1 GCA_913055895.1 uncultured Bacteroidota bacterium | reverse complement strand
GTTTTAATCGAACCTGAAATTGCCGCTCACCTTGCCCAGGCTGGCGTCGATGTATTGTCCGTGGGTCAGCTCGGCAACGCCGGAATCCCCCTGCATGCTCCAGGCCGCATTGCCCCACAGTGCATACTCATTGCTGCGGTCGGATATCTTGTAGGCTGAACCCGTGACGTTTTGCAGGCGTCCGGTTTTGGGCTGATAGAAGTTGGTGTTGACCAGGTTGAGATATGAATTGGGACCGAAATTCTTGTCCACCACCATCATATTGTAATTGGTGAAAGGCTGGGTCAGTATCTTTCTTTTGTGGCCCAGGCTGTCTTTCACCGTGGCATAGGTGTTGGCCTCCATGGCATTGAAAAAGCCCAGTCCCAAACCCTGGCGGTTGCGGCCCGAAATTTTGGTGGCGTTGATCAATTCGGCCTCATCAGGGTTCTCGACAACCTTTTCTCCTTCCCCCAGTTGATCACCCACCTGGTTGTATCCGGAAGGTTCACCCCCCACCCGGCGGGAATAGAACAAACCGGCCTTGTTGAACAGCTCCGTGCCCTCGGTGAAAAAAGGACGCTTCTCGTCATAACGCACCTCATAAGGAGAAAGGTTCAGCACCGTCTCATCTGATTTCTTCTGGCCAAAATCAGGAATCAAAATCATATCCAGTGTGAAACTCTCATCGATGCCATACTTCAGGTCCATACCGGCCGAGTATTCATAATCCAGGGTCCCGTTATGGGGGAAAACATATCCCGAAACATAGGGAAAAAGAGACAGACGGAAAGGAGGGTCAATATCGTGGATGTTCACCAGCTCACCATACTGGCTGCCTTCATTGTCGCGGGTGCGGTCGACCAGGTCCCAGCTCAGGGTTTTTCTCTCCCGCCTGATCAGCCGCCAGAAATTGACCCCCCAGGTTTGCTGCTCCTTCTTTGGAAACCGTATGGCATCATAAGGGATCTCCATCTCCACTACCCACCCCGAATCGACAACACTCACCTTGCTGTCCCAAACCGCATCCCAGGCCCGGTCTTCATTGCGCGGTGAGATCTTGATGTCGCTGCGCACGTTGGCCGCTGTAACCACAAACTTGAATATGTTCTTCCCATCGTTGTATGGGTTCAGCGTCACCCAGAACTTATCGGCGTTGACATCCTCCTCATCCCTTTTGCTGAGGCCTCTCAAGATTTTATCGGGATCGTCCTGCATGAAAGCACCGAAGTAGATGGCCCGGTCATTATAGACCACCCTGACCCGGGTCTGGTGGCCGGCTGGTTTGCCAATGGATGGGGAATAGGTTACAAACTCCCTGGTGGCAGGTACACCTTGCCAGGCAGGTTCGTTAAGCCTCCCGTCCATTTTTATCTCTCCTTTGATCTTAACAGCCTCGAGTTGCTTGGGGATGAGAGTGGTATCCGATACCGTTCGGCTCGGATGGGCCCCATACCCCGGGTTCCCGGCAGCTAAAGACACCATGCAAACAATGGCAGAGAACGCCAGCCAAATGCTGTTCATAGAATGATAACCCCTTTCTTGATTGCGCATTCAAACTTTTCTCTTCGTTAACCAGCTTTCCGAGGGTTCTCTCAAAATTCAAAATTATAAACAAGAAAAAAGCATTTGAATATCCTGTTTTTATTCGACCAACATGCAGCGATTATATTGGAGACTAAATTACAACTTAAATTCAATCTCAGAAATTGCAAAAATCAGACACCGGCGAATTACCTGCATGTTTTTCTTCAGTGACATGACCACAATCAAAGGGCCGGGTTTAATCATGCCCTTAAATCACTATAGAAAGGAATACCGATGGCTTTTGCCGTTTGATTTCAGGGTTCCTTATCTATTTTTCTTCTTCCTTTATTATTTGTATCATTGTGATGACAAATGGCATATTGCCAAAATTCACGGAAATTCACAAACTTATGAAAAAACACACGGCATATTCATCCCGGAAAAATCCCTTCAACAATGCAATCCTGAAAAAGAAAGCAGGAGCCGTCCACATTCTGCTCTGGCTCCTGGTTGCATACCCCATCGCAGATGCCAATGCACAGGACCTTGATGTACCATTTGCCTCCACACCACCGGATGTGGTCGAAAGAATGATGGAAGTAGCCAACATTGGCCCGGGCGATTATGTCATCGATCTGGGTTGCGGCGACGGCCGCATTGTAATAGCTGCGGCCAAGCGGGGAGCATTTGGACACGGAGTGGACCTCGACCCCAAGCGCATCAGGGAAGCCCGTGACAATGCCCAAAAATCAAATGTTTCAGAAAAAGTGATGTTCCTTGAGGAAGATATTTTCAAGACCGAAATCAGCCGGGCCAGTGTGATAACCATGTACCTGCTGAGCACGGTCAATGAAGACCTCCGCCCAAGACTGCTGGAGGAGCTGGAACCCGGAACCCGCATCGTCTCCCACAATTTTGGGATGGGAATGTGGGAGCCTGACGAACACCTGATACTGGGCGATTCTTATATGGACAAGGACAACCTGACCATCGACCAGCAACTGGAGGTGCTCGACCACGAGATCTTCCTGTGGATCGTGCCCGCCAAAATTGAAGGCCGCTGGAACTGGCAAACAAACGGCAAAAAATTCACCCTGCAGGTGGAACAAAATTTCCAAAAATTCCACGCCAGCCTGACATCAGGAAAAGATTCCCTGATCATCTCCAACAAAGTGCTCAAAGGGAAAAAACTCACCTTTACGGCTTCCAACCCGGAGGATGGCTCCCAGTATGCCTTCAGCGGGAAGGTGGAAGGGGACCGGATCACCGGTAACGTACAAATACGAGACCAGAACAACCAGATGATAAGAAAATGGGAGGCTGAATTAAGCAACCTCCCATAAATTAGGTAAGGCAAATTTCTTTGCGAAAAAGGTTAAGACAAAACTCCGACAGAACTCCGACACAATACATTGATTTACAGAATTCAGCAGTTGGTCTTGCTGAGAAGTTGACATCAATTGTATTTACCTGATATCTGAAAGGTCTATATGCGAAGGAATGCCCTGGGGAAACCTGGCATACATATTTAAATCTTCAAAGCTTAAGTCCTCATCCGTGAACCTGACATCAGATGAACTGCTAACCGCAGTTGTGATGGTCACGATTAGGTTGGTGGGTGCAGAAAAAATAAGAAATACCCCATGGGCTGCTGTTGCTGCTGTGAAAACCGGTACTGCCCACCAGTAACTCTTAGGCTTTGCAAACTTTATTTTAATCCTGTCCACCTCACGCTTCGGTATAACAGCCATTTTTTTCTTTGGAGCTTTTCCTGTAAGTACCCTGAGCTTCTCCGAATCAGCTGAAATCAATTCCCCTTTTATTTTGTGTTCCGACCCCTTGCGTACCTTAACATAGGCACCCCGCTCGTTTCTGCCAATCCTTTTCAAATAGAAAGCAGGAGTACATTCGCATAGAGCAAACAGCACAAAAGCAGCAAATATGATCAAATTACTTTTCATGGGATGGTGAATTTTGGGCATCGATCCTTGTATTCCAGAATACCTCTTCCATCGTCTTTTCATAATTTTTATAGGCTTCGGCCTCCTTTTTAAGGTACTTTTCAGGGTTTTTAAGCATCTGTCTGAGCTTGAACAAATTCTTGTTCTTTATCCAGCCCTCACGCATCCACTCCAGATAATAACCTTCTGAATGCAGGAACAACTCATAATTGCTATTTGCACCGGGCACAGAAAAGAAAAACTGGTAGCGGTTACCTGGTAAGGAGATCAAATAACGGTTCTCAGCATGTATCTGCTCCAATTTTAAAGAATCCGCTTCCCCTTGAATAAGAACACTATCCGGTTCAAGTATAATGGGCTCACTTTTCTTAACCATATTGGTCAATGCAAAATAGTCAATACGCCACAGGCCTTGGTTCAAAACAATCTTCAGCCGGACATCAGAAATTCCGCTCTCACTGTCCAAGGGAAGAATCTGGTGGTTGATCGCAATGGGCCCTGTTTCATACAGTCCACCCTGCAACTCCCACATATTCTCCTGCTCATTCCACAAGTAGACATCAATCCCCCCCAATGCCCTTTTTAATCCGCTGAAGAGCCCATTTCCTCCACCCTGATTCCGCTCGATAGTTGCAAATACATCTGCCACATGATCACCCATATATCCCATTGCACTATATATAAGATATGTGGTCATCAACGTCTGACGAAATCCTGTGAGAAGGCCCAAGTCACGAGAATCTTCAACATCCCGGAACTCGAGAACAACCTCCTCCTTGCTGCTCATATCATCTTTGTCGGCAAGGCTGATGCGCTCCTGTTTATCAGGAAACCTGAGTTGTGATGTTACTTCGCCCTCAGAACCCATGGCTCTACTGACCGGAATGTAGCCATCACATAAATAAAACTCATCATGAGGTGATTGAAAGACCCGCCGATCATCACTTACCGGGCATGCCAGCAGCCTTAAATCTTTTATACAGTGTGTTTCCAGAGCTTCATTCTTCATGATGAGAGAAAAAGTATCCCCACGACGACATTGGATATTCAAAGCATCAACATCAGCATATTCCAGTGAAGGCAAAATGGCATTAGAGAAACCCTCGGCGTCTGAAGAATGAACCGAGCGGTCATCATCTATGTAAAAGGTGGGACAGGAGCCAAAACAGGCCTTGGGATTGATCAGACAAAAAAGCCCCACACCGGCATCCAGGACCGCCATAAGTGAAAGGGCACGAATCCTGTCCTTCTCCATCTCTTCCGGATTCTGGTTGGTCTCGAAAATGGCCACACTGTCAACAGGACAAGAAATCCTGCCCTGGTAAATCTTTTGCCTGTTGAAATTATAACGCGTCCCATGACCCTCAACTACATCCAGATGATTTATTA
>CAJXLE010000210.1 GCA_913055895.1 uncultured Bacteroidota bacterium | reverse complement strand
CGGGCTCGAGACGTCGTCACGCGGCGTCTTCCGACCCGTTCGAACTCGGTTCGTAGACGATGGTGTCCCAACAGCCGACCTCGCGGCGCACCTCGCAGCCCGGGCGGCGGGTGGCGTTGGCGTGGTCGTCGGGCCAGCCCAGATGCTCGCCCATCCGTCGGCGAGTGGGCCGGCGTTCATCGACGCGTACGCCGATCGTGCCATCTGGCGGGCGATGATGAGTTTCTGCCGCTCCGCCAGTTCACTTCTCGCATCAACCTGGGCACTCTGGAACTGGCCGGCATACATGTGATTGAAGCCAGAATCAATTACATCGCCTATTCCGAGGAAATTGCAGGTGCCATGCTCCGGCGGCAGCAGGCTTCTGCTGTGATCGCTGCACGGGAAAAGATCGTGGAAGGTGCTGTGGGTATGGTCGATATGGCACTGAAAAAGTTTGAAGACAAAGAAAGTGTTCACCTCGACGAAGAACACAAAGCTTCCATGGTCAGCAACCTGATGGTGGTGCTTTGTTCGGATGAGTCTGCCAGTCCGGTGATCAATGCCGGTACGTTGAATCAATAGGAGATGGAATGAATTGAGAGGTTTTATGGCCAAGAAGAAATTTGTGCTTCGCCTGGAGGAAGAGAAGATGAAGGCGGTTGAGAAGTGGGCTGCCGATGAGTTTCGCAGCACCAATGGGCAACTGGAGTGGATCATCACAAAGGCCCTACGGGATGCCGGCAGGTGGAAGAAGAAGACCAATGAAAATCCTTCTTCTGATGATCCTGCCTGATTGGCCGGGATGGCATCCTCCGCTCATTTGTAAGGGATATGGCTTTCGAGGCTGGTTCAATGCGGTTAACAAGGATTTTGTTCCTGCTCTGAAGAGCAGTTCCTGCCTGGGTGTTTATATCCTGAACGGTTGAATCACAGATACATCGAAAATTGAAGCCCTGTTTGATGTCATGTATAAAATGAGTAAAACCCTCCGGGAGTAAACAAACCTCCAGGCGGGTTTGTAAGATTTTGCGTCTTGATGAGACCTATTTGGGTGGAAACGATATGAGTGAACATGATCTATGTGTTTGCGTTTCCTTTACAGATCCTAAAAACTGGTATGTAGAAATACCCAATTGAATAACAACCCAAAAACCTAATTTTTTATGAGAACGATTACAAGAAAAACATTTGTTTTTTCAATGCTCATGTTGGCCTTTTTTGCCCTAAAGACGGCCAATGTAGTGGCCAACACACAGGAAAACCAGGAGCTGCCTCCGTTGATCGACCGGGAGTTGTTCTTTGGCGATCCCAAGATTGCCGGAGCGCAAATCTCCCCGAACGGAGAGTACATATCCTTCTTAAAGCCCTATAAGGGAGTTCGCAACATTTACGTCAAAAAGCGCGGGGAACCCTTTGAAGAGGCCAAACCCGTTACTGCCGATGATCGTCCCGTTTCCAGCTATTTCTGGAGTCAGGACAGCAAGTACCTGTTGTATGTACAGGACAAAGGCGGCAATGAAAACTTCCATATCTACGCCGTCGATCCCGATGCAGAGCCCAAAGAGAAAACCGGTGTGCCACCGGCAAAGGACCTGACGCCTATGGAAGGCATCAGGGCGCAGATCTATTCGGTGCCGGAAAATAACCCCGACCGCATACTGGTGGGGATCAACAAAAGGGATGCTTCCTACCACGATGTCTTTGAGATCAACATCTCTTCCGGTGAGCGGGAGATGATCTTTAAGAACACCCGGAAGCTTTCAGGTTACACTTTCGACCGCAAGGGTCAATTGCGACTGGCCTCCCGCCAGACAGACGATGGGGGTACGGAAATTTTGCGCTATGCCCGCGATACTTTCAAACGCATCTACAAATGCGGCTTTGAGGAAAACATTTACCCGGTTCGTTTCCACCGCAACAACGAGAAAGTTTATTTTGTCACCAACAAGGGAGAGGATGTGGATCTGAGCCGGCTTACCCTGATGGATCCAAAGACAGGTGAGACCGAACTGGTGGAAAAGGATCCTGAAGATCGGGTGGATTTTGGGGGTGCTTTTTTCAATGACAAGACCGACAAGCTGATGGCAACCATATATGTGGGCGACCGTCAGCGTGTTTATCCCAGGAGCGACAAAGCAGAAGAGATGCTTTCTTTTCTCCGCGAAGAGCTCCCCGATGGCGACATTTCTTTCCGCTCAACCAGTGAAGATATGCGCTATATCGTAGTTGGGGTGTCCCGCGATGTGGATCCCGGCTCGGTATATCTTTATGACACAAAGAAGGAGACAGTCGAATTGCTCTACAAGTCGCGGCCCCAACTCAACAGCAAGCACCTGGCCCATATGAAGGCCGTGCGTTACCAGGCCCGCGACGGCATGGAGATACCTGCCTACCTGACACTGCCCAGGGGGGTGGAGCAAAAGGATCTGCCCGCCATCTTGCTCATTCATGGTGGTCCATGGGCACGTGATACCTGGGGATACAACAGTTATGCCCAGTTCCTGGCCAACCGGGGTTATGTGGTGCTTCAGCCCAACTTCCGTGGTTCCACCGGCTATGGCAAGGAATTCCTGAACGCCGGCAACAAGGAATGGGGCAAAGGCAAGATGCAGCATGACATCTCCGATGGTGTTCAATACCTTATCGAGGAAGGTTATGCCGATCCCGACCGCATAGGCATTTACGGTGGCTCTTATGGCGGTTATGCCACCCTGGCCGGACTCACTTTTACCCCGGAGTTATACGATGCGGGCGTATCGTATGTGGGACCTTCCAACCTGCTGACATTGCTCAACTCACTGCCGCCCTATTGGGAGCCGATCAAGAAGATGTTTTACAAGCGCGTGGGCAATCCCAACACCGAAGAGGGCCGAAAAGAGCTGAAGGAAGATTCCCCGCTTTTCTATGCCGACAACATCGACGATCCCCTGCTGGTGATCCAGGGTGCCAATGACCCCAGGGTGAAAAAGCAGGAATCCGACCAGATCGTAGTGGCTGCCAGGGAAAACAATGTGGATGTCAAATACCTGGTTGCCGAGAATGAGGGGCACGGGTTCCGTCAACAGAACAACCGCCTGGCAGTGGCCGCTGCTATGGAGAAATTTTTTGCCCAACACCTGGGTGGCCGGTATCAGAAGTCGGTTGACGACAACATCCAAAAGCGCTGGGATGAGTTGAACCGCGATGTAAATGAGGTAACCATGCCCGACACCACCGGTAAGGCCGAAAAGGAAAAGGCTTTTCCCATACTGGATGGGGAAAGGATGAAGTCCCATGGCGCCACTTATGGCCAGACCATAAAGGCAGGAGACCGTACCATGCAAATGGAAATGTCGCGTCGTGTGAAGCCGGGTGAGACAGAAGGGCAAAAAGCCTGGCTGGTGACCACCACCTCGCAATCGCCCAGGGGTACCACCACAGACTCATTTTACCTGGACAAGGAGACCCTGCTGCCGCTCAAGCGTACCGTCAACCAGCCACAAATGAATGTGACCCTCCATTTCAAGGAGGAAAAGGTTACCGGCACGATGCAGGTACGAGGCAGGAACCAGGATGTAAGCATCCAGAAAGACAAGAAGGTTCTGGGTGTGCCCGAGGTAGTGACCAGGGCCATGGATCTGAACGATGATTTCCAGGCCGGGTTCAACATGCTGAATTTGATGCAGCAGAAAATTCAGCCATACAATATGGAGGTGAAAGGTACCGAGAAGGTTGAAGTACCTTTCGGATCATTCAATACTTATAAGATTAAAATTTCCTCTCAAGAAGGAGGTACCCCCACACAAACCCTTTTTGTCACCGTTGATGAACCCTATCGTGTTGTGAAAACCATCAACGAACTGCCTGCCAGCATGGGAGGTGTGACAGTTGTATCGGAACTCAAGGACATGGAATAGGCTTTGAACAACCTCTGAGACAATAGATCTTTAACATCCCTCAGGGAACATCTAAACCCTTTCGGCGGTATCCCATCGCCGGGAGGGTTTTTTCTTACCTGCCTGGGCTTTGCCGGGGGATGTTTTTTCTATTTTTTGGAATTATTTGTGGTATTTTCGTGAGAAAAGGATAGATTTACATTGAAGGGGGCAAGTGCATGCATGGAAGGTGTCCCGATATCTTCAAACACCTTATTTGGAAAATCAATGGGTATGGAACAAAGAGATTATCTTCAGCGACAGATAGAACAAGCCGGAAAGGTGTTGGGCCAGTTGCTGGCGAAAGCCACCGGTATGAAAAATAAGGGCTCTGCTTCTGAAGAGATGGAGCAGGTGGATCAGACCCTGACCAATGAACTGGATCTTTCTATTGGAGAGCTGACTGGGATACCGGTTGATCAGCTGGTGAACACCCTCTTGGAGAAGCAAACCGTCTTTGCGGAAAATTTTGAGCAGCTGGCCGATCTGTTGGTTCAGCTGGCTGAAGGCTCTGATGGTAGAGACGGAGACCATCATGCCGCAGCACTATACCAAAGGGCTTTGGCTTTATACGAGTATGTAGATCAAACAGGTTCTGTGTTTTCTTTCAACCGCCATTCCAAGATGCAAAAAATCAGAGACCTGCTAGAAAGCTGATCTTCAGATTTTTTACGTCGCCTTTATGTGCCAGATCAGTCACGCTTTCCCGGGAACAACAATGTAGGGATTGATTGGTTGAAGGCCTGTCGCGCTGAGATTGGCCGGCAGTTTGACAATTTGCCGGTTATCTGCTAGAAACTGATGTTGTATCCCAAATTTCCCCGCGATTCAATAAAATCACTGCCCTGCATTTCACTTTGTATTACCGAAAGATTCAGGCTGACCGATTGGTTGCTTCCCACCTGGTAGGACAGATAGAGCGAGCTGTTGATAAGAAAACCCTCACGCTGGTTGCGTTGGTTGACATTGTATGTTCCGCTTAACCTCACGCTTAGCTTGTTGTCGAG
>CAJXLE010000209.1 GCA_913055895.1 uncultured Bacteroidota bacterium | reverse complement strand
GACCGTTTCATCATCAAACTGGCCGACAAAGCTTTTAAGGCACTCATCGTCCGCACACCACCCCTTTACGGGGAACAAGGTGCTCCCAACAACACGATCAACACACTGATATACCTGGTAAACAAGAGAATCCCCATTTTCCTGCCCAAATGCAACAACCAGAGGCAATACCTGCACATCAACAACCTGGTCAAATTTCTCGACGAAGCCCTTAACAAAAAGCCGGAAGGCATCCACATCCCCATTGAAGAGGAAACGCCCTCCACCCACGACCTGGTTCGTTTGATCGGTCAAAAAACCGGGAAAAAAATCAGACTTTGTTACATCCCCTGTCAGAAAACAATCTTAAAACACATCATACCGGCATTATACCACAACTTTTTCTCCGACCTGCTCATCGACCCGGATTTTGGATGTTTCCTCCGAACAAAATATGGGGTTGGCCACGGTTTGGAAAAGATGTGCAGGTCATCTTAACCCACACGGGAGGAAAAAAGCTCTTTTTTGAGGCGGGCTCTTAACGATTTGATAGAGCGGTGAATGAGGTTCCTTACCGATTGTACGTTCATTTCCATCAGGGAAGCTATGTCTTCATAATCAAAATTGAGGTAAAATTTCATGAGAAGGGCTTCCTTTTGCCTCCTGGGCAACTGATCGAGAAATGTCCGCAAAAGATCTTTGTCGTGATAATCATCCTGTTCACGGAAAACGGCCTCTTCCTGACCCTCATCACTGAACTGGTGGTTGTAATACAAAAGGGTGTCGCATTTGAAGGAGAAATCAGAGCGAAGCTTGCGAAAAATCTTCCTGCGCAAGGAGGTGATCAGGTAAAGAAGGATGTTTTTCACATCTCCCAGGCTTTCATGATGCCGGATGATGTCATAAAATACTTCCTGTATGCAATCTTTGATGAACTCATGCTGGTTCCTTATTTTTATGCCATAGTTGAACAAGGGCATGTAATAATCTTTGTATATCCTGGCAAAGGCATTTCTATCGCCTTTTTTGAATCTCTGCCATAGGTCCTTGTCATCGCCGACCCTTGAGGTGATATGTTTCATCGCCACCCGGATTAAAATAAATTGTAAAAAGCAAAAACGAAAAGCGCAAACAAATGCCAGCCTGTTTTTCCACAGGCATCACGAGAGTAAAAAGATCATTTTATCCCTTTAACACAGAACTGCAAAAGGGTAAGGTTTTCTAAAAAAGAAACTCCCTCAAGTCAACAAGTTAGAAAGGTTAAAAGAATAAATATTGTAAAAATCGGACAGAATGCAGGTTTTATGACAAAAATAACGATTGGGGGTATAGGATTACACATCAGTAAAAAACATAAGGTCGGTCTAAATAAAAGTTGCCGTGGCTGGATTTTAGGTATTGCCGGGGCGACTGTTTCATGATGGTTTTGAACTCATGGATGAAGTGCGACTGGTCGTAGTAACCACAACGGTCCACCAGGTCCACCCAGCTCACAAATGGCTGTTTGTTCAGCAACCAGCAGGCATGGTTGAAACGCAAGATCTTCAGGTACATTTTTGGTGTCAGGCCAAACTCATCAACAAACATCCTGTATAATGATTTATAGGATATGTTGAATTCGTGGGCCACCCTTTCCACAGTCAGGGGACCATACATATGCACCAAACGGTTTAACACGAACAAAACGCGTTGCACCGGGGCTTGCTGGTTATGTAAATGCCCCAAAAAGAAATCATTCAGTCGCCTGAGCCGGTGGCGCTGATCCGTGCCAAATTCCAGCTCATCATGCAGGTCATTTTGTCTTGCCGGTGTAAAACAGGAGCTTTCTAAAACCTGGTTGGTGAGTTCATGCAAACCCATCCCCAATATCCTGTTAACGCCCAGGTAAGTAAACAGGATGCCGATACCACTGAAATGGTCGTTTTCCGATTCCACCCTTATTTTCATGGGATGGTCCAGCTCAAAAACCCCGGCTACAAAACTGGAAAAAACCTCTCTCCGCCGGTTGCTAAGAAACAGGATGTTGGTCCCGTTGAAAAGAAAAAACATCTCCACCATGCCGTTGGGCAGGGCCCTAAAAAAACGACACTTCATCCTTTCATCCAGGTTTTCGTAAATGAAGTACTTTCCAATGTATGGTTTTAGGGCAATAGGCGGATCGACCTCAAAAATCCGCATATTGCCAAAACAATGTACCTCCATAACCCATGTGTATATATGTACAAGTTACTCATAATAGTTTTCTTTTTCAACATCCTGAAAATCCTGAGATATTCCAGGCCCAATCCTGCCAGATCTGTAGCCCCCAATCATGGTAGGTTACCTGTTGTATATTCATCCACAAATCTTACCCTCACTTTCACAATCAATCATCTTTTTCAACCAGGCTTGTAAAAGCCACAGCAATAGAAATGCTTTTTGCCCGCTAAAAGTTCAATGAAAAAATATTGATAAACCAAAGCAATAACATAATCGCCTTTATGTTAAAAGGGTCTGTCCCTGCAATGGACAGACCCTTTAAGTTCACGTATCTATTGGCACCGATGGGCCACCAGTTGCAAGCATCAGGTCTTTGTGGTGGTTGTAGCCTCACTCCGGTAATAATCCCTCACCCTTGCAACCAACTGTCTCCGGGTCATCTTGTCGGCCGAATCCATCCCAACAATAGGCGGGGCTGTGTGCTTGAGCCCTTCCATATGCTTCCTCAGCTCGGTTTTGGCTTCGCCGGGACCAAAAATATACAGGGACTCCGTATCACCTACCTTTGTGCAAACCTTCTCATAATAATTTTTCAATTGCTGCTTATACTTCCTGTACCTGCGACCTTCATGGGCAATGTCCTGGGGTCCGTAAGGAACTTTCGTCCGGCTGCCGCCGGATAATCTCACCTTTCGTCCGACCTTGGACTCAATGGTGGAAACATGCTCTTTCTCATTTTCCAGGCTCACAATGTAAGCCTTTGAGTGGTCAATCCAGATGCCTGTCTTTTTACTCATTGTTGTGTTTTTTTTACAGAAACAACCATTATTTGGGAAAGCAATAAAAGCAGCTCATACAGAGCCGGTCAAATGATAATTGTAAAAGGGAACCATCGGCCAATCTATAATTATAATCAAAAAATCCTTACGATGCAATAGCCGGATCAATTTTGTCATCAGGATCAAGACAACCCCACCCCACACCCGCCTGCAAAGGTTTTCATGTGCTCCGCCATCATACATGTTGCAAATTGACACCAGGGTGCACCGCCCCCTATTGATCATTTCAAGCTGTGGTGGAATCCTGCCGGCCGGGCAGAGGAGATTTTTCATACCAAATTGCATCCGAATCCCCTTAATTGCTTATCTTTACGGCTTCAAAACGATGTTCAACAAAACAACCAGGGCATAATGAAACAACCATGCTCAAACAATCATTAGAAGCTCACGACAAATGATAATTTTGAGATGGACGTTTCATTTGACGAAAAATTAAAAACATTCCTATGAAAACCAGATTCTTGTTACTGATCACCGGCATCATGATGATGCTTTTTGCACAGTGCAACCGCCTGTCAGAGCAAAACAAAACCACACTCTCCTCGCCCGACGGCAAAACAGAAATCAGGCTGGCTTTTTCAAGCGACCAACAGCCGGGTTATATGGTATCCCATGATGGGGAAACCATACTGGACACTTCCCTGCTGGGGTTTGAACTGAAAAACGGCCCCGCCATCAAATCGGGATGGGAAATCATAGATTCCGACAAAAAAACGGTGAACGAGACATGGACCATGCCCTGGGGAGAGAAAAGAGAAGTGGTCAACCATTACAACCAGCTCAGGGTGGAGCTGAAAGAAAAATCGAGCCCTGGCCGCAGGATGGATCTGATTTTCAGGGCCTACAACAGCGGCATAGGCTTTCGCTATGTCTTCCCCGAGCAGGAAGGCATGAAGCAGGCGCTGATCATGGAAGAAAAGACGCAGTTCAACCTCACCGGCGACCATAGGTGCTGGTGGATACCGGGCGACTGGCACATATACGAGCACCTTTACAACACCACCCCCTTCACCGGTATCGATGCCACCAGCAAGCGCAACAACGACAACCTGGCCCAGACACACATCCCGGTCAATGCCGTCAACACCCCAATCACCATGAAAACGGACCAGGGGCTGCACCTGAGCTTTCACGAGGCCGACCTGACCAATTATGCAGGCATGACCCTACAGGTGGACAAGGAAAACCTGATGATGCACAGCAACCTGGTGGGTACCGACCTCCGGGAGCATAAGGTGGAGAGAAAAGTGCCCTTTGAAACACCCTGGCGTACCGTTCAGATCTCCAAAGATGCCGCAGGGCTGATCGAATCCGACCTGATCGTCAACCTGAACGACCCCAATAAGCTGGGCGACATGCCGTGGTTTGAACCCATGAAATACGCCGGCATATGGTGGGAGATGCACCTGGGCAAATCCACATGGGCCATGGAAGGCGGAAAGCACGGGGCCACCACCGAGCATGCCAAAGAGATGATCAATTTTGCCGCCGAAAACAACATCGGAGGTGTGCTGGTGGAAGGATGGAACACCGGATGGGAGCACTGGATAGGTTTTGAAGACCGCGAAGGGGTTTTTGATTTTGTCACCCCCTATCCCGACTACGACCTGCAGGAAGTGGCACGCTACGCCCGGGAGAAGGGTGTAGAGCTCATCATGCACCATGAAACCTCGGCTGCCCCCCGCACTTACGAGAAACAGCTGGACACCGCCTACAACCTTATGGAGAACCTGGGCATCCATTCGGTCAAGACCGGTTATGTAGGGGAGATCATCCCCGATGGCGAATACCACCACGGACAGTGGATGGTCAACCACTACCGCAAGGTGCTGAAAACGGCAGCCGAACACCAGGTGGCCGTCAACGCCCACGAGCCCATCAAGGCTACCGGCATACGCAGGACCTGGCCCAATGCCATCACCCGCGAAGGCCTTCGCGGACAGGAATTCAATGCCTGGGCCTCGGACGGCGGCAACCCGCCCGAACACCTGCCCATAGTGACCTTCACGCGC
>CAJXLE010000208.1 GCA_913055895.1 uncultured Bacteroidota bacterium | reverse complement strand
CGACCCGATGCTGGCAGGCCTCTCCCAGGAGGCAGCCCGCATTGTGGATCCCAACTATGTGGTCAATGCCACGGCCAACTACTATTTCATGATTGCCTCCACAGTGATTATTGCCATAGGAGGTACTTGGGTCACCGAGCGCGTAGTGGTGCCACGCCTGGGTACCTACCACCATGAGGGGGAATCGGAGGAGCTGGAAAGGCTTTCTCCCCTTGAAAAGAAAGGCATACTGGGCGCTTTCATCACCTTTTTGGTCATCGCCGGCTTGATATTATGGGGCATGATACCCGAAGACGGCATCTTGCGTGGACCCGACGGTGGCATCCTCAACTCACCGGTACTCAAAGGAGTGGTTACCATCATCTTTGTGATTTTCGGGGCCACGGGACTGGCATATGGCTTTATCACCGGCAAATACACCAACGACGAACAGGTGATGAAAGGCATGGGGGAGACGATGAAAACCCTGGCCATGTACATCGTGCTGGTCTTCTTTGCCGCCCAGTTCGTGGCTTACTTCAAATGGAGCAACCTGGGGATGATCCTGGCCATCAGTGGCGCGAAGGGCCTTATGGCAACCGATTTGGGCATCATCCCGCTGATGATCCTGTTTGTGATCCTCTCGGGCGGCATCAACATGTTGATGGGCAGCGCCTCGGCCAAATGGGCCATCCTGGCACCCATCTTCGTGCCCATGTTCATGTTCCTGGGCTATTCACCGGAGTTGTCGCAGGTGGTCTACCGCATAGGTGACAGCGTCACCAACATCATATCACCCATGATGAGCTTTTTCGCATTGATTATTGCCTTCATCCAGAAATACGATCCCAAGGCCGGCATTGGCACCATCATCTCCACCATGCTGCCTTATACCATCGTCTTTTTCGTCTTCTGGATCTTGTTGCTGGTAGTCTGGATCGTTTTTGGACTGCCGCTGGGTCCGGATGCAGGGTTGTATTATTCGATGTAAAGAAGATAATGCGTAAATGCGTGAATGTGTAAGTCTTTAAAACGCGATTGTTGAGCAAAGAAATTTGCAAGCGTAAGGTGAATGTGCGGAAGCGAGTAAATTCAAAAATACTCGAATAAATGATCTGTGAGAATGCGTGACTGCGTGAATATATGAATGTTTGAATGAGTGAATTCAAATTTACGCGAATGCGTGAATGTTGCACCGCGAATGCGAAAATGCCCGAATACATCAATGCATAAATGGATGAGGTGCAAATGTACGATGAACAATCCCGGTACGTTGGTGTAATAAAAGGAAAAGCAGGAGATTATGGTTTATCTTGACAATGCAGCCACAACCAGGCCTTTTGACGAGGTCACTGAGCTGGTGGGGAAGGTGATGCGTCAGGATTTTGCCAACCCATCATCATTGCACCATTTGGGCATTCAGGCTGAAGAGCATCTGGAAAAAGCCAGGCAGATACTCGCCGATGCGCTACAATCCACCACCGGTGAGATATATTTTACTTCCGGGGGAACCGAAACCAACAACATGGTGATCAAGGGAGCGGCCCGGGCACACCAAAGAAAAGGCAAACACATCATCACATCGGCCATAGAACACAAGTCGGTGCTGGAAACCTGCCAGGCCTTGGAAAGGGAAGGATATGAAGTGACCCGTCTCCCGGTGGATTCCAACGGAATGATCAACCTTGCCAGCTTTGAAGAGTCCCTGCGTGATGATACCATCCTGGTGAGCATCATGCATGTCAACAACGAGACAGGTGTCATTCAACCCATCGACCGGGTAAACGAGATTCTGCGCGACCGCCATGCCAGGCCCCTCTTTCATGTGGACGCCGTCCAGTCGTTTGGAAAGACCCCGCTGCACCCCCATCCTTCAGGCATCGACCTGCTCACGTTGAGCTCCCACAAGGTGCACGGACCCAAAGGAACAGGAGCGCTGTTCAGGAAACAGGGGGTGAACCTCACACCCTTGCTGGATGGGGGAGCCCAGGAAGGCGGCCTTCGTTCGGGCACGGAGAACCTGCCAGGCATTGCCGGTTTTGGCAAGGCCGTGCAAATGAATTTTAACGATGTTTTCGAGAAACAGCTGCATATGGGCCATCTGCGAAACCGATTAAGGAAGAAAATCACGGATGCCTTCGAAGATGTGGTGGTCAACACGCCCGACGATCCACAAGCTGCCCCGCACATTCTGAATGTATCCTTTCCCGGCTTGCAGGGTGAAGTGTTGCTGAGAAAACTGGAATCGGCCGGTATATATGTGTCTACAGGCTCGGCCTGTACCTCGGGGAAAAACAAACCCAGTCATGTGCTCCAGGCCATGGGAAGAACGCGTGATGTGGTGCAGGGCGCCCTTCGGTTCAGCTTTTCCATTATGAACAGTGAAGAAGAGACGGACCAGGTCATGGAGCATCTGGTGCCGGCGGTGAAGAGGATGAGGAAGATGATGGGGTGAAGGAGAAGAAGGCTAAGGCTAAGAAGAAGGCTAAGGCTAAGAAGAAGGCTAAGGCTAAGGAGAAGAAGAAGAAGATTGAAGATAAAGGCTAAGGCGAAGAAGAAGGCTAAGGCTAAGATTTAAGAATAAGGATAAGATAAAAGATTAAGGCTAAGAGGAAGATAAAGGCTAAGGCTAAGGCGAAGAAGAAGGCTAAGATTGAAGATAAAGGCTAAGGAGAAGAAGAAGGAGAAGAAGGCTAAGGCTAAGGAAGGCTAAGGATAAGAGTTGAGATAAAGAACAGGTATTCTAGTGAGTCTATGAAAGAACTGCTGATTGTCAAATACGGAGAGGTGATGCTGAAGGGCAACAACCGTCCCCAGTTTGTCAAGGCCCTGATAAGGAATATAAAGGCTGCTTTGCAGGGTACGGGCGATTACCGCATCCGCAAGGGCCAGTCGATGCTCTACATTGAGCCCAATGGGGATTTCGACCTGGATAAAGCCGTTGAAAGACTTCGGGAAGTCTTTGGTGTGCTGGTCTTTCACAGGGCCCTGGAGGTGGAAAAAGACCTGGATGCCATACAAAAGCAGGCCGCAAAATATTTTGCCGAACAGCTCAATGACAGCCGAAGCTTTAAATTGGAGACCCGCCGCACCGACAAGCATTTTCCCCATCGTTCGCAGGAGGTCAAGAACATCGTGGGACGACATATAGGCGAGTCCTTCCCCCACCTGGAAGTGGATGTGCACAACCCCGATGTAACCCTTTACATCAACATTCGAAAAGAATGGGCTTACATGTATATCGACAAGGAACGCGGTCCGGGCGGTCTGCCGGTGGGCACCGGTGGCAAAGCCGTAACGCTTCTTTCCGGGGGCATCGACAGTCCCCTGGCAGCCTGGCTGATTGCCCGGCGTGGCGTGGCCCTGGATGCCGTCCACTTCCACAGCTATCCCTATACCAGTGAGCGCAGCAAGAAGAAGGTGATCAGCCTGGCACAACAGCTGGCCCGTTATACCGGAAAGATGACCCTCTATATATTCCCCTTTACTGAAATCCAGGAGGCCATCGCCGACTATTGCCCGCAGGATCAGCTTACCATCATCATGCGGCGTATGATGATGAAGGCGGCCAGCCGGATAGCAACCCGGACCTCATCCCAGGCACTGGTTACCGGCGAAAGCATCGGCCAGGTGGCCAGCCAGACCATGGAAAGTCTGACGGTGACCAACGCTGCGGTCGACCTGCCCGTGTTCAGGCCCCTGATAGGGATGGACAAGGAGGAGATCATTGATTTCACCCGCCAGATCGGCACGTACAACATCTCCATTCAGCCCTACACCGACTGCTGCACCATCTTTGTGCCACGCCATCCGCAAACCAAACCCAGGCTTGATAAAATCAAAGAATCAGAAAACCAGGTGGATTTTAACTCTTTGATTGACAAAGGCATGGAGCATATTGAGGAAATTGTCATCGAGCCAGGCCGGGATCCGCAGCCGGGAGCACCAGCCGCTAGTAACAGCCGCTAGTAACAGACGCTAGCACCTGCCGCTAATCACCAGATACTAGCACCAGATGCTGACTCCGGCCGCCAGCTTTATCCGGTCAGGTTTTCCGGTATGATGTCAGCCAGGTGCAGGATGAGGATGGTGGTTGTAATCAAGCCCACCGCAATTGAGGCCGTGATTTTGATGGAGACACATCTTCGATTTTGATGGAGACATTTTAACTTCCCGGCCATCGCCTGATGGCACCCAACGGTGCGATGGTGGACATAGATATTTTTTCTCAGGAAACTTTTGCACCGCTATTTTCTCTTATCTGAAAAATGTATTTTCGAAGAAGGAAAACGAGTGGGGACCCTGGAAAACATTTTGAAGCAGCTAATCTAGAGTTGATGTTGCCGGATATGTGTTATTGAGAAAAGCATACATTATTGCAAGATGATACTTCTTTTGAAAGAGGGACATCTTTTTTGAGGTGGTTGCAACCAATTTATTTATAGATTGTAACCAGTTGAATTGTATGTTGTAACCACTTGAATTGTAACCTGAAAGCCATAAATTTGTAATTTAAAAGACAAAACCATGATCAGCCGGGAACTTCTGGATTTTTTGCGGACACTGAGAAAGAACAACCACAAGGAGTGGTTTCATGCCAACAAGCCGGCCTATCAATCTGTCCGGCAGGAGTTTGAGCAGCATGTGGCCCTTTTGATCGCCGGGTTGAGCCGTTTTGATGAAGGGGTGAAGAACCTGGAGCCGCGCGATTGTATGTTCCGCATCAACCGGGATATACGTTTTTCCAAAGACAAATCGCCCTATAAAACCAATTTTGGCGCCTACATTGCGCCCGGGGGAAGGAAAGGCGGGTATGCCGGGTATTACTTTCACCTGGAACCCGATGCCTCCTTCATAGCCGGCGGGGTCTACATGCCGCCTTCAGCCAGTCTGAAAGCCATCCGCAATGAGATCTACCACCACACCGATGAGTTTTTGGAGCTCTTGAACGATCCTGAGTTTAAGAAGCATTTCGGGGCACTGGACAACATCGAGAAGCTGAAAACGGCTCCACAGGGATTCCCCAAGGATTTTGAGCACATAGGCCTCCTCAACCACAAGCATTACACAGCCTCCAAGCCCCTGAGCGATGAAGAGCTGGCCAGCGAGACCCTCGTCGACGATATGCTGGAAGCCTACGAGGCTTTGTATCCCATGAACTACTTTCTCAACGAAGCCATCGACTCCACCCAACTCTG
>CAJXLE010000207.1 GCA_913055895.1 uncultured Bacteroidota bacterium | reverse complement strand
AAAGGATTTTCTGCGCATCATCATGGCCACCATCGCTCGCGGGCTCATCGGTTTTGCCATCTCCTTCGTGCTGGCCATGATCCTTGGCATAGCAGCCGGGGTAAACGAAGCCTTTGACGCTTTTCTGCGTCCCATTTTGGTTACCATACGCTCCACCCCGGTTATCTCGCTGATCCTGCTTGCCCTGATATGGTTCGACGTAAGCCAGGTGCCTGTCTTCATTGCCCTGCTCACCATGTTCCCGTTCATCTGCACCAACATCATAGAAGGCATCCGCAACATCGATCCTAAGCTGATCGTCATGGCCAGGGTCCACCGGGTGCCTTCCCCCTCCATTGTTCGCGATATCTACCTGCCCGCCATCACCCCTTTCATCTTCAGCGGGGTTTCCAGCGCCATGGGTTTTGGCTGGAGGGCCATCATCATTGGTGAGGTGCTGAGCCAACCCCGGTTCGGCATCGGTACCTTCATGCAGAATGCCCAGACTTACCTGCTGGTGGACAAGGTGATTGCCTGGACCGTCATCGCCGTTGGATTGAGTTATTTGTTCGACCACCTGGTGCGTTTAATCGAGAAACAAACCGTCACCTGGAAAAGAAAAACCCAATGAGCATACAGCTGCAGCACATCCACAAGCATTATGATAAACTGGTGATCTACCGGGATTTTTCTCTTGCCCTGCCCGATAAAACCATCAGCTGCATACTGGGACCTTCGGGTTGCGGCAAAACATCACTCCTGAATATGATAGGCGGGATCACATCACAGGATGGAGGTGATATAAAAGGGGTTGAAAACAAGAAGATATCCTTCATCTTCCAGGAACCCCGACTGCTGCCCTGGAAGACGGTACGCGGCAACCTTGACTTTGTGCTGCGCCACCAGGACGCTCATGATAAAGAAAAGGCCATCGACAACAACCTGATACTGGTTGGACTCCAGGACTTTGCCCATTACTACCCCGAGCAGCTGAGCGGGGGTATGAAGCAAAGGGTGGCCATAGCCCGGGCTTTTAGCTATCCGTCGGACCTGATCCTGATGGATGAACCACTGAAAACCCTGGACCCGCGGTTGAAATGGAACCTGATGAGAACATTCCTACGGTTGTGGGAAAATGACCGGCGTACAGTGGTTTTTGTGACCCACGACGTGGACGAAGCACTTGTTCTGGGCGAAGAGATCTTTGTCTTTAGCCGCCCCCCTGTACAGGTGATCAGCCACATCACCAACCCGCTGGAAAGGGGTCAGAAAAACCTGGACAACCGCGCTTTCTTTGAACAAAAGCAAAACATCATGCGCCAACTCGACTAAAAAAAGCCTTCGGCGGTCCCGCCGAAGGCAATTCATCAATATCTGCTTGTTTTATCTGGCTGTTTTTTACTGTTGACGCTACTCTTCGCTGCCGTCACCTTCCACTTTGGTTACCTCCAGAAGCTCCACATCAAAGATGAGGGCTTCGTTGGGCTCGATCTCGCCACCTGGACGTACCTGGGTTCCATAAGCAAGGTCGGTGGGAATAAAGAATTTGTATTGTGCGCCTTCCTTCATCATCTGGAGTCCTTCGGTCCATCCCTTGATAACACGGTTGACAGGAAATTCAGCAGGCTTGCCACGCTCCTTTGAACTGTCGAAAACCTCACCGTCGATGGTCTTGCCTGTATAATGCACCTTGACCGTATCATTGGCATCGGGCGTGATTCCGGATCCCTCTTCAATAACCCTGTACTGAAGACCGCTTTCAGTGACCTGAACGCCTTCCTTATTCTTGTTTTCTTCAAGGAACTCCTGCCCTTTTTCAAGATTTTCCTGGTTGCGCTTCTGGGACAGTTGCTGAAGGTAAGTGCGGATCTTATTCCTGCGCTGTGAATCATCCATCATCACTTCTTCTCCTTCAAAAACTTCCTGCATGCCTTTGATGAAAGCAGAATAGTTGAGCTCGTCCACTCCGTTTCTGCTTTGCAGGCTCTTGGCCACATCAGCTCCAAGAGCGTAACTAACGGTATCCAGTTCAGATTTCATACTGGCGCTGCTGCCTATGTTGCCGCTTTTGCTGCATGCGCCGATAAATATCACCAAAACACCTAAAACCAATAAGTTTCTTAGATTCATATTTGTTGCTTTTTGAGTTGAAAATAATTCAATTTATGAAGCGAAGATATAATAATTATTCGGGTTGGCTGAATAAATCCATTACAAAATTATTCCGGTCTTATCGCCCGTATCATTTCACGTTTACCCGGGGGACCGACAAGCGATTCCACCCTGTAACCGATGCTCCTGAGCATCCGCTTCACGGCTCCCTTGGCACAGTAAGTCACCAGGATGCCGCCAGGCACAAGGGCATCATACAATTTTCGCATGTGTTGCTCCTGCCACATCTCAGGCTGCTTTTCGGGCGCAAAGGCATCAAAGTAGATCACATGATACCATTGCCTGCGTGGCTGAAACGTAAGAAAATCGTCTTGCATCTTACGAATCGAGAAAAAAGCGGAAACGTTTGTCGGTTCTCCCCATGGGGACTGAGACAATCTCTCAAAACAATCGCCTTCGTCACCACCGAGCTGTCCGTTGTAATTAAGTTTACGGAAAATTTCAATGGGTAGCGGATATTTTTCCAGGGCATCGTATCGAACCATGCGATGGTTTTTTGATGCCTCCAGACAGGTAAGATAGGCATTCAGACCGGTGCCAAAACCAACTTCCAACAGCTGAACCTCCTTTGCTGCAATCTCTTTCAACCCCTTGTCAACAAACACATGCTGCGACTCCCGGATGGCCCCGTGCCATGAATGATAATGTTCATCCATATCCTCCACATATAAAGTATGCGAACCATCGGCCGTGATTTGAAGTTGTATACTGTCCTTTTTCATGGACCTTCCATATATTTTTTGAATTCACCCCTTTGTATTGAGGGTTTTGCTACCCACTTACCCCTCCCAAACACAAATATAATGAATTATCTTTTAGCGATGTAATGATTTGAAACATTCCCGCCCACGGAGATGAGTTCTATTTGCCACATAGATTAATAGAAATATAGTCAAATAAAATATTGGGACCATTTTTCAAATTCATGTGAACCAATGTTAACCTGCTAAAAAATTTACAAAAAAACAGACGATAAGAGAAAAACTGCCATCCGATAAATATTGTTAACCGTTACATTGCAGTTTCCATGTAGAAATAAACAATGGAATCCGGCAATCTGTTAAAGGGGACTTATACAATATAAGAACAACTTTCCCGGAAAGCAGGGAGAAAAATTACACAAAACGCAGCATAACCCTTGAGCTTCAATAAATCGGTTGGCTCATGGTTGAACGTCCGGTGCATGTATCAGCACCGGACGTTTTTTAACTTTTTGCTTTCTGAATTGTTGCATCACAGTGGGAACCTTGAAAAAACATGCAGCGTTGGTTTTCGAAAAAGACAAAGGGAACCTCCATGACAAAACAATCATTGATCTCACAATAACAGGTGATTGTTTTGGCGTGTAAAGGCAAACAAGGCCAAAACATTAAACAAAAAACAAACTTATCAAACACCCAACGGATAAGGCAACCCATGAACACCAACCGGCCTGTTTATCGATCCCGTTGGGAAATGCTGGTTTCAACCTAAAAATTAGAAGATATGGCAAAAAAAGTTGTGGTAACAGGAGCCAACGGAGGCCTGGGAACCTTCGTCACACAAAAACTTTTAGACACGGGATATGAAGTCTATGGCACCGTTATACCCGGTGGTCCAAGTCCCGATGAGCTCAAATCGACCTTCAAAAACAATGAGAACCTTCAAGTGGAAGCAGTCGACGCCCTGAAAGCCGATGAGTCAGCAAATTTCATCCGTCAGGCAGGCGAAATAGAAGGGGCGGTCCTGACTGTTGGGGGCTTCCAGATGAAGTCGTTTCTGAAGACCACCGACCAGGACCTGGACCAGATGATCGACCTGAATTTCAGAACGGCCTTCCATTTTGCCCAGCCCCTGGCAAAAAAACTCAAGGAGCAACAAAAAGGACACATCTTTTTTATCGGGTCCAAGCCTGCTGTCGAGAAAGGGGGCAAAGCCCTCACCTCTTACACCATCTCCAAACACATGCTGGTAAAGCTCTATGAGATCGTCAATGAGGAATTCAGGGGCACACAGGCTTCCGCAGTCCTGATAGCCCCCGACATGATCGACACGATCCCCAACCGCCAGGCCATGCCCGATGCCAACTTCGATGAATGGGTCAAGCCTGTGGAGATAGCCGACGCCATTGCTTTTTACTTATCCGGCCAGGCCGGCCGAATACGCGAACCGCTGCTGAAAATTTACGGCAGCTATTAAAATGGATGCAAGAATATCCGGGCCTCAGAATTTGCTTACATACCCAAGGTGTATGCGTCCTGAACCCGGGTCGATGGGTTGGTTGAACTGGTGGCCCAGGGCATAGCTGAGATAAAAAATGCCCATGCCCGAATCAATGTGGGCACCCACACCAAATCCATAAGGGGTATCGCTCAGCATTTGAGAGGGCGTTTGCTTTCGGTACCATGCCCAGTCGAAAAAGGCATACACATTGCTGTTGCGGGAGAGCAGGTACCTGGCCTCCAGGGTAAAAATGGTGTAGGATGATGCCAACAGCGCATTTTCATCAAAACCACGCAAGGAACCGAAACCCCCAAAACGATACAGGCCGTTCTCCCGGATGCCCGCAGTCTCTCCTTGCGACCAGGCCTGCCGGAAACGGCTTTTATTGGCCAAATGCATGACCCACGAACGATACAGCGGGTGAAACCAGGAGACGTCAAGACCTGCCTCTACGCTGGTGCGGGAGCCGCCCTCTCCCCTGACCTGCCTCTTGCCGGCACTGGCAAAGGTGGCCAACTGGAGCCCCCTGCCTGGATTAAGCCGGTAGTCAAGCCTGTTGTAGAGATACTCGACCCCATACAGGCGTGATCCATAGTCCTGATACCCCCCAGCACCCGTGAACAGGCTGGCAGTAACTATTTCGTCTGGCATTTCGTACCCTGAATCCTGCTGTATTCTATCGTCGCTAGCGTTTGTCATTAAATCTTCGTTTGGTGTATCACTCATGAGTAACCTCACTAATTAATCACATTTTCGTGAGTAAAAGCTTTATGTCTTCGTTGCGTAGTTAGATTCAGAGATGATGCAGATCACATGCGATGTCTGTGACTCGCGCATGGGTATCGACAGCATAGAAGGA